>JALNYP010000153.1 GCA_023229795.1 Syntrophobacterales bacterium
CTCCCGGATGAACTGATTACGGCGCTCGAGTTGCTCATGAGAGTCCTTCAACTGCTGAGTCATGGTGTTGAAGGCGGTGGAGAAATCCCCCATGAAGTCAACCTTCTGCTCCAGGTCCCCCGCGGCGATCTGTTGGGTCTTCCAGGTCAGGTGTTTGAGGTTCGATTGCAGGGCCTTGAAGGATTGGGCCACGGTCATCCGGCTCAACTGCGGCCGAGTGTCCAGGTCTCCTTGGGCGATCTGTTCCATGGCCTTGGCGAAGGTGGCGAATTCGACGAGAAAGCGATTGATATAGGTGAGAAGCTGGCGGAGCTCGTTGTCAGGGAGGTCATCCGGTATGGCGATCGGGGGAGGAACCGTCCCGGTGCGCAGGTGATGAAAGGCCGCGGTAATGGTGTCGATAAAATCCTCGGCAACGGAGATCATCTCGGCGTCTCACTGAGGGATTACAGTGAAGCGGCAGACCCGCCCCCCGGACCCCCAACAGTCCACTTCCTTGACGCGGAAGTTTTTCCCAGAATAGGCGAGCAGCAGACCGGCGATAAATCCTTCGTCATAGGTGCAGATCTGCTCCGAGCAAACGGGGATGCCCGAGCAATCCAGGTCTTCGGCCACCGTGACCACAAAAGAGTTTTTCTCAAGATCGGCTGATTCGACGCGGAAGATGCCGATGCCGAGTTCCTTCATGGTGCGCTGGAGGTCGGCGAAGAGGCCGTTCAAATCGTTCTTCTCCGTGAGGATGTGGTCGCAAAACTCCTGACCGGCTTTCTTACCGGCCTCGAAAATAATCTTATTGGTCTTCTCGACCCCAAAATCCCGGATGAGGATGTCGCGCAGGGTGAATTGCATCAGGCGGTACACGGCCACGTGAACCATCGGGCCGAGATTCGGCCGGCCCATTTCGATATCGCCCAACATGCTCCATGCAAATTGGCTTTCATCTCGTTCTTCCTTAAACATGTTCTTCTCCTTCCGAGACCCTGGCGGCCTCGGCATTGCCGTTCTTCAGAAACCCGAAAAATCGGAGATCTCCCTAAGTTTAAAATATAAAACCCATATCGCAAAGTCTTAAGGTATTAAGGTAGGAGAAAGGTGCGGGTATGCTTTATCTAAGCGCCTCAACCCGGTGCTGGGCAAGGCGGGCGGACCTCTCGAAAGGGGGGAAACGCCGGGTTTCCCCCCTAACGAAACCAACTTCCGGTCACGGACTTCCGCTCATCAATACCAGGGGCCCGCTTCCCCCCATTCTCCCCAGTCCATGGCCGCGGCTTCATTCATTTCAGCCGCGGCAACCTGCATCGCGGCCATCTTGTATTGGGCCGCGAGCTGCTGGTAGGCCTGGTATTGCTGCTGGTTGCCGGCATAGAGACAGCCGCAACCCGCGGCATCGGCGTACACGTAGAACAGCTTGGGTCCCCGGCTGGCCATGAAAATCTGCTTCTGGGGCAAAGCCTGCAAACGGTCTTTCAGTTTAGGGGTGGTGGGAAAAATCTGATTAAAGCCCGCCGCCGAGAGCAGCTCTTCCGTGGTTTTGGTCTGCTGGGTTTGCATGCCGGCGCACCCTGCCAGGGCCAAGCACAGGATGAGGAGCCAGGTTGCGGTTATCCGCCAAATGGTGATTCTACGCATGTCGTTCCCCCTCTGATGATTTTTCAGGCGGCCTGACCGGCCTCCGAGTTTCCTGGTAGATCAGGGTTGTTTGCCCGACCTGGCTCGCGCTGCCGGAGATCATGGCCGTCATCGAGATCGGCATTCCCGGAGCCATGATTGTTCAACTCCCCCCGTTGCCTTACCGGCGCGAATGGACGGCCTAACAGCCGGGGCCCGCTGAACCCGGCGCGCCGGCGGTCCCGTGGGCCGGTTCGTAGCCGTTTATCAAGAGAGCCAGAGCCACGATATTCAGGAAAAGATGCTTCAGGATCCGAATGATCTGCCTCATGGAATCCTCCTTTTATGGCTCAAGGCGCAGCCATCTAAGAGTCAGCGGCGGCTTTTAGCCGCCATTGGGCAGAGTCCAAAAGTGGAGTTGACTTCACATCGCACTAGGAGCCGAGCTCGGAGCTTTCTCCTCCGGGGGAGGCGCCTTGCGGGCCGGAGCCCGGCGGCGCGGCGGCGAACGGCGCTCACTCAACGGATCGGGGGACAGATACCGGGGCGGCACCCAGCCGACCGTGTTGCTTTCCCGGATGCGGACCTGGGCCCAGCCGCTGGTGCCGACTCCCAGCATTTCCACCGGGTCATTGAAATTCAAGGTCCTGATGGTGTTGTAGTTCGGACTGGGACCGTCCCGCAGGGGCACGCTGCTTCTAATATAGTAAGTAGGCATGGGCGCGGTTTTCCGATCGGGACTATAACTGAGCTGGTCGCTGCGTATCCAGCCGATCGCCGCCCGGTCCACCAGCCGCACCCGGGACCAGCCCGTGGTGGTCCGCTCCAGGATTTCCACCTTATCGCCCTGATAGGCCGTGAGCAGCACGTCGCACTCGGGAGCCGCGCATTCCCGCAGCGGGACCGAGGTGGGGATTATGTAGTAAACGCCGGAATAAGCCTGGGCCGGAGGGCTGGCCAGCATCACCAGCAACGGACTCAGCATTACCGGGATCATCAATCTCCAGAGCTTCATGTATCCTCCTCGTTCCCGCCTTTTATTTCCCTGGGGAGCACGATAACTCCTTTTCAGCCGAGTAACTATAAAAATAAGGACCCTGATGAGAATGTCAATCGGCAATAATTCTGAGGAGATAAATCTGGGAGGGGGACATGGGCCGCATCACGGCCGGGAGGGCCATCGGGAGAAATATTAAGCCGGCGCCGCAGCTTTTCTCGTTCCTAAGTTCAACCAGGGAACGGGAAAAGCTTGAACCCTTGCCTTATGTCTCAAAAAATGGTACTTATCAGGATAATGGAATGGCGGGTGGGCCTTACCAATAGGGCAGTTAAAAACTGCCAAAAGCTGCCGCAGTTGATCCAGGAGCGCTTCAAGGTCCTGGCTTTGGAATTGCGCGCCACCGGTCCGGTGCAGCGGTAGTGGCCCCATTACGGCAAGATCCAAGCTACGGAGAACTGTTATCATTGCCATATTAAGCCAGGGCGACCCACCTATGTAGCCGTTTGGAAGGTTACCGGTGCGTACTGCCTGGAGGTGACTTAGGTTGGAACCCACGAAGGAGCAGATTACCCAAGACTTTGCTGAAGTCTGCCGACGCTACCAGCTCCCCGACGATAAAATCAGCAAAATTCAGGAGGCCGTATCCGCCATCCTGGGGACTGGGGATGAATCCGTCCCCCTGAAGCAGGTCTTTCCCGACCTGCTCCAGGGCAGCGCCATTCGCGGCTTGCGCCTGCGGGAGGGCCTGACCCAGGAGCAGCTTGCCCGCCTGCTGGGGGTCAAGCGCACCAATCTCTCCGAGATGGAGAACGGTAAGCGTCCTATCGGCAAAAACATGGCCAAACGTTTAGCCCAGGTCTTGAAAACGGATTACAAGGTTTTTCTCTAGTACCATGTAACATTGCTAATTTCGTATAATGCGGTATAATTAGGGCAAATTCCTTGGGGGAGGGATTTGCCATGAAGCCACGATATCGTGTGACCTTAACCGAGCAAGAACGTCAGGAAC
>JALNYP010000154.1 GCA_023229795.1 Syntrophobacterales bacterium
TGTCAGGCTGGGGATATTATCATAGGCAATGTCTTTACCGGCTCGAGAAAGGAACTCCTCAAGCGCATTGATTATTCCACCAATAAGGAAGACGCCAGAGTGTATCTCAAACAATACGGCATTACCCAGGCGCCGGCCCTGTTGTTTTTAGATGCCGAGGGCAACCTCCTCTGGATGAGAGCAGGGGAATTAAGCGAATCAGAAATCACTGCCCAACTGGGCAAGTTCGGGATGTAATTCCGGGAGAGCGAGGAAATTTCAGCATGGATCATACGTCGGAAAAGGCTGCGGCTCTGGAACTGGAACCGAAGGAGTCGTACTGGATCACCGCCTGGAAGAAATGCACGGGAGTGTTGTTTGGCCGGGAAGGTAAAATCTTTCTCCTTTTTGTGGGCATCTTCCTCTTTGCCTACTACCTGCCCTTGGGAAACGCCAAGGTGCAGGAAGCCATCCTGGAAGCCTTCAAGATGCTCCAGGCTTACGCCCGCAATCACACCCTCACCTGCGTGGTGCCGGCCCTGTTCATCGCCGGGGCCATCATCACCTTTCTGTCCCAAGCCGCGGTACTGCGCTATCTGGGCCCCACGGCCAACAAGTTTCTAGCCTACACCGTGGCCTCGGTCTCCGGCTCCATCCTGGCGGTGTGCTCGTGTTCCGTCCTGCCCATGTTTGCCGGCATCTATAATATGGGGGCCGGCCTGGGACCGGCTTCGGCCTTTCTGTATAGCGGCCCGGGAATCAACATCCTGGCCATTTTCCTCACCGCCCGGGTTTTGGGCCTGGAAATGGGCGTTGCCAGGACTGTGGGCGCAGTGGGTTTCGCCTTCATCGTGGGCTTGCTCATGGCCTTCTTTTTCCGCAAGGAAGAAAAAGCCAAGGTGGCCGCGGCCATGAAGCTGCCGCCGGTCGAAGCGCCTCGGCGGCCCCTGTGGCAAACCGCGATTTATTTTGTCGCCCTGGTGAGCTTCCTCATCTTCGCCGCCTGGGTCACCCCCCGGGACGTCACCATCTACCTGCAAGACGGGCAGCAGGTGCAGGCCGTGGTCCTGGAGGAGCGGGCCCACGACATGGTCTTCCAGCTCTCCCAAGATTGGGAAGGCAAACAGAAAGAAGACCAGGTGGTCATTCCCAAGGAGCGCCTCTCCCGTCTGGAACGGGAACAGACCTGGGTGTTGGCGGTATCGCAGATGAAGTTTTATATCGCTGGCTTTATCCTGCTCTCGATCTTGCTGATGCTCTGGCGCTGGTTTACCAAAGACGAGATCGGCGAGTGGATGCACAACACCTGGGAGTTCACCAAGCTCCTGGCCCCCTTGCTCTATGGTGGGGTCCTGGCCGTGGGTTTTATCAGCGCCCTAATACCAGCCCAATACGTGGCCTCCCTGGTGGGGGATAATAGCCTGAGTGCCAACTTCCTGGCCTCCCTCATCGGCGCCTTCTGGTACTTCGCCACCTTGACCGAGGTGCCCATTACCCAGGCCTTGATGAAAATGGGCATGGACCAGGGTCCGGCCCTGGCCCTGCTGTTGGCGGGCCCGGCCCTGTCGCTGCCCAGCATGATCGTCATTGGCCGGGTCATGGGCTGGAAAAAGACCGCAGTCTTCTGTACCATTATCGTGGTCATTGCCACCTTCGTCGGCATGGGTTTCGGCTGGCTGGTGAAGTAAGGAAATTCAAGGGAGAGGGTTTCGGCCCTCCCCCGGCATAAAATAAGAGGAGGATTCTCATGAAAAAATTACAGGTTCTGGGGCCGGGCTGCCCCAAGTGCATCGAGTTGGCTAAGCGCACCGACGAGGCCGCCAAGGCCGTAGGATTGGACTATGAATTGGAAAAGGTTTCTGAACTCAACAAGATCATGTCCTTCGGCATCTTCGTGACTCCGGCCCTGGTGGTGGACGGCGAAGTGAAGGTGGTGGGCAAGGTGCCCAGCGTGGACGAGATCAAAAAGCTGATCTCATAAAGGATAGATGCGGATGTTGAAGGTCTTATTTCTTTGCACGGAAAACGCCTGCCGCAGCCAGATGGCCGAAGGTCTGGTGAATCACGATCTGGCTGGGCAGGTTCAGGCTTTTTCCGCCGGGATCAGACCCAGCCGGGTCAACTCCCGGGCCATTCAAGTCATGGCCGAGTTGGGCATCGACATTAGCCGTCACCATTCCAAGTCCATAGACGAACTGGCCGGGAAGCACTTCGACCTGGTGATTACCGTGTGCGACAGTGCCGCGGAGCAATGCCCTATCTTTCCTGGCAATACCGAGGTCATGCACGTGGGCTTCCCGGACCCGGCCAAGGCCACGGGCACGGAGGCAGAAATTCTCACGGTGTTCCGCTGGGTGCGGGACGGCCTGCGGGAGCGCCTAGCGTATCTCTTACAGAAGAAACTCAGAGGGCGACGGAGAAGGGCTAATGCTGCGAAAATCGCCTCAGCCTGAACCGAGCCACACCTGCGACCACCCTGGCTGTTGCGGCCATGGCGCGCCCGACACGGAAACTCTTGTAGGCAACTCCACCGAAAGGATAGCAGACCGGGAGGAAACCCAGGAGGTGGGCCGTTGGGATTCTCTCAAACGCTATATCCTTTGGTTCCTGGCCTTTTTCGGCATCTATGCCTCCACCTCCGTATGCCCTTTTTGCGGCACCCCGGGCTGTCCGGTGGGGGTCGGCGGCGCCGCCCTGGTAGCGGGCGCCTTCGCCTGCCTGTGGCAGTTTGGGAAAAGTGCGTGGTTAAAATTAACAGGATTGCTCACCAAAGGTTCCCGCTATCTGAGGAAGGTGAACCATGTTGTTGGAGAAGATCGATAATTTTGACATCTTTCGCCCGAAGATGGACTCTTCGAAGGAAGTCCTGCACGCCATCGCCACCTTCCAGGCGGACATCTCCCCTGCTTTCCCCTATGTGAATGCCGAATTAGGCGGTTGGGACTATGATCAAATCAATCAGGTCCTCCTGCTCAAGCTCTCCAACGGCAAATGGATCACCCTGCACCCGCATCAAATTGCCATTCGCGGGATTCGAGACCTGGATGAAGCCCACGCCCTGCTCACCTGGATTCAGACGCAGATCAATGATATCTACGAGCGCCGGGACCATATCACACCGCGCTATGTGAGTCAGGCCGGCCTCAAGATTATGGAGATCTTGAAGCTGCTGCCTATGACCAACTGCAAGGTCTGCGGTTATCTGACTTGCATGGCCTATGCCGCGGGCTTGCGGGAAGGTGAGATTTCCCTGGAGGCCTGCCAGCCCCTCTGGGAAGAAAAATACCGGGAAAAGCGGGAAAAACTCCAGGCCTATCTCCAGAGCTACGGCTGGCGGGCCCTGGATGAATTTTGACATCCCCTTAAAGCAACGGGGCGAAACCCCGGGGAGACAAAATGCTACTGGAGCAGATCAAAAACTATGAAATCTTCCGGCCCAAGTGCGACTCTAGCAAGGAAATCCTGCACGGCATCGCCACCTTTGACGTGGACATTTCCCCGGTCTTCCCTTACCTGAATGCCGAACTGGGCGGCTGGGATTATGACGGGGATAATCACGTGCTGCTGCTCAAGCTTTCCGCGGGCAAGGGGTTCACTATGCAGCGGCAAGAGATCGCCGTCAAGGGGGCCCGGGATAT
>JALNYP010000155.1 GCA_023229795.1 Syntrophobacterales bacterium
CCCCCTTTTACAAAGGGGGACTTTAACAGCAATTCCTTGTAGTTCCCCCCTTTTTTAAAGGGGGGCAGGGGGGATTATAAGGCTTCCCATAACGGAAACGCTTTTGGCAATTGCTATATGTATGCGCCCTGGGCGGACACGCAGGCCCCTACAGGGGGCTGGGTGGGGAGGTGTAGGGGCGGTTCGCGAACCGCCCCTACGTCCCTGGCCCTCCACCCCAATCTTGCGATTTTCATTCCCCTGCCAGGCGGCCGCCGCAGGAGGAGCCGAGGCCGACGGTGCAGCCGTAGCAGTGGTCCCCCAGGTGGATGGGCCGGGTGGCCAGGGCGGGCAAATCGAAGTCCTCAATGGTCTGGGGCAGGCCCGCCAGCAGGGGCAGGTCCATGGCCTGGTTGAAATCGCAGTCGTAGAGGCGCCCGTCCCAGGCGACGCTGATGAGGCTTCGGCACATGAGGCCGGGCACCGTGGCCGGGTTAAAACCGGACACCAGCTTGCCCATGTAACGCTCATAATTTCTGGACCGCTCCAAAAATTCCTTGAAGCGCCCGATAGGCATGTTGAGCAGGGTCAAGAGCTGGTGAAAGTGAATACCGTAGCGGTTCGTCAGCTCCCGGCGGAAGATTTCTTCCAAGGCGACTTGCTCCGGTGGCAGGTAGGCGCCTGCGGGGTTGTACATGAGATTAAGCCGGAGGCCGGAGCCCGGTTCGCCGTAGCCGACGCGATTGAGGCGGCGCAAGGCTTCCAGGCTCTTCTGAAACACGCCGGCCCCGCGGAGGCGGTCCACCAGGTCTTCCTGGTAATAAGGCAGCGAGCCCACCAACTCCACCCGGTGGTCCCGGTAAAATTCCGCCAGGTGTTCCTTGCCGGGTTCCAAAAGGATCGTCAGGTTGCACCGGGTGAGGATATGGGTCCCCAATCGCTCCAGGTGCTCCACCAGGTATTCGTAATGGGGGTTGAGTTCCGGCGCCCCCCCGGTGAGGTCCACGCAGGGGATGGTCCAGCGCTCCACCACCCGGATGATGGCGTCGATGGTGTCACGTTGCATCTGTTCCGGGCGATGGGGTCCGGCCATGAGGTGGCAGTGCTTGCATGCCTGGTTGCAGCGCCACCCCAGATTGACCTGCAAGGTGTTGAAGGTCTCGGCCTGGAGGCCGGCATAACCCAGATGCTCAAGCTGGCGGGCAAAGGGCAGCATGGGTCCTCTGGCTTACAGGGTGATCTTGGCGGCGGCGTTCACGGCCTGGATGCCGTGAATCAGGGTGGCCCCGCCCCGGATGGCCGAGGCGACGTGAATGGCCTCGGTCATCTCCTCCAGGTTGGAGCCGGCTTCCAGGGACCCCCGGGTATAGGCGTCGATACAGTAAGGGCATTGGACCGCGTGGGCCACTGCCAGGGCGATGAGGGCCTTTTCCCGGACGCTCAGAGCCCCGGCGCTCATGACCCCCTGGTAATAGTTCATGAAGTTATGGTAGAGATCGGGACGGTACTTGCCGATTTCGTTAAACCTCTCCAGGTCATTTTCTTCGTAATAGTGCGGCATCTCTTCTCCTGGGGATGAAAAGGAGGTGGAAAGGGAGCGGTCTCCACCGTGGGGGACTCGGTCTAAACCGCCGCGGTGGGGGTGGGGGCGGCAGGGAGCGCTGGCCCCGGTGCCAGCCTTCCCCGGGTTGGCTCCAGAAGCCCCGCTCACCGGAACCAACCGGCAACCCTGGCAATGGCGCCGGAACTGCGGCGGGCCCGGAAACCTTCCGGGCCCTGGTCTGGCGGCGCCCTCGCCCTGGCCTAAAACCGGGTAAAACCGGTGAAGCTGTACAGGTCGCCCATCATCTCCTCGTATTCGCCCTTGAGCTTCTGGTAGAGGCGGGCGTTTTCCATGCCCAGGGCCGCCTGCTCGGCCAAAGAGGAGATAAAGGTGATCTCATCGTCGCTAAAATCCCGGGGTTCGCTGGTATAGATGCGCATGACCCCGATGACGTTGCCCTTGAGGTTGATGGGCACCGACAGGATGGATTTGATGCCCTCTTCCGCCGCCTGTTGGGGATAGGTGGCCCGGGGGTCGCTGTCCACGTCGTAGATGGATACCGCCTTGCCCATCATGGCGTCGGTGATGGATTTGTCGGTCCCCACCGGGCCCTTGGTGATGTAGCGGTCGCTCAAGCCGTAGTGGGCCACCAGTTCCATCTGCTGCCGTTTTTCATCCAGCAGGCGCACCCCGGCCCCCTTGATGTCCAGGGCGGTGGTGACGGTCTTCACCAGGAGATTGAGGACCTTTTTCACGTCCAGGGCGGAGTTGATCGCCTTGGAGACTTCCAGGAGGCCCTTGAGGAAATTGAACTCCTTGGTGCGATTTTCATACATCTTGGCGTTGCTGATGGCCTGGGCCCCCAACTCCGCCACGGCGCAGGCGAAATCCACCTCCTCCATGGTGAACTCCCGGGGTTCGGCGGTCACCAGGCGCATGACGCCGATGACCTTGCCCTTGGCCACCATGGGGACGGCCACCAGGGTAGCGATTCCTTCTTCCTTGGCCTCTTTGGGGTACTGCATGCGGGGGTCGTTGACCGCGTCAAAAATGGCCACCGGCCGGCCGCTCAAGGCCTCGGTGACACTCTTGTCCACGTCCACGGCGCCCTTTTTGAGGTATTTCTCGCTCAGCCCGTGGGCCGCGGCCAACTCCAGCCGGTTGGTCTTGGGGTTGACCAGCCGGATCGTGGCCCCTTTCAGGTTCATGACCTCGGTGATCTGCCGCACGATGTGATCCAGCACTTCGTCCACCGACAGGGTGGAGCTCAGGACCTTGCTGATCTCCTGAAAACTCCGCAGATACATCCGTTCTTTAAAAGCCGCCATCGCCGCCCCTCCCTTGTCTATACTGGGTATCCTGTGGGAAATCCCGGATCGCCAAAATCTTTCCGCAGCTGACTTATTGTTATCAATTTTCCTGGCCTCCGGCAAGAATGCTGACAAGACTTTCTTTACCGGATAAAATCATATCACTTTTGGTGCCTGGGGGAAACCTTTTAAGCGGGGTGAGGCGCGGATCTGGTGCGGCCGGTGGACCTTTTCGCCTCCTACGGTGCAGGAATATTTTTTCCTCTGAATCAGTTTGTGGTATAAACGCAGCCATGGAATTCATCCCCCTGCATTTCGCCGACCGCCTGACGGTGATAAATCCCCAGGGGACGATCGGGGTGGTGACCCTGTGGTCCAAACCGGACTACGTCATCGAGCGCTTCCGCCAGGCCGGGGTGGACCTAAACCCGGCCACCAGCCCCATCGCGGTCTTCGGGACGCTCTACGGCAACGGCCTCCGGGAGATGCTGCGGAATTTGTTGTACAATCCGCAGATTCGGACGCTGCTGATTTGTGGGAATGATCGTTCCGGCTCCGCTCACGAGCTATTCAGCTTTTTTAATGATGACCTTGAGCCGGTAGACTCCGATTTAGTCCGTTATAAGAGCCTGTCTGGTATTACAGAGGTTTCGATCTTGAAGATTGGGGACACAAATCGTCTAATTGATGATTTGGTGAGACCGGAGCAGTTCAAGTTTTATCCAGAATTACCAGAAGTTGTGCTGGTAATTGGTGATATCCAAGATGAGGAGTT
>JALNYP010000067.1 GCA_023229795.1 Syntrophobacterales bacterium
TTCGCTAAATATTCGGTTTCTATCAAAACCCTTGCCGTCATCGTTGACGGTAAAAGAAACCCGCTCCGGCTCTTTTTTGATTTCCAGCGTCACCTGGCTGGGGTCGGCGTGTTTGCCGATATTCGTCAAGGCTTCCTGGATAACCCGATAGATAGTCGTCTGGATCGGCAAAGGAAACAGGCCGTCGATGTTATCCAGATTCACCGACCAGATTATTTTCTTTTGCAAATCGACAAAATCGTCGATCAGGGAATGTAAGGCCGCGGTCAGGCCCAGGTCTTCCAGGTCGCCCGGACTTAAATCCAGGTACAGACGCCGCACTTCTCCAATAGTCGCACTGATAAAGCCGAGGATCTTTTTAACTTCGTCTTTCAAAGAGACTTGCTGGGGCTGCAACTGCTCTTCCAAAGATTCTAATTTAAGCTTCAACGTCAACAGGGCGTGTCCCAACTCATCATGCAACTCCGCGGCCAGGCGTTTGCGCTCATTTTCTTGCGCAGTCAGCAGTTGCGCGGTCAGTGACCGGAGTTTCTGCTCTGAGTCCCGCAAGCCCTCCTCTGCGTCCCGGCGGGCGGTTATGTCTATCCCGATGGCCCCCACCATGACGGCCTGGCCCTCCTGGTTCAGGATGGGAAACCGGTTAATCAGCCAGAAGTGCTTTTGGCCATCCTGTTCCAGGGTGTCAATGTTCTCCAGGGGTTGCCTCCCGGCCAGGACCCGCTGGTCCAACTCCATAAAGGAGCCGGCCAGCTCAGCGGGCCACACCTCCGCCACCGTCTTGCCCCACCATTGACCCCGCTGCCGGCCAAAAACTTTCTCCCAGGTCTCATTGACAAAAAGAAAGCGCCCCTCCGTATCCCGCATCGTTGCGGTGCCGGGGAGATGCTGCATAAACGCGGTGAAGCGCACTTCGCTTTCCTGCAGCCGGTCTTCGGCTTGCTGGCGTTCTTCGATTTCCTGGAAGATTTGCGTGTAGGAGATTTGGAGTTCTTCGATTTTGGTGATGGCCTGCCGCTGCATGGCAGCCACCTGCTCTTGAGACTGTCTCAAGATCCGACTCGTCGAGCGCTCATACCACCAGGTGACCCCCACCAGGAGGAGGATAATTGTTGCGTTAATGATGGCGAAAGTGCTATCCATGCCTCTCCCGCACTTTTCCTCATGAGGCCCGACAAGTCGCAGTAGCCGCGAGTTCCCCAAATCCGCGCCAGGAAATCAGTATGCCCCGCGCCAGGTGGTTGACAGGAATTTGCGAATTATTTTCACATTCCTTCGGGTTCTAAGGTCTCGGAGGGCTCTTGACTCGGGGGCTTCCGCCCGGGAGCCTTTTTCCGGAATCTCTTCATCGGGGTCACAATCTGAGTTTTCTTGGTCACCGGAGAGTCTTTCAGGTAACGGGCCTGAACCCACCCTTCCCCCCCGGTCGTAAGATATCTTACCTTAAACCAGTCGGAACCATGCTGGGAGATCTTCTCTACTTTATCGTTGAGGATTAATACCTTGAGCACCTGGGAAGTGGTCAGGGGGATCAGGTACACCTTGAGCGTTTCTGCTGCCACAAAGTAAAAGCCGGCCTTGACGGGAGGCGTCGTGGCAGGGGCCCCTTTGACCGACTGGTCAGATTCGGGGCTCTTCCCTGTTTCCATCCCCTCCGGCACCGGCCGCTCCTCTGAGACCTGTGCGGCCGGAATCCAGCCGATGGATTTGTCTTTCTCCACTAAGACTCGCCACCAGACCCCTTTCTGGCCAATCTTATGGACCTTATCGCCATAACCCAGCAGGTTGCGGGAAACGACGTCCTCACCGGGAGAATCCCGCAGGGGCAGCCCGTCTGCGGTTACATAATAATTTTTGGCAACTATCGGGGCTTCACTCAATAAATCACGTTGCGTCCAACCGATTTTATGATTACGTAAGGATTGTACCTGCCACCAGCCTGCCTCATTTTTCTCCAAAAGCTTTACTTTATCCGCATTATAAACTTCGGTCACCACCGGACATTCATAATTGGGGCATTCCCGCAGATAGCTTACGGTAGGAATGCTATAATACGAATCTATTTTAGGGGGAGTTGCGCAGGATATTAAAAATATTGATGTCAGTATCAATATAATAGCTTTAATCATTCCCGGATATCTCAACACTTATGTCCAACTTTACTTGGCAGAGGATGACAGCCTGTAGGCTATACCTTAATTAGATGAATTATTCTAAATCCTCTTTGCCCTCAACCGGCCTTAGTTTTTGGATCAACCATTTCCCCGATTCTTTAGAGAACTCAACCTGATAAGATTTTGAAATATTTTTGATCTCATCGGTCTTACGGTCGCGAGCTTTGATATTCCAGGTAACTTTAGCCAGAATCAACGCATCACTTTGCGGTACGACCTCGCTTATCTGGAATTGGGACTCAAGGTAGTCGTACTTTTTCCAAATATTAAGGGTCACTTCGCGTTTCCGCGTCAAATTCGGGAAAGTGGGAGCATAAGCCCCCAAAAACATATGAATATCTTTGGCTAATTGGGCCTGGCGAATCTGATCGAGCAACTTTAGCAAGTCTTCGGTTTCAGGGATGGCCGGAGATTTGGCAGATGGCAGCTGTCCGGCGGTTTTCGGAATAGTACTGGAAGTGGCGCTGCCTTCCTGCTTGGCCTGATCAGTGGCTACGGGTACATTTTGCAGAATCAAAAAATAGGAGACTCCCAAGACAATCACCACCGCCCAGATGAGAAGCATCTGGCGCCAGATGATTTTCCCGGCTCTGACCAAGTTCTCGTTCAGGCGGTTCGATACCCTGACTACCTCGTGGCTTTCCGCCTCCAAAGCGTCCCGCGCACTTTTTAACGATTCCTTGGTTTGGGCTATTTGACGCATGTAATTCTTCACCAGTTTGGCCCCGACTGCCAGGTTTCGTCCTGAAGGGAACAGGAGAATTAGTTAAAATATATCATATTTTGTCTGGACATCCCAGATTTCAGCTTTCCCCTTAAGATAATTGGCGATTATCGGGCTTTCATGCGGTGAAACCCAATTTCCGAAATAATTCTACCACGCCGAACCGGTCAGCCGGGGGGACCTGGTTATGGTGGTGATGGAGATGCCTGGACAGGATAAACCGGAAGGAACTGGTAACCTTCCGGCTTCACCTTGACGATATGATAGGGAGGGCGCGAAACTGCGGAATTGTCGAACTTCCAGTTGCCAGATCGTTATAGGTCCGTCTATTGCCTTAAAATGAGGCTACTTTTAAGGCCCGCGTCTCGAAGGTAACGTGGTGGGTATGGCCGTGGTCGCAGATATAGGTGTGGAAATCTCCGGAGCGCGGCAGATTATAGATGATATCCTTCATCAACTCGTCTTCGGGAGGCAAGAAGGTGAGTTGACGCCTATCGTGATTCTGACATCCGAGATCGATAATCTTCAACATGGGGTATCTCCTTAACCGGCCATACCGGAAAAGCCGGCGTATCTGGATTTAATGATCCTCGCAGCCCTGCCGGCCTCTGCATTACCGGCCGGCCAAGTCTGTTACGGCTGGGACTCGGGATGCAGCTTCCTGCTGCTTAACCCCTGTGGCCCTTACTCCGGCATCTGCTTATCTTTTATAAAGGGAGCAAGGCTCGAAGTCCATAAACGGGGTGACCATTTCCCTATGATCGTTTTGACCATAAGACATCGCCAAGCCTTAGCGCAGCTAGGGGAAACCGAGGTTTTCGGGGGCCCTCAAATGAACAATTCTGTTGCAGAATCCCGGCGGACCGGGCTTGTCCCAGATTTCAGGCTGCTGCTATATTTATATTGCTTGTCTGGCTGCAACTTGCTATTAATCCTTCTTCTGGGAGGTTACCGCTCATGAAGGCAGAACCGGTTCTGGTCACCGGCGCCACCGGCTATGTGGGCGGCCGCCTGGTGCCCCGGCTGTTGGCTGCGGGCCATCGGGTCCGTGCCCTGGGCCGATCTCTGGCCAAATTGCGCAGCCGCCCCTGGGGCAGCCATCCCCTCCTTGAATTGGCCCAGGGGGACGTCTTGGACGAGGACTCCTTGCTCCGGGCCGCCCAGGGCTGCTGGGCCGCCTTCTACCTGGTGCACTCCATGACCGCGGCGGCCCAGGATTTCGCCGCAGTCGACCGCCGGGCCGCTGGCAACCTGGCCCGGGCCGCGGCGGCAGCCGGACTTAACCGCCTCATCTACCTGGGAGGTCTGGGAGGCGCCGATGACCCCGGCCTGAGCGAACACCTGCGCTCCCGCTTTGAGGTGGCCCGGATTCTCCAGGCCGGCGCGGTCCCCACCACCTTTCTCCGGGCTGCCATGATCCTGGGTTCCGGGGGCGCCGCCTTCGAAATCCTGCGTTACCTGGTGGACCGCCTGCCGGTGATGATCACCCCCCGGTGGGTCCACACCCCGGTCCAACCCATCGCCATCCGCAACGTCCTTACTTATCTGATCGGCTGCCTGGAACACGACGACACCCGGGGCCAGAGCTTCGATATCGGGGGCCCGGAAGTGGTGACCTACCGCCAACTCATGGAGATTTACGCCGAAGAGGCGCACCTGGCCCGGCGCCTGGTCATCCCGGTGCCGGTCCTCACCCCTCGCCTCAGTTCCTACTGGATTCACCTGGTGACCCCGGTCCCGGCCTCTATTGCCCAGCCCCTGGCCGAAGGCCTGGCCAACCCCGTGGTCTGCCTGGACAACCGCATCCGGGAGATCATCCCTCAGGAACTGTTGGATTGCCGCCAAACCATCCGCCTCGCTCTGCAGAGGATCGAACAGCAGCGGGTGGAAACCTGCTGGAGCGACGCCGGCGCCCTGATTCCCCCGGAATGGGCCGCCTGCGGCGACGCCGCCTACGCCGGGGGCACCATCCTGTCCCTGGGTTACCGCATTCGCCTCAAGGCCACTCCTCAGGAAGTTTGGCAGGCCGTCAGCCGCATCGGCGGGGCCACCGGCTGGTACTACGGTGAGGCCCTATGGTCCATCCGGGGCTGGTTCGACCGCCTCCTGGGAGGCTCCGGGCTCCGGCGCGGCCGGCGTCATCCCACTGAACTCCGCATCGGCGATGCCCTGGATTTCTTCCGGGTGCTGGAACTGGAACCCTGCAAACGCTTGCTGCTGCTGGCCGAAATGAAGATGCCGGGAGAGGCCACCCTGGAATTTCGCCTCACTCCCCTGCCCGACGGCGCCACCGAACTTACCCAAACGGCCCGCTTCCTGCCCCGGGGCCTCCTGGGTATCCTCTACTGGTACGTCCTCGACCCCTTCCATAAGAATATCTACCAGGGTATGCTCCGAGCCGTCGCCGCGGCCACCGGCAAACCTCTCACCCTCGGTCCGGAGCCGGTGTAAAAATAGTTAAGGGGAGGGCCGGGGGCAGCCCTGACGAAAAATTCCCCCGGCCCTCCCCTCAAATAAACCTTCTCACCCCATCAGCCGTTCCATCAGGTGTTCAACCAAAAACAGTATGGCTTCCAGGTCAAGATAGGTGGTGACGCTGGCGTCGAAAAGGAAATGGGCCTGGGCCGCAAAGCCTTCCTCAGCCTCGGCGTCCCAGAACAGCAGCAACACGGGCACCCGGGGCAGCGGCAGGAAGGACGCCTGCACATCCGCGTCCTCCCCTCCCACGGTGACGGTGTCACCACCCTGTTGTGCCAACCGTTCCCGCAGCTCCGCCGTCTTGCCAGCAAAGTGATCCGCCAGTTGCCGTTCCAGACGGGCCAGGGTCTTGGCCTTGGACACCGAGTTGGGTAGGCTGTTATAGGCAATCCACCGGCCCGTCACCGGCTCCCGGCCCTGAGAGGCGATATAGTTATAGAGCAGAATGGCGTCCCAGGGATCGGCCAGCGCCCCCGGCGGATAGCGCAGCTCATCCTTGAAGACCTGGAGACAGTAGCCGAAATACGCCAGGGAGAGATACGGCCGGCCGGCCTCCTCCCCATACGTGGCGCCCAGGCCCTCGGCCAGGGCGGCAAAATCCAGGGGCGCCACTTTGGCCTGGAGGACCTCCAGGGAAATGGCATGAGACTCCCGGCGCCGACCCACCCCCGCCTCTTGCTGGGCCTTGACCGCCTCCCCCAGCCCCGCCGCGGTCACGGTCAGGTGGGGACATTTCTCCAGGTCCTCCCCTTCCTTGATGACCTGGGTGGCAAAGGCCAGGCACGTCTGCTGCCCGCAATCCCCGCAATTAGTCCGAGGCAGTTTCTTCAGTACTTCCAGGACGGTGATGGCCATCAGGTTCAGCCCCGTTTGCCCAGCTTCTCTTCCAGAAGACGCCCCAGGCTGGCCAGGTGCGCTTTTTCTTCACCGGCGATGGTGAACAGCACCTCCCGGGTGGGGGCCTGGGAACAGCGCTCCGCAAACCGGAGATAGAGGTCCAGGGCCTGGGTTTCCAGCATCATAGCCAGGTCCAGCACCTCGGGTACGGTCTCCAGGTGGGACCGGTTGGCCTCCAAAAATTCCCGGGCGTTGAAGCCGCCTTCCAGGGTATCGGACGCCACCTTGGTATCAAAGGTTGGCCGGTCCTGGCCGGGCTCCACCTGCCGGTACGCCTCAAAGAGTCGCTCCTCGTGGTGCGCCTCCACCCGGGCCAGTTTTTTGAAAAGCTGCTGCACTTCCGGGTCCCGGGATTGCTGATCCAGAGCTTCATAAAAGCCTTGCAGGGCCTTCTCCATGCCGTAGGCCAGGGTGATGATCTCGGCCGGGGTCTCGTCTCCCCGCACCAGACTCAGATTAAGCTCCTGGGGGCCCGCGGCCTTGTGCCCTTGAAAGGCCTTAATCCCCCCGGCCAGGTTATAAACCTCCTTAAATCCCCAGCCATTCAGCATCTGGGCCGCCACCCGGCTGCGCCCCCCCACCGCACAATGCACGATAGTGGGTTTCTCCGGGTCCAGTTCCTTGTAAGTGTCGGGCAACTGGGGCAGAGGCATGAGCCTGGCCCCGGGGAGGTGTTCGGTTTCGTATTCCCAGGGCTGCCGCACGTCCAACACGGTGTAATCCCCTTCCCGGTGCTTGGCCATATACGCCTTGGCTTCGTCGGCCTCCATGGAATCCACCGGCGTGAACAGCTTTTTCAGTTGGATCATCGTTCTTGGACCTCGCTAATCTCCGGTCTAAAGCGTCCTATGCCCAAAAATTCGTCAACCGATAAAAATCCTGGCGTCCAGGACCACTGCGCCCTGGCCCTCTTCGAAGACCGTAAAGGGGTTCATGTCCAGTTCTTTCAATTCGGCAAAGTCCAAGGCCATTTGGGAGAGGCGCTCCAGGCATTCCCCGATGGCCGACAGATCAGCCGGCGGCAGGCCCCGATAACCCGTCAGGGTCCGGTAGCCCTTGAGGCCCTGGATCATTTTCAGGGCCCAATCCTCGGAAATGGGCGCCAACTGGAAGGTGACATCCCGGAACACCTCGACAAAGGTGCCACCCAGGCCGAACATCAAGAGCGGCCCGAAATGGGGGTCCCGGCTCATGCCCAGGATGGTCTCCCGGCCCGCGGGCATCATTTTCTGCACCAGCATGCCTTGCACGTCGGCCCCGGGGTGCGCCTGGTCCACCGCCGCCAGGATCTCGCCGTAAGCCTTAAGGACTTCGTCCCCGCCGGCCAGGTTCAGCTTCACCCCGCCCACGTCGAATTTGTGGATAACATCTGGGGAGACGATTTTCAGAGCCACCGGGTAGCCCATGGCCTCGGCCGCCTGGACCGCCTCGTCTGGACTATGGGTCCAGGTATAAGGCCCCACCGGGAACCCGTAAGCCCGGAATATCTCATGCGCCTCCGGCTCCAAAACGTACTTGCGCCCGGCCGCCTTGACCCGGTTCAACACCGCCTGCACCCGCTCCCGGTCCACATCGGTAAAGGTCTTCACGTCATAGCGGTCCCGATGAATACTGGTGGCGTAGCGGCCCATGGCCGCCATGCTCCGGACCGCCTCTTCCGGAAAGTGGTAATGCGGCAGATGCGCCTTGGACCAGATAGCCAGGGTTTCCTCGATTTCCCCCAGGGCCATCTGACAGACCAGGGTGGGCTTGTGGTACTTCGGCGCCACCTCCGCCACCGTGGCGGCGATGGCCGCCAGGTTGGTCATGAGCTGCGGGGTCGAAATGACGATCACCCCGTCCACATTGGCATCCCCCAGGACCCCTTCCAGCGCGGCACGGTAGCGATCCTCCCGGGCGTCCCCCAGCACATCCACCGGATTGTGGAGGTTGGCTGCCGGAGGCAGACTCGCCCTGAGCTTGGCCACAGTGCTCTCTTCGAACTCCGCGATCTCCAGGCCATAGCGCACCGCGGCGTCGGTGGTCATGATGCCCAGGCCGCCCGCATTAGTCACAATGGCTACCCGATTGCCCTGGGGGATCGGCTGGGTGGAAAAAGCCAGGGCATAGTCGAACAGCTCCTCCAGAGATTCCACCCGCAGCACCCCGCATTGGGCAAAGAGGGCGTCATAGGCCTGGTCGGAGCCGGCCAGGGCCCCGGTGTGAGACGACGCCGCCCGGGCCCCTGCCGCGGTCCTGCCGGACTTAATGGCCAGAATGGGCTTCTTGTTGCCCGCCTCCCCGGTGATCTCCCGGGCCAGTTGGAAAAATTTCTTCGGGTCGGTCAGGTCTTCCAGGTAAAACAGGATGACGTCCGTTTGCGGGTCGTCCTTCAGGTAGGCCAGAAAATCGTTCTCATTGAGGTCGGCCTTGTTGCCCACGGACACGAACTTGGACAGGCCGATCTCCTCCCCCTGGGCGTATTCCAGGGCCGCCACCCCCACCGCCCCGCTCTGGGACACCAGGGCAATGTTGCCGGGGCGCGGCATCAGCCGGGCAAAAGAGCCGTTCAGCGACACCTGGGGGTCGGTATTGATGATGCCCAGGCAATTGGGCCCTAAAAGATGAATGTCGTTCTTATGAGCCGCCGCCAGGACCTCCTGTTCCTTGGCCACCCCCGCGCCGCCCAACTCCTTAAAGCCCGCGGTGATGACGATGGCCGCCTTGATCCCTTTCCGGCCGCACTCTTCCATGACCCCAGGGACCGCGTCACTGGGCACGATGATGATGCTCAGGTCCACGGGGTCCGGGATGTCCAGGACCGATGGATAGGCCTTGACGCTCATGACGCTGGCAGCCTTGGGATTGACCGGGTACGCCACCCCGGCATAGCCGTTTTTAAAAACGTTGGCGAAGACCGCCTGCCCCACGCTGCCGACCCGGTTGGTAGCGCCGATGACCGCCACTGACCGCGGCGCAAACAGGACGCTGAGATCATGAGTATCACGTTCCATCTGTTCGCCTTTCTGGCCGGGGAACGCCCTTAAGCCGCTCCCGGATCTCTTGTTTTATACGCCGCACCATCTCCGGGATGGCCGCGGCTACTTCCGGGGATAAATCCCGGCCCGAATCGAAATTCTGCCCTTCGATCCCGTAAATAATCAGAAGAGGAGGCAATTCCCCCAACACCCGCGCCAGGGCCAGGGCTTCGGCCACTCCCCACCCATGGGACGAAGGCGACCGGGAAAATTCCATCGGCACTTCGCCCTGGTGGGCGTCAAAGCGATACCTAGTTCCCGGCGGCCCGCCGGAGGAGACCGCGTCCACCACGATCACCCCGTCGGCGCCGTTAAAGGCGTCTTGCACCTCCCCGGCCGTGCCCCGGCATTCGACCACCTCCACCTGCGATAGCTTCTCGGCCGCCAGCCCCCGGGCCACCAGGAGACCGGCGGCATCGTCACCGCGCCATTCGTTGCCCACCCCAATGACTTTCATTTTCGGGAGAGTATTCATGGATATAGCTTTCAGCAAAAGCTGAGGCGGTGGTGGCCTCCATTCCGGGAGCGCTATTTAATAACTGATTGGCATGTAATTCCTTCTGACTGAAAACCGAAAACTGAAAACTGAAAACTGAAAACCGCCTTAAAGGCGCTCCAATTTGACCTTCAAAAAATGCGTGGCGCAGGAGATACACGGGTCATAATTGCGCACCATCTGTTCGCACTGCCAGGTGAGCTGCTCTTCGGGCATGGCCAGGCGCGGCGTCACGAAGTCACGGAGATCGTCCTCAATGGTCTTCTGATTCTGGGAGGTGGGAGGCACGATCTTGGCAAGCTGTATCACCCCGTCCGCATCCAGCCGGTAGCGGTGGTACAGCAGCCCCCGGGGCGCCTCCGTGGCCGCGCAGCCTTCGGTCGCCTGGGGCTCGATTTTCACGGCGGACGCCTCCGGCCGCTCGTAGGCCTTGATGATAGCCAGGGCCTCCTCCACCGCATAGAGCGTCTCCACCGCCCGGACTACGATGCTCTTAAAGGGGTTGCGGCAGACCGGCCCCAAACCGGCCTCCCGGGCCGCCTCCCGGGCCAGGGGCGTGAGCCGGTCAAAATTCAGGTTGTACCGGGCCAGGGGACCGACAAAATAGGCGCCCCGTTCCTTGAGGCTCGAGTGCAGGGCATGGGAATAAGGCACCTGCTCCTCCACAAAGTGGGCGTCGTAGTCCTGGACCGCGATATCCAGACCTTTATTGGAAACCAGCCGCCCCTCGTTGAAGGGATACTCCTCGCTGTGCCTTAAAGCCACAAACTCATAGTCCTGTTCGAACTCCGGGAATTCAAAGCCGCCCACCCAGCGCACCGCGTCTTTCGCCGCGTCCCGGGCCCACTTGAGGTTCTCCGCCAGGGGTGCCAGGTCCCGCTTCCGGGGGGCCTTATAAAAGCCCCCCACCCGGACGTTGATGGGATGAATCTCCCGGCCGCCCAGGGTGCTGACGATCTCATTCCCCACCTTCTTCAGCTTCAGCCCCATTTTTACCGTGTCCGGGTGATCCTGGGCCATGCGGATGGCGTCCTGATACCCTAAGAAATCCGGGGCGTGCAGCATAAAGACGTGCAGGGTGTGGGATTCGATCCACTCGCCGCAATAGAGCAGCCGCCGCAGGGACCGGAGGGGACCGGTCACCGTCACTCCCAGGGCGGCCTCCAGGGCGTGCACCGCGCTCATCTGGTAAGCGACCGGGCAGATGCCGCAGATACGGCTGGTAATGTCCGGGGCTTCGGTGAAGTTGCGGCCTCTTAAAAAGGCCTCAAAAAAGCGGGGCGGCTCAAAGATTCTCAGCTCCACCCGGGAGACCGCGTCGTCCTTGATCCGGATGTTGAGCCCCCCTTCCCCTTCCACCCGGGTCAGGTATTTGACGTTGATGGTCTTAGTGGTCATGGGCTTCGCTCTCCTGGCGAAACGCCGGGGCGTTGGCGTAGAAGGCCCGGAAGGCCCGCACCAGGTTGGCCTCACTCACCCCCATCTTCTGGGAGAACCAGGCGCTCAAGGACGCAGTATTGGGCGTCTCCTTGGGGCCGTAGCAGCCGTAACACCCCCGCTGATAGGTGGGGCACAGCGCCCCGCAGCCGGCGTGGGTCACCGGCCCCAGACAGGGGGTGCCAGTCACCATGACACAGATATTGCCCCTGACCTTGCAGTCGAGACAGACGCTATGGGACCGGATCGCCGGGGGGCGGCCCTGCAAAAAGGTGCTGATGACCTGCAAAAGCTGGCGCTTGTTGATGGGGCAGCCGTTCAGGCCATAATCCACTTTGACGTGGGCCGCGATGGGGGTGGATTCCTTTAAGGCCTCGATATACTCCGGGTGCTCGTACACCGCGTCGATGAAGTCCTTGACGTCCTTAAAATTGCGCAGGGCCTGGATACCCCCGGAGTTGGCGCAGGTGCCGATGGCCACCAGGAACTTGGAGGCCCGGCGCACCTGCTTGATCACTTCGGCGTCGTGGGGGGTGGTAATGGAGCCGTCCACCAGGGTCAGATCATACGGCCCCTTCACCATGGCCCGGGAGGCCTCCACGAAATAGGCGATCTCCAGCTCCCCGGCAATGGCCAGCAGTTCGTCTTCACAATCCAGGAGAGACAGTTGACAGCCGTCGCACGAGGCGAATTTCCACACCGACAGCTTGGGTTTGCGCTTCTTAAGGGTCATTCTTGAATACCCACAGATTTTAATTTTTGGTCTTTATGGAAGAACTCAGTACCTCATTACATTGGCTAAAATATAATTATTAAACAAACGGCATTTTGCATCTTGATAAAATAAAAGAAAGAAGAATATAATAAATAATAAATGGAACCAATAGAGTAAAAATATAAGTGATGGCGATTAAATTTCCACCTAATGGCTTTATAAATTCTTCTTTGTACATATAAATTAAGATAAATAACATATTTACAATTACAGATATTGAACCGAAAAATATAAAATCTGAAATTTTGTTGTTGGATATCAAACGGAATAGAATTGCACAAACCAGAGCTACACATATAGGAATACCTATAATTATCATTCTCTCCGTCTTAGAAAATATTTTTAATTGATTAACAATAGGGAATTTTTTCTGTTTATTATAATCTTTGCCATAAATATGTTTTGATAACACACGGCTAAAATAGAAGCCGATAATAATGGAAACCAGAACAAGAATGTATAAAAGGATGTCTGCCATGAGTCAGACCTCCCGCCGCTCGAACCAGGTCTGCACGCGGTCATAGCGGAACACCGGGCCGTCCTTGCAGACAAAGAACGGTCCCCACTGGCAGTGGCCGCACAGCCCGACGCCGCATTTCATGTTGCGCTCCATGGATACGTAAATCTGCTCGGGTTTGAGCCCCTGGCTCATGAGTTCCTGGATCGTGAAGCGCATCATCACTCCGGGTCCGCAGACCAGGGCCGTGGTGGTGGGAGGATCAAACCTGGCCCGGGCGATAATTTTCGTCACCACCCCCACGTTGCCCCGCCAGTCGCCTTCGGAGGCGTCCACCGTGACGTGCACCCTGAGATCGAAGCGGCCCCGCCAGCGCTCCAGTTCCTTGCGGTAGAGCAGATCCTTGGGGGTCCGGGCGCCGTAGATCACTTCGACGTTACCGTATTCGCCCCGCTGATTGAGAATGTGGTACAGGGCCGGCCGCAAGGGCGCCAGGCCCAGGCCGCCGGCAATGATCAAGACGTCTTGCCCCGCCAACTGAGCCACCGGCCAGGGCACGCCGAACGGACCCCGCACTCCCAGCACCTCGCCTTTCTTCAATCGGCAGATGGCCCGGGTCACGTTGCCCACGTCCCGCACCGTATGCACCAGGGTTTCGGCGCGGGCCGGATCGCCGCTGATGGAAATAGGCGCCTCGCCGGCCCCAAAGGCATAGAGCATATTGAACTGCCCCGGGGCAAACGCGAAATTCGCCGCCTCCTCCGGCCGCTTCAGGTCCAGGGTATAGGTATCGGAGGTTTCCCGCTTGACCCTTTGGACTACAAAAGGAGTCGGGATCATGGGGTCCGGCAAGTTTGAAGTCATAAGTCTTCCCGCGGGGCGATCCTAAGGGCAGTCCCGAAATCGAGACCGTTCCGCTCAAGCCAGCTAGAAAATTATCTAACTATCCATACATATCTGCCAGTTGCAGCTTGGTCACCCGAAACTGCACCGCCAGATGATGGGCGTAGCGTTTCATGAGTTCATAGCCGAAATCATGGTCCTGGTCGCATTTCGTCAACAGACACTGGACATCCAGGCTGATGACCCGGGTCAGTTGCAGGGCCCGGGCATCCAGGTGCCAGTGGTACGGCTGCTCCCACCACAGCCAGCCCAGCGCCTCCCCGTCTCCCAGGGTCTGGATGGTCACCGGACCCCGCCGGGCCCGGTAAATCTCCACGGCCACCTGGCCGTGGTGGATCACGTAAAACTTCCGGGCCTCTGCCTCGTCCCGGCAAAGCATCTGCCCAGGGGCGAATTGCTCCCGGGAGGCGCATTCCAGGACCAGCTTGAGATGGCGGGGGGCCAGGTCTTTAAAAAACGGGTGGGCCGCCAGAATGGGTTCCATCGTCTCCATGCAGCTACTCCTTCCCGGGTGTTGCGGCAGTCTCCCGGATAGCCCGGGCCTCTTCGGTGATGTCGATACCCACCGGGCACCAGGTGATGCAGCGCCCGCAGCCCACGCAACCGGAACAACCGAACTGGTCTATCCAGGTGGCCAGCTTGTGCGTCAACCATTGCCGATAGCGCGACCGGGGCGAGGTGCGGATACTGCCGCCGTGCAGATACGAGAAGTCTACGGTGAAACAGACATCCTGGCGCCGGCGCCGTTCAGCCTCCACGCCCGACAGGTCCATGGCGTCTTCCAGGGTGTGGCAGAAGCAGGTGGGGCAGACCATGGTGCAGTTGCCGCAGGTCAGGCAGCGGGCCGCCACCACGTCCCAGCGGGGATGTTCATAATTGTTATAGAACATCTCCTTGATGCCACCGGTGTCCAGCACCCGGCCCATCGCGGCGGCCGCGGCTGCCACCAACCGAACCCCGGCGTCAATTTCCTCTGGCTGGGCCAGGCGGTGGGGCACCTGTCCCATAATTTCGGCCCCCCGGGGAGTGCCGACCTCCACCAGGAACCAATGCTCCTCGCCCCGGAGCACCTCGGTCAGCGCCAGGTCGAACCCCGTGGTGGCCCGGGGCCCGGTCCCCATGGAGACGCAGAAGCAGGTGCCCGGTTCCCGGGGGCCGCAGTTCACCGCCAGGATGAAGGCCTGCTCCCGCCTGACCCGATAAGTGGGATCAACATAATTGCCCTGAAGAAACACCCGGTCCTGCACGTCCATGGCGGCCAGTTCACAGGCGCGGACCCCGATGCAGGCATAAGCCGGGACGGCCTCAGCCTGGGGAATTATGCGCCAATCGCCTGCCTCCCGCTGAACCTGCCAGAGCGGGTGGTGCGGTGGCCAGAGAAATTGCTTCCAGGAGTGCTGCCCCAGGCCGTAACCGAACAGGGCCTTATCCTGACGCGGTAGCAGGCGAAAGGTCCCCGCCTCCTGGACCGTAGTCCAGCCAACCGGCAAATCGGCCACCTGGGTAAGCTCTCCATAAATCAGTTGCCCGTCATCCAGGCTGGGGCCCACCAACCGATAGCCCCGATTCGACAGGGCCTCAAGCACCTGCTGGAAATCCCCGGCCGCCAGTCTCACCCGCGCCCCAACCTGCAAAGTTGATGCTCCCATAGATTGTTCGGCCTCCCTGGCCTGGGTGGCGGCCAAGCCCCGCAGTTGGCAAAATCAGCTAACGTGCATAATATAGGCTCCCTCAGGAACAGCGTCAAGGCAAGACGGTGGCCTCTGCTTTCCGGAACCTCGAGTTTTTGAGCTATTTAGGAGAAATCGGCACTTTGAGCCGCGACCTGAAATCGCCTCAGGCCGCGGCCCGGATGGAAAGAAGCCGGCTCTTATGAACGATACCCAGGGTCCATCCCGGAGAACAAATTGGGGGAGGGAGAGCGGGGGACTCTCCCTCCCCCGGCCGGTTCAGGAAGGAGGCAGGCAGGTATATTGAGAGGGTGACCGTTAGACCTTAACTCGTTTCATGCGCCTTATTAATACTTTCTGGGAACCGACAGGGGCGTCAGTTTCTGCATTTCCGGCGCCTCCTTGAGATAAATGATCCCGTAGGCCTTTTCCTCAAAGAGCTTAGGATTAAGTTTTTTCATCACCTGGGCCTCTTCCGGGCTGATGATCCGCACCCCGCCGTATGGATCGACGATGGCGAATTGTTCCCCCTTCAGCAGGCAATTGTTGACCGTCATCTCGCCCTTCAATTTCTCATTGGAGATGCACACCAGTTTATCCGCGAAAGCGCTCGATGCGATGAGCAAGCATACCGTCAACGCCATGAATCCGCACATAGGTTTTACCCGCATATCCCTTATCCTCCCTGAGAGCATTTAACGTAAATGTTAAGCATGCATGGGGTCCGAAGCCACCCCGAGACTTACCCGGGGGCTACCCGGACCTCTAAAAGTTGACGGTGATGTTGAGCCCGCCCAGGAGATGGTTTTGCTGCTGATCCCACGACAGGGCCCTGAGGGTGCCGGTGGATTGCCCGCCCAAGCCGTACCAGTACTGGATCTTGGGAGCCACAACCACATATTTACCCACGGGGACGTTCAGGGCCACCGCCAGATAACCGGCGTGGAGCGACTGGTAGAGCTTATTTTCTAGATTACCGGCGGAATCAAAGACCGGATAGGCCGCCTTATCGTTGGAAAATTCGGCGCTCCAACTGGCATACAGATCCAGGTTCATGCCTTCCACCAAATACGGGATATCAATGGCACGGTGGATATACCAATTGAGATAGGTGCCGGGAAAATGGGACACTTCCCGGTAGGCGGCGAAACCAAAATTGAACCAGGGCAATTTGTAGTCGGCTCCGCCGTAAATCTCCACGGAGTTAAACTGCGAGTTGTTGCCGTCCAAAATATAATAGATCAGACCGCCGGTTAAGTTAAGATTGGGATAGACCTCCCGGGTGTACGAAAAGGTCAGGTCAGTCTCATTCCAGGCGAAGCCCCGGCGGGTGTTGTTAAACGCATACGGGTTGCGCTCGTTCATGTCGATATTGGACCAGACGTTAAACGCAAATCCCTTATACGACCCCGTTAAGGAAGGTTGAAACACCATCGCATTCTTGCTCAAGGCGATACCGCGCCAGACGTATTGGTTGAGAAAATCCGCCCCGAGATTCCACTGCGGCTTTTCCGGTTCCTTGGCCTCTTCCGCCTTGGCCTCCACCTTCTGGAGTTCTTCGGTCTTGGCCTCATCAGCCAACCCCGCCGGCGCCCACCAGGCCATAAGACCCAAAATCGCGCTTATGACCACGACCCACTTGCTTCTTACCCCTAATTTCTCCATGCCACTTTCTCCTTGGTTGATTTTACGCCATCCAGTGATGGCAGCCCGATCTATGATCGGTTGGAGACGGGGAGGAGAGCTCTCCTTCTCTCCTCCCCGTTAAGGTTATACTGCGTCGTCGCCGGTTTCCCCGGTGCGGATCCGCATGACCTCCGCGACCGGATAGATAAAGATCTTGCCGTCGCCAATCCGACCGGTGCGGGCTTTGCTGACAATGGTGTCAATGATGATCTGGACTTTATCATCCGGCGCCACAATCTCGATCTTCACCTTGGGCAGGAAATCCACCTGGTATTCCATGCCCCGATAGACTTCCCGGATGCCTTTCTGTACCCCGAAGCCCTTGACTTCGGTGACCGTCATGCCCTTGACGCTGATGCCGTGCAGGGCTTCCTTGACCGGTTCCAATCTGAACGGCTGGATAATCGCCTCAATTTTCTTCATCAGTATTCTCCTGTTGTCATGATTGCCGGTTGCTCCGGATATCTTTGATTACCCAAGTTCACCATTGGCCGTTTCTTTCCGATCACTCTTGGCCAGGATAAAATCCGGGTAAGCCAGGACCCCGGTTTCCGGGACATCCAGGCCGCCCATCTCTATCTCGGCGGAAACCCGGTTGCCGATGGTTACTTCAATGAGCTTGAATACGAGGTAAGCTGCACAGAAGACAAAGACAATGTTGACGATCACATTGATGAATTGCGCCGCGAATTGCGAAGCATCCCCATAGAACAGTCCTCTTACCGTGCCTTCCACGCCATTCCACTTATCGCCGTAAGTGCCGTCGGCAAAAAGCCCCAGAGACAGAACCCCCCAGGCGCCGCAGACACCGTGCACCGAGATGGCGCCGACGGGGTCGTCCACCTTCAGGACGCCGTCAATGAACAGGACGCTCCAGATCACCACGACGCCGGCGATGAGCCCGATGAGCACCGCACAGGGCGCATTGACAAAGGCGCAGGGCGCAGTGATGGCCACCAGTCCCGCTAACAGGCCGTTAACGGCCATGGTGGGATCGGGCTTCCCGAAGCGAATCCACATGTAAATCGTGGCCGACAGGGCCCCGCCGGCCGAGGCCAGCATGGTGTTGACGGCAATGACGCCGATCCTGAGGTCGGTGCCCGCCAGGGTAGAGCCGGGGTTAAACCCGAACCAGCCGAAGGCCAGGATCAGGGCGCCGGCGATGCCCATGGGAATGTGGTGGCCCGGGATGGCATTAGGAGTGCCGTCCTTCTTATACTTGCCGATCCTGGGCCCCAGGATCATGGCCCCGGCCAAGGCCGTCACGCCGCCCACCATGTGGACCACCCCGGAGCCGGCGAAATCCACCGCCCCATGGCCCAAGCCGAAATTGGCGCCCAACTGTGACAGCCAGCCGCCGCCCCAGACCCAGTTGCCATAAATGGGATAGATAAGCATGGAGATGAAAAAGCCGTACACGCAGAAGGCCAGAAACTTCCAGCGTTCCGCCATGGCGCCGGTGGGGATGGTGGCCGTGGTGTCCATGAAGACCATCTGGAAGAGGAACAGGGTAAAGACTGTGACGTCATAGCCCCCGCCGGTCAGGAAAAAGCCCTTGTAGCCCAGGATGCCGAAGTCTTTGCCGAATAAATGCAGCACTAGCTCGTTATTCAAATTGGCGTTCATGCCCAGAGCGGCCACCTGGCCCACGCCGCCGAACATAAAGGCAAAGCCGCAGATCCAGAAGCCCAACATGCCGATGACATAAACCATAAAATTCATCAGCATGGTGTGGGCCGCGTTCTTGGCCCGGGTAAAGCCGGTCTCCACCAACGCAAACCCCAACTGCATGAACATGACCAGATAGCCGGTGATCAGGGTCCAGACAATATTGATGGAGATCTTGTTATGGCCCACCGCGTCCATAATCTCCGCCAGAACCGGCTTGCCCGCCTCTTTGGCCGGAATGTCCTTGACCGTGCCGGTGGCCGTACCCGCGGCATCAGGGACATCGGTGACCGCGGGCGCGGCCGCCGCAGCCGGGGCCGGCGCCGGTTCATCCGCCCAGACCAGCAACCGCGGCAGAACCAGCATCATAACCAGGATTGCCAGGGTAAAAATGCGTGCTGCTTTCCTATGATTCACCTTATTTCTCCCTTTCACGTTTTTTTGGAGGGAGCGCTCCTGGGCAATGATAAAGCAATTGTCGTGCCATTATAAATTACTTAAATATCAATAGGTTATATTCTGCGTCTGTTTAGCTGATATACGATAATGTAACTTAACTATTTTTTGTTATTCAATATTGTATTATTAGTCCCGCTTCACCAGGCAGCTTTTTGCTCGGTAATGTGTTGAATTAATGAGTTAATTTGATTGTATTCGAGTGAGTGAGGCAGAATTCCGGAGAGAGCTGCAGAGGACTTGCAGGTTGAAGATCGGAGGGAAGCCCTGTGGCCTCCCTCCAACCCCCTGGCCGTCGCTCTAGACGGCCTTCTCACCGATTTCCCCGGTGCGGATGCGGATGACTTCAGCCACCGGATAGACAAAGATCTTGCCGTCGCCGACCCTGCCGGTGCGGGCTTTGTCAACAATGGCGTCAATAATAACCTGAACTTTGTCATCCGGAGCCACAATCTCGATTTTCACCTTGGGCAGAAAGTCCACCTGGTACTCCATTCCCCGGTAAACCTCCCGGATACCCTTTTGCCGTCCGAACCCCTTGACTTCGGTGACTGTCATGCCTTGAACGCTGAGGGCGTGGAGGGCTTCCTTCACCGGCTCCAACTTGAAGGGCTGGATAATCGCTTCGATTTTTTTCATGCTCTCCCTCCCGAATTACAGACTGTATCCGGTTTCCTGATGTTCGCTGAGATCCAAACCGGCCACTTCTTCTTCCGGTGATACCCTGAGGCCCATGGTGGCGTCAAGGATTTTAAAGAGGATATAGCTGATGACGAAAGAGTAGACCAGAGTCACTCCCACGGCAATTAACTGGGTGACGAATTGACCGGGATTGCCGAAGAACAAACCGTCAGCGCCGGCCGGGTTCACTAACTTGCTGGCAAACAACCCGGTGCATAAGGCCCCGAGAATCCCCCCGACACAGTGCACCCCCACCACGTCCAGGGAATCGTCATAGCCCAGTTTCGGTTTGGCCAACACGGCCGCATAGCAGATCACCCCGGCCACCAGGCCGATGATGATGGCGGACATGGGACCCACATAGCCCGCTGCCGGAGTAATGGCCACCAGCCCGGCCACGGCGCCTGAAGCCGCGCCCAAAGTGGTGGGTTTGCCCCGGAAGATCCATTCCACTCCCACCCAGGACAGGGTGGCCGCAGCGGTGGCCAGGTGGGTAGCCGTGAACGCGGAAGAGGCCAGGCCCCCGGCAGCCAGGGCGCTGCCGGCGTTAAACCCGAACCAGCCGAACCACAGCAGGCCCGCCCCCAGGATGGTCATGGGCAGGTTGTGGGGAATAAAAGCGGTGTGATTGCCGTAACCCTGGCGCTTACCGACCACCAGGGCCGCAGCCAGGGCCGCGATACCCGCA
>JALNYP010000156.1 GCA_023229795.1 Syntrophobacterales bacterium
ATTGGATTACACGGGTGTGGCGGCAACCAGATTATGGCGCATGAATCACGCAAAATAGGGTAACACTTTTCTGCCGACCGAGATGGTAATATGACCTTCCCGGCGTAGCCACGTTTCGACCGCCAGGCGCCATGCGGCATCCGCCGCCCGCCGGCCAGTCAGTTTTGTTTCCGCCATGGACATCGCTGCCATGGTCCTGAGTTCGTCGAACACCGCTCTTCTTTGACGCTGATCATAGTAATACCGGCGATCCTGCTTGCCAACCTCAAAAACCAGATTGGCCGTGCGCCCCTGCAGGCAGGGCCGCCGCCACTGATTCAGTTCATGCCAGACCGTTTTCGTGCCCAGTTGGACGAGACTTAGCGCATCCTCAACTCCCTTGACGGGCCATGGCCGGTCTTGGAAGATTCCCCGCAACCCCGTTTTAAACTCACGCTGACTTTTCTCGATCCCCCCGTTGTACGGCGGATAATACGGCGGCGAGTTGATCGGCATGACCATGAAGTTGCCCAGTTCCTTATCCACCGCTTCGTGGTTCAGATTGCCGCCATTGTCGCGCTTGATGAACAGGGGCGGACCATATTTCCGAAACAACCCTGCCAGCCGTTCCGCCACAACCACCCCGGGCGCCAGGGCGGTTGTGACCAGTGATGGAAACTGACGGCGACTGCCCAGGTCACGGCTCTGGTGCCAAAACACCTTGGGTGGCTCAAAAGCCCCGAGCCCCAGCTCCAGCCAGTTCATTTCCATATCGTCCATCGACCAGATCAGCCCCGGCGCCTGCCAGATGATCCGTCTCTGTAAAGCCGCCTTGAGATGAAAATATTCATTCCTTAGACCGATCACAACTTCTCCCAATACCCGCCGGGAGAGCTGGTCGCGGAACTCCGCGTACAACGCTCCCGTCCCCGCCGTGCGCCGGTGCCCATGGGCCAGCGCCAGCAGGTCGGTCAGAAGATTTTCTATTTCCAGCGGCGCGACCTTTTTCGGGCCGGGGAAGAACAGCAGGGGCTCGCCACGCCCCTGCCGTTCCCGCCAGCGCTGGATGCTTCGGTGCGGCACTCCGGCCATGCGGCTTAGCGCACGATATTTCCCACCCAGCTCAGCCCGCGTTTTGGCGACGGCCGCCACAACCAGATCCCGCTTTGCCAGCTTTTTTTTTCGTGCCTTTGACATCTTCAACCCGCACTTCCTGCAAGAGCTCCCGCACCCGCAAGAGTTGCTGTAACTCCAGTTTCTCCCGCTGGAGTTGCGCTGTTTTCGCCAGGAGCGCTTCCTTCTCTGTGTCCCGCGCCTCCCCCGGCCGGCCCGTAGGCCGCGGCGCCAGCGCCGCCACCATGCCCTCCAGTCCCCGCTGAGCCCGCTGATAAAACGTCTTGCGCGAGACTCCCATCTGCCGCGCCGCTTCTGACGCCGTCAGCTGGCCCACCTGCACTCGCATGATCAGCAGGAGTTCCTCCCGCTTCGCGCTCTCGATCCGGATCATTTAGCCCTCCGTCGTTACAGCCGGCGGTGACGATGGCGCCACACGCCTGGCCATCCCCGCCATCCGCGCCTGTGCCCGTTGTTGGCCCTCTTGTTCCCCTGCCTTCTTCTCCAGAAGCCGCTTGACGCTGACCGACAGGGCTGGGCCCTTCTCCGCAACCTCCCGCCCCTCGCGGGGTGTCAGCGCCGCGATCAGCCCTTCCATCGCCTTCTCCTGCCAGTACGACAGCAAGCTCCCGCTGACCTTCAATTCCCGGCATACCTCCTTCTTGCTCTTGCGCTCCGACCACACCAGCAATACCGCCCGGCACTGCTCCAGGGCATTGTATTTGCGTCCCGGTTCCTTCGTCAGCATAGTCTTTTCCCTCCTCTTGGCAATTAACCTTTACGCCTGATTCTCCGCCGACAACGGCGCCGGCAGGACGGTTTTCTCCACAGCCAGTCCCACTAATAGACCTTCCAGTCGCCGGCCCAGTTCCCCCTGCACTGGCGATATCAACTCCTCCCCGCCCATCGCCTTGTGGATTCCCTGGAGTCCCTTCCGCTCCCAGCCGTTCAGCGACCCCCAGTTCACTCCCAGCTCCCGACACACCTGCGAGGTGTTCCGCCGCCCGCTCCATATCGTCAGGACTGCCTGCGCCTTCGCCCGCGCGCTTACCACCCGCCTTGCTTTTCGTTTCTTCGCGACTGTGTTCATTGTGTTCATCTCCGATGTCCTCCGCTTTTTCCACCACTAATTTTACTTGGCCCTCTTCCGTTTTGATCGTCACCGACTGATCTCCCATCCGCCCCATCATGTAGAAGGGCGTCTGCGGCTTGCCGTGCAAGGCCAGTTCCCGCACATTCGCCGCGATCCCTTTTTCCATCTCGGAGCGCATCGCTTCCTCGATCCGGTAAAACCGGTCCGCCGGGCATAAGCCATCCAAGGCCTGGTGCGGCCGCTGGTGATTGTAATACTGCACCCACCAGCGCAGGCGCTCCCGCGCCTCCTCGAAGGTCGCGAAGCGCGCCCGGCTGATGAACTCCTCCCAGATCGTCTTCCAAAAGCGCTCTATTTTCCCAAGCGTTTGCGGATGGTGCGGCCGACTGCGAATATGCTGGATCCGGTTCCGTTCCAGTTCCTGCTGGAACTTGGTCTTGCCGTGCCAACTCGCATACTGCCGGCCATTATCCGTCAGCATCTCCTTGGGCACCCCATGCGCTCCCACACCACGCCGAAACACCTCCAGCAGATTGTCGGCCGTCTGGCTGCGGAATACTTCCAGGGCCGTGATGTACCGGGAATGATCGTCGATAAACCCGATCAGGTAGGCATAACCGCCCGGCCCCAACCATTCGGGCGGCCGGACAGCTTCCCCACCAAGCTTGAAGGGAAAGATATCGCTCTGCCACATCTGATTGGGCGTGGCGCGCTCGAAAAAGCGCGGCTTCGACGGGTTGGACGAGGTCTTCTTCTTTTTGGGCGTGATGAGCTTTTCGCGGCGCAGGGTCTTCCGCACCGTTTCCGGGCTCGCCGACAGGTGGAATATCCGCCGTAATGTCTGCGAGATGCGCTTGATGCCGAAGGTCGGGTGTCTGCGCTTGAGCGCCGTTATCTCCGCGCGGATCAGCGCTCGCGGCGTTGGCTTGCTTGACGTTAAGGGCCCGTTGATTGTCCGATGCCCGCGCGATCGTGGATGCAGCCCTTCTTCCCCGTTCTCACGGTACTGCTGCACCCATTTGAAAATCGTGCTGTTCCTGACTCCAACTTCCCGCGACACCAAGTCGCCGGGCACGCCTTCTTCCAGGTACAACTGCACCGCACGGCGTTTGACTTCGTAACTTTGCGGCGGCGTATATTTCCAACCGCCAGCAACGACTGGCAGTGTGCCATCTTGACCCGCCGCGCCGCGCCCTCCTCTCCCCCCAGGAGGGCGCATCCCCTTCATCAATCCTTCTGTCTTCCTGCCTGCCTTGCCCTTCTTCTTGCCTGCTTTCATCAGTAACACTCCCGAAGATCTTCAGCAGATCTTCATTAAGAAGTGTTACCCTATTTCAGCCTCTTCCGTAGGCCAAGATCTGGTCGTTAGCGCAACCAATGGCGCGACGGTGACCAT
>JALNYP010000068.1 GCA_023229795.1 Syntrophobacterales bacterium
CGTCTGGCAGATATCGTCATCGCTTGGCGCCTCGGTCATTCACCTTGAACTCCTCAACACTTGTGGGTAATGATAAGCCTCTCAGGGGAGAGGGGGTTTTGGTGCTACCGGTTTGCGACTTCGTTCTTCGTTTTCATTCTGCCGCCGCTTACACAATATCCCGGCCGGACTCTGCTTTTTACCGATTTTTTGCTTTTGCTGAAAGCTGAAAGCTGACCGCTAATAAATCGACCAGCGCTTATAGGACATGGCCTTTTGTACCCGGGTCACGGCCAGATGCATGGCTGCCTCCCGGGGCGTGATTTTTTTGATTCTGGACTCTTCCAATACCAGACGCGTGTTGGTCCGGACCTTCTTCTCAATAACTTCCATGGCCTCGCTTTCGATCTTGCCGCGGTATTCCATGGCGGCGCAGATCACCCCGCCGGAGTTGGCAATGAAATCCGGCACGACCAGAATGCCCTTCTCATGTAAGTAATTTTCGGCGCCTACGGTAAGCGGGATGTTGGCGCCCTCCACCACCAGTTTGGCCTTCAGGCGCTCCATGTTGTTCTCATTGATGACGTCGGGGCGAGCCGCGGGGATCCAGATATCGCAATCGAAGCCGACAATGGCGTCCCGGTCGGATTTTTCGGCGTCGGGGTAATCGACTACGCTTTTGCCGGCTTCTTTTAACCTGATGAGCTTGTTCACATCGAGGCCGTCGGCATCATAGATCGAGCCCTGGGAGTCGGCGGCCCCTACCAGGATGGCGTTTTGTTCGGCCAGAAAACGAGCCGCGTTCATGCCCACCGCGCCGAAGCCCTGGATCGCCACCCGCGCCTTGGCCAGACTGAAGCCGACCGGGCAATTGCAATACGGCATGGCCACTTCTATGGCATGCCTAATCCCCCAGGCCGTGGCGCCGATTTGGTCTATGGGAATCCCGCCGGATTCGGCAGGCAGGCCGGTGACATTGCGGTTGATTTCATCTTTGATCCAAGCCATGCACTGTTCGTCGGTGCCCATGTCCGGGCCCATGACGTATTCGGGAAAATTCCGCAAGGCGCAGGCCAGGGCCCGGATCAGCCGTTCCTTCTTCGGCTTGGGCATCTTCGGGTCGGCGTAAACCACCGTCTTGCCGCCCCCGTGCGACAGCCCGGCCGCGGCGTTTTTCAAGGTCATGGAGCGAGCCAACCGGATGCATTCGTCGATGGAGACGTCGACAGCCATGCGGATGCCGCCGACGGCCGGGCCCATGGCGATATTGTCAATTACCAAAACCGCCTTCAAATCAATGGTGGGTTCATACACCTGGATGATCTTTGCCGGTCCCAACTTATCGGCGAAGCGCAGGATGTCAGCCATAATAGGAATCTCCCTATTCTTATGAAGCGATTAACCATCCCTGTCGGGTCTATGATGAATAAAATGATTTCATTTTTGCACATGTCAAGGTCCGGGCGCGGGATAGGCCTTGGGAGGCATTGCTAAATCAGGGTGGCGAACTTAACAATAGTATTAAGGGAAAGCCCGAACCCTTACCCTTCAAACCGAGGATTGATTCTCAAGGAGGACTGCCCCGTGAGTCAAACCGTAATAGAGCACGTCCTGAGGCGTTTAAAGATATTGGGTATCAAGGACGTCTTTGGCGTCCCCGGGGATTTTTCCTTCGGCATCGATGACGCAATCTGCACTGACCCGGACCTGAACTGGCTGGGCTGCTCTAACGAATTGAATGCCGCGTTCGCGGCGGATGGCTACGCTCGGATCAAAGGGTTTGCCGCGCTGGCCACTACCTTTGGGGTGGGCGAACTGATCGCTTTGGGCGGCATCGCCGGTTCCTATACCGAACATCTGCCGGTGTTTCATCTGGTCGGTATGCCTAACCTCAAGACCCAGCGGGAGCGTCGGATTGTCCATCATACCCTGGGCAACGGCGAATTCGATCAGTTCATGAAGATGGCGCAGCCGGCCGTCTGCGCCAGCGCCATTCTGACCCCGGAGAACGCGGCCGCCGAGATGGAGCGCCTGGTCACCGCGGCCGTCACCCACCGCCGCCCCGTTTATCTGGCGATCCCGGCCGATTGTGCCGATGCTCCGCTGCCGGAAACGGGATTCCCGGCGCCTGCTCCGGCTCCCGCCAGTGACCCCGACACCCTGGCGGAAGCGGTCGACGCCATGGCCGAGAAGCTCGACAGGGCCAGGACCGCGGCGATTCTACCGGGGTATCTCATCACGCGCCTGGGGTGCAACGCCGAGGCCGCCGCCCTGGTGGAAGCCACGGGCCTGCCCTTTGCCACCATGCTGATGGATAAAACCGCGCTGGACGAGACCCATCCGCAGTACCTCGGCATCTATGACGGGCGGCTCATGAACCCGGAAATCCGGGAGTTCATCGAGGGCTGCGACTGTATCCTGAACCTCGGGGCCCTGTGGAGCGATTTGAACACCGGGGCGTTTACCGCCAACATCGACATGGGCAGGATGATCAGCATCAGGCACCACGCGGTGCGCGTGGGCCATGCCGTCTTCCCCGGCGTGGAGATGCGGGACGCCCTGGCGGCGCTGGCCCGGAAAGTGAGGAAAAAGGGCCTCATGGCCCCGAAAGTCCATGGTCTGGGGGAGCCCCAGGGGTCCCCCGATGACCGGATTACCCCAGATTACCTCTTCCCGCGCTGGGAGAAATTCTTCCGGCCCGGTGACCTCGTGGTCGCCGAGACGGGCACGGTCTCCATGGGCCTTGGTTTCGCCCGGATGCCGAAAGGTTCGACGTTTTTAAACCAGACACTCTGGGCTTCCATGGGCTGGTCCACCCCCGCGGCCTTCGGGGCCGCAGTGGCTGCGCCCCGGCGGCGCACCGTCCTCATCACCGGCGAAGGTTCGCATCAGTTCACGATCCAGGAGATTAGCCAGCTCTGCCGGTACGGCTTGAAGCCCATCGTCTTCTGCCTCAACAACCAGGGTTACCTGATTGAGCGCTTGCTCTGCAAAGACCCGATGAGCTGTTACAACGACATCGCGCAATGGAACTACCATCAGTTTCCCGGGGTATTTGGCTGCTCCGACTGGTTTACCGCCCGGGTAAGCACCAATGCCGAACTGGACGCGGCCATGGAGAAGGCCGAAACCTGCGGCACCGGCGCCTATATCGAGGTGATGACTGACAAGATGGCAGCCTCACCCCTGGCCCAGAAACTGCACGAAGCCACCCAGACGCTATATGGCATCAAATGAAATGCAGGAAGGTACGGGGCCAAGCCGGCGATTTCCGGCCGCAACCCTTTAATGCCGGGGTTCAACTTGTTAAACGCAGGCCCTGAACTTAACTTGTAGACCATGAATTTAGCAGGGCAGACTCGAGAGAAATGAACGTTGCCATTCTTCTATCCAGGTGCCTGGAGAACGACGGGGTGGAGTACATTTTCGGGCTCCCCGGCGAGGAGATCATCCCCCTGGTGGACGCCCTCAACCAGACGTCCATTCGCTTTATCCTGGTGCGTTCGGAACAGGGCGGGGCCTTCATGGCCGACATGTATGGCCGGGTTACCGGCAAAGCGGGGGTCTGCCTCGCCACGCTGGGGCCCGGGGCCATCAATCTGCTGCTGGGGGTCGCGGACGCCCACACCGACAGCGCGCCCTTAGTGGCCATCAGCGCCCAGGTGGGCCTGGGCCGGATCTACAAGGAGACGCACCAGGTGGTGGACCTGGTGTCCATGTTCAAGCCGGTGACCAAGTGGTCCGACACCCTCCTCACGCCCCAGGCCGTCCCCGAGATGATCCGCAACTCTTTCCATATCGCCCAGACTGAGCGCCCCGGCGCGGTCTTTCTGGCTATCCCCCAGGATGTGGAAATTATGCCGGTCTTGCCGGAGATGCAGCCCCTGCCCGTATATCCGGCGCATGCCGATGCGCCCTCACCCGCGCAGGTCGCCCACGCCGCCAGAGTGTTGGAGTCGGCGCAAACCCCCATTATCCTGGCCGGACACGGGGCGGCTCGCCACCAGGCCCAGGAAGCCTTGATCCGCTTCTCAGAAAAACTCCGGATTCCGGTGGCTACTACCTTCCACGGCAAGGGCGTCTTTCCGGACGACCACCCCAACGCGCTGGGGACCATGGGTTTCATGGTGCACGACTATGTCAACTTCGGCTTCGATCAGGCCGATGTGATTATCAGCGTCGGCTATGAATTGCAGGAATTCGCGCCGATGCGCATCAACCCCCAGGCAGACAAGCGCATCATTCACCTGCATCGCTTTCCGGCCGTGGTGGACGCCAATTATAACGTGACGGTGGATGTGGTGGGGGACATTCCCGCGGCGCTGGACGCCCTGGCCGCCCAAGTTTCCCCCAAACCCGGGTTGATTGACACCGACCGGCAAATCCGCTGTCAGCTCAGGGAGGAACTGGAAGAGGGGCGGCGGGATGCCTCTTATCCGGTGAAACCGCAGCGCCTGGTGGCGGATACGCGCGCCGCGCTGGGCCGGGAGGACATTGTCCTGGTGGACAGCGGCGCAGTCAAGATGTGGATGGCGCGGCTTTATCCCAGCTATCGGCCCAACACCTGCCTGGTCTCCAATGGGCTGTCCACTATGGGGTTTGCCGTGCCCGGGGCGCTGGGGGTCAAGCTGGCCAATCCCCGGCAAAAGGTGTTGGCGGTCACGGGAGACGGCGGTTTCTTAATGAACTCCCAAGAAATCGAAACCGCGTTGAGGGAAGACATCCCGTTCGTCATTCTGGTCTGGGTGGACGGCAGCTATGGCCTGATCAAGTGGAAGATGGACATGAAGCTGGGACGTTCTTCCCACGTGGACTTCAACAATCCCGACTTTGTGCAATACGCCGAGAGCTTTGGGGCCAAAGGCTACCTGATCCGGGCTGCGGACGAGCTGTTGCCGACGCTTAAGCAGGCGATAGCCGACCATACCGTATCCGTGATCGCCTGCCCGGTGGATTACTCGGAGAACACCAAGCTCACCGGGAAACTGGAGCATCTGACCCAGCCATCCGAGATGAAGTGCAGGGATAGGTAAGGCGCGCCAAACTGGCGAGGAGATAAAAGATGTACAAAAGGAGGAAGGCATGGTTAAGGTAGCCTTATATGTCCATCTGGAGGCCAAACCGGGGAAAGAGGCGGACGTGGAAAAGTTTTTACGCGAGGGGTTATCCGTGGTCCAGCAGGAACCGGCGACGAGCGCCTGGTTCGCCCTGCGCCTGGGACCATCTACGTTTGCCATCTTCGACGCCTTCCCTGATGAAGCGGGTCGGCAGGCACACCTCTCAGGAAAAGTCGCGGCGGCGCTCATGGCGAGAGCTTCCGAGCTTTTTTCCCAGCCCCCTGAGATTAAGAAAATCGACGTGCTGGCGGCCAAGCTGCCCGGATAGCAACATATTCATGAGACCGTGTCTGGGAAGGTGAGCCTGAGAAGTAGGTATAAAGCTTTGACGGAGAGGCCGTATGGGGCCTGAACAGGGGAAAACGAGGCGGGAAAGAGACAGTCTGGGGGAAATTGAGGTCCCGGCGGACCGCTATTGGGGGGCGGGAACCCAGCGGTCGCTTATCCATTTCTCCATCGGCGACGACTTGATGCCCCCGGAGGTGATCAAGGCCTTAGCCCTCATCAAAAAGGCCGCGGCTCTGGCCAACCATGAACTGGACAAACTGCCGGAGGATAAGGCGAAATTAATCGTGCAGGCCGCCGAGGAAGTCATCGCGGGCAAACTAGAGGGCAATTTCCCCCTCCACGTCTGGATGACCGGCAGCGGCTCGCAGTGCAATATGAACGTCAACGAAGTGATCGCCAACCGGGCCATTGAGTTGGCGGGCGGGGTCCTGGGGAGCAAGGACCCGATTCACCCCAACGATCACGTCAATCTGTCGCAATCCACCAACGACATCTTTCCTTCCGCCATGTATATTGCCGCGGCCACCGCCATCCAGGTGCGTCTGGTGCCTCAGGTTAAGAAAATGCGGGACGCCTTGGATGAGAAGGCCAAGGCCTGGGCCGGCCTGGTCAAGATCGGCCGGACCCACATGATGGACGCGGTGCCTCTGACCTTGGGCCAGGAATTTTCCGGCTACGTGGGGCGATTGGACGACAACCTGGAGAGAATTGAGCTGGCCTTGCCCGGGCTCTATCGCCTGGCCATCGGCGGCACCGCAGTGGGCACGGGCCTTAACGCGCCCAAAGAGTTTGGGAACCTGGCCGCCCGGCGCCTGGCCGACCTCACCGGGCTGCCCTTTGTGGCGGCGCCCAACAAGTTCACCGCCTTGCAAGCCCACGATGCCTTGGTCATGGCTAGTGCGGTTCTCAAGACCCTGGCGGTCTCCTTGTACCGGATTGCCAATGATATCCGGCTGCTGGCCAGCGGCCCCCGGGCCGGCCTGCACGAACTGGAGATTCCTGCCAACGAGCCGGGGTCAACGATCATGCCCGGCAAGGTCAATCCGACCCAGTGCGAAGCCCTGGCCATGGTGGCCGTGCAGGTGATGGGTTACGATGCCGCGGTGGCCTTCGGCGGGGCCGGCGGCTACCTGGAACTGAATGTTTACGCGCCATTGATGATCTTTAATGTGATCCAGTCCATCAAAATTCTTTCCGACAGTTGCCGTAACTTCACCAACTTTCTCGTGAAGGGCCTGAAACCCGATAAAGCTCGGATTGACGACAACCTGCGCCGCTCCCTGATGCTGGTCACGGCCCTGACCCCCCGCCTCGGTTATGACCGGGCGGCCGAGATTGCCCATCTGGCGCATAACCAGGGGCTGACCCTCAGGGAAGCCGCGCTGCAGCTCGGCTACATCTCTGCGGAAGATTTCGATCGTCTGGTCGATCCCTATAAGATGGCCTATCCAGGGGCCTGATATGGCCGGCGATCCTAAAATCATCGTGATCGGAGCCGGCATCCTGGGCTTGGCGAGCGCCTATCATCTTCTTAAGAGCGGTCGCCGGGACCTCCTGGTGATCGACCGGCTCCAAGGCGCGGGTCGGGGCAATACCGCCAGGAGCGCCGCGGCCTATCGTGATATGTTCTCCTCCGAGCTGAATCGCCGCCTTAGTCAGGGCAGTATCGCGGTTTACGAGCAGATCCAGAAGGAGACCGATATAGGCCTTAAGCGGATCGGCTACCTGTGGCTGAAGACGGCGGAGCAGATGCGGCAATCCCGGGCAAGTCTGGACGCCATGGCCCGGGCCGGCGTGGAATTTGAGACCCTGGAGCCTCAGCAGCTTAGGAAGCTTCTCCCTGAAATGCGCGCCGGGTCCATGGTCCACGGCATCCTGGGCCGCAATTGCGGCATCCTGAATCCCAACCTGCTGTGTCGGTTTTACGAAAAAGGAATCATGGCGTCAGGGGGGAGATTGGTGTACGGCGCTGAGGTGACCGGATTCACTAGGAACCGCGAGGGTCTGATTTTCGGGGTCAAAGTGGGGGAACAAATTCTGGAAGGCACCGTGGTGGTTGCCGCCGGGGTCTGGATGGGGGCGACCCTGCGCCTGGCCGGGCTTCAGGCTCCCGTGGTGCCCAGGAAGAGGCAATTGTTTTCGATCAGCGCCAAAGAAGGTCCGTTGCGCCAACTCCTCCACACTAAGGGTTTTAGTGCCCATAACCTGCTGCCCTTTACCATCCTGCCCGGTGACGCCTATCTGAGACCGGCCACTGCCGCCTTTATTCTAGGATTTGCCAATCCGGACCAGCCTCCCGGCCTGGAGGATCAACCAGAGGCGGAGCGGGACTTTTTCGTGCAGCGGATTCGGCCCCAGATAGAAGAATACTTCCCGCCTTTTCAGGGGGCCGCGCCGGAGTACGCCTGGGCCGGGCACTATGCCGACCATCCGGCCGACAGCCATCCGATTGTGGACCGGGTCGGCGGGGCCATCATCGTCGGAGGCGACAGCGGCAGCGGCATCATGAAAGCCGATGCCCTGGGGAGAATCGCCGCGGGCCTGTACTTCGGGATGGACCGGGTGGAACTGGGCGACGGCCGGCCTTTCCAGGTCGGTGACCTAGGCCTGAAGAATCGCCGGCTGGCCCCGGAGGAGTTGGTGATTTAATTTGCCCCGTGGTAAGGCGGGCTCACCTAAGGCGATTCGAAAGAGGTTTTGGTGGCCCAGGCTTTCTAGCCTGGGCTGGATTTTCGCACAGCCTGGAAAGGCTGTGCCACCAGGCGAAACAACTTACGGGTAATGAAGAGTTTCGGAAAGCGGAGTTGGAGAGGAGAGAAAGATTTCTTGTTAAATCGGATTAACGGAGATACCGCCATGTTCCCGCCCTTTGCCAACGAACCCTATACCGATTTTAGCGACCCGGCGCACGCGGCCGCCTATCTGGAAGCGCTGGCCCACGTGCGCCGGCAGTTGGGCAGCCACCGGCCCCTCGTCATCAAGGGTGAAAAGGTGGATACCGGCGAGCGGCTCATGAGCCTCAATCCGGCCAAACCGTCCGAGATCCTGGGCACCGTGGCCGCGGCCGCTCCCGCACAGGCGGACCTGGCCCTGGACGCGGCCTGGCAGGCTTTTCCGGGTTGGGCGCGGCGCCGGGCCGAGGACCGGGCTGCGGTTTTGGTTAAATTGGCTGCGGAAATGCGTCGCCGCAAGCTCGAATTCGCCGCCTGGGAAACTCTGGAGGCCTCGAAAAACTGGACTGAGGCCGAAGCCGACGTGGCTGAAGCCATCGATTTTTGTGAATATTACGCTCGCCAGGCCCTGGAATTCGCCAAACCTTTGCCGATCCATGCCTTTCCCGGGGAAATCAACCAGTCCTGGCTGCAGCCCCTGGGGGCCGGGGTGGTCCTGCCGCCCTGGAACTTTCCTCTGGCCATCCTGGTGGGGATGGCCGCCGGCCCGGTGGCCGCGGGCAATACCGTGGTGATCAAGCCCTCGTCGTACACTCCTCTGGTGGCCTCGGTCTTTATGGAAGCAGTCGAGTCCGCCGGCTTCCCCCCTGGTGTCATCAACTTTCTGCCAGGCCTGGGCCGCGCCGTGGGCGATTACCTGGTGGACCATAGCCGGACCCGCTTTATCAACTTCACCGGCTCCCGGGAGGTGGGGGTGCGGATTACGGCCCGGGCGGCCCAGATTCATCCGGGGCAGCAATGGCTGAAGCGGGTATTTACGGAACTGGGCGGCAAGGATGCGGTGGTGATCGACGAGACCGCCGACCTCGACGCCGCGATTCCCGCGGTGGTCGGGAGCGCCTTTGGCTATCAAGGCCAAAAGTGCTCGGCCGCGTCCCGCCTCATTGTGTTGGCCGAGGTTTATGCCGAGGTCCTGGAGCGCCTGGTGGCGGCGGTCAAAGCTATCCAGGTCGGGCCCGCGGAAGAAAACTACCCGGTGGCGGCAGTGATTTCCGAGACCCAGCATAAAATGATTCTCCGCGACATCGAAGCCGGAAAACGGGAGGCCCAACTGGTCATCGGGGGCCGGGCCGTGGATCGCGACGGCGGTTATTACCTTGAGCCCACGGTCTTTGCTGAGGTGCCCCCGGAAGCGCGGCTGGCGCAGCATGAAATTTTCGGCCCGGTGCTGGCAGTGATCCGCGCTGCGAACTTCGATGAGGCGGTGCGGATCTTTAACGGCACCGAATACGGCTTGACGGGCGGGTTGTTCAGCCGGGACCGGGACCGCCTGGAGCGGGCCAAACGGGAATTTAACGTGGGCAATCTCTATCTCAACCGCAAGATTACCGGAGCTCTGGTGGGGGTGCAGCCTTTCGGCGGCTTCAAGATGTCGGGCTCCAACGCCAAGGCCGGAGGCCCGGATTATCTGCGGCTCTTTCTGGAAATGAAAACAGTGTCCGAAAGGGTGTGAACCGGCAACTCCGTAAATGGGCAGCGCCAGGCCCGGCCTTGGAAATAAGGAAAAACAAATAATTTAATAAGGGTAAAGAACCTGGGTCAGGCATCATGTGATTCCTCTGGCCCGGAAGGCCGAGCGCCTAATCAAAGGGGCGACCTTCCGGCCGTGTATCGTGCCGCAATTCAATCGGATATGTCAGTGCTCGGCCGCTTTCTGGTCACCCGCAAAGAGTCCCAAATCGCGGCCTTTTTTCTCAGATTATCCCACGGGAGCTAAACCTTGACCAACGGTGCCGCAAAAGTCCATGAAATTCAGGCGGCTGTGCTGCGCGGGCGCGATGGTTTGCAGATCGAGACGCTCGAACTGGAAGGGCCGCGGGACGACGAAGTCCTGGTGCGCCTTCAAGCCACGGGCATTTGCCACACCGATATCGACTTCTTGGATGACTGGGACGGACCGCCGGTCGTGCTGGGCCACGAGGGGGCGGGCGTGGTCGAAGAGGTCGGTAAGGACCTGGACACTGTCCGGCCCGGCGATCATGTCGTGCTTTCCTACCAGTCCTGCGGCCAGTGCCGCCCCTGCCGGCAAGGGCGCCCGGTGCGGTGCGAGCGCTTCTGGGAGGCGAACTTCGGTTTTGCCCGCCTGGACGGCAGCAATGCCTTGGCGCGCAGCGGCGTACAAGGACACTTCTTCGGCCAGTCTTCCTTTGCCACCCATAGCCTGGCTACCGCCAGAAACCTCGTCCAGGTCCCCAAAGACTTGCCTCTGGAGCTCCTGGCTCCGCTGGGGTGCGGCTTCCAGACCGGCGCCGGCACCGTGCTGAATTCCTTGCAGGTCCCTAAGGGGGCCAGCATCGCCATCTTCGGCACCGGCGCGGTGGGCCTGGCCGCGGTCATGGCGGCCCGCCTGGTCGGCGCCGACCCGATCATCGGGGTAGACCTCGTCCCGGCGAGGCTCAAGCTCGCTCTGGAGTTGGGCGCCACCCACGCAATCGACAGCAGCAAAGAAGATGTGGCCGCCCGCCTCAAGGCCATCACCGGCCGCGGCGTGGATTATGTCCTGGAAATCACCGGCGCGGCCAGCCTGTACCAGGTGGGCCTGGAGGTGCTGAATCCGCAGGGCGCCATGGCGCTCATTGCCAGGCCGAACGGCTCCTCCTCGCTCCCCGAGGGGCGGAAAACCCTCGGCATTATCCAGGGCGATGCCGTGCCGCAGGACTTTATTCCCAGACTGATTGGGCTCTATCAGGCCGGGCAGTTTCCCTTTGATCGCCTGGTGAAATTCTATGACTTCAGCGAGATCAACCGGGCCATCGCCGAGGCCAGGCGCGGCGACACCATCAAGCCGGTGCTGCGCTTCGGCCAGGGGTAGCCGCAGGCTTTAGCCTGCGTCTGCACGGGCGAGGCGCTTGGGCAGCATTTGCTTATGAGATGATCTTGGGGCGGCGTCCTACGGACGCCGCCTTTTTTGTGGGAAAGGCGTTTGCTTATCCGCGCCATTAGTGTAAAATCATAGGATAATTCACCTCTTAAAGGATAAGCCAGGATGTTTACCGGGTTGGTGGAGGGCGTCGGCGAGATCGACGGCCTGAACTCCATGGCCGAAGGGCTGCGCCTCACCCTCAAGACCTCGTTTCCCGCCGGAGAACTCACCCTGGGGGAATCGGTGGCGGTCAGCGGGGCCTGCCTCACCGCGGTGGCGATCACGCCGCCCCGGGCCAGCTTCGAGGTCTCGCCCGAGACCCTGGCCCGCACCACTTTCCCCTTGAAAAAGGTGGGAGACCGGGTAAACTTAGAAAGGTCTCTGAGGCTGGGAGACCGCCTGGGCGGACATCTGGTCACCGGGCACGTGGACGGGATCGGGGTAGTCCGGGAACGCCGGCCCGGGCCGGCCCACCTCCATCTGCAGTTCGAGATGCCCGGGTCCTTGAGCCGATTGGTCATCGAGAAGGGCTCCATCGCCATCGACGGGGTCTCTTTGACCGTGAACTCCTGCCAGGGAAACACCTTTACGGTGAACCTCATTCCTCATACCGCCCAAGCGACCACTCTGGCCGCCCTCAAGGTCGGCGATCGGGTCAACCTGGAGATGGATATAATCGGTAAATACGTGGCCCGGCTGCTGGACCGCGACGCGCCTGAGGGGGCAGGGGAGGGGGTCACCCCGGATCTGCTAGCCCGGCACGGGTTTTTGTAGGAGCAGCTTTCAGCGATCAGCGGTCAACTTTCAGCCAAAGAGAACCACAACTGAATCAAAAACCGCAAAACCGAAAACAAAAACAGGAATTCAAACATGTCGGTAGCATCCATAGAAGAAGCCATCGAAGATATCCGCCAGGGTAAGATGATCATCCTGGTGGACGACGAAGACCGGGAAAACGAAGGCGACCTCACTTTGGCCGCGGAGCGGGTGACCCCCGAGGCCATCAATTTTATGGCCCGTTACGGCCGGGGCCTTGTCTGTCTGGCTCTGGGTTCGGACACCATCGACCGCCTGCAGCTGCCTCAAATGGTGCGGGATAACCAGTCGGGCTTCAAGACGGCCTTCACCGTCTCCATTGAGGCCCGGCGCGGCGTTACCACCGGGATTTCGGCCGCGGACCGGGCCACCACCATCCTTACCGCGGTGGCCGAGAATGCCAAGCCGGAAGACCTGGTGAGCCCGGGACACGTCTTTCCCATCCGGGCCCGCAAAGGCGGGGTCCTGGTGCGCACCGGCCAGACCGAGGGTTCCGTGGACCTGGCCCGCCTGGCCGGGTTGAAAGGCGCCGCGGTTATCTGCGAAATCATGAAAGACGACGGCACCATGGCCCGGATGCCGGATCTGGAAAAATTTGCGGCCGAACACAATATCAAGATTGCCACCATCGCCGACCTGGTAGAGCACCGGCTGCGGCACGAGTCCTTTGTCCACCGCCGGGCCACTGTCAAGCTGCCCACCTACTTCGGGGATTTCACCGCCATTGCCTATGATAACGATGTGGATGACAACCAGCACGTGGCCCTGGTGAAGGGCGAGATCAACCCCGAGGAGGGAATCCTGGTCCGGGTCCACTCCGAATGCGTCACCGGCGATGTGTTCCACTCCTTGCGCTGCGACTGCGGCGATCAGTTGGAAGCCGCCATGGAGCGGGTGCAGTGCGAAGGCCAGGGCGTCATCCTCTACATGCACCAGGAAGGCCGGGGCATCGGCCTGGTCAATAAGCTCAGGGCTTACGAGCTCCAGGACCACGGCGCGGACACGGTGGAGGCCAACGAAGCCCTGGGGTTCAAGGCGGATCTGCGGGATTACGGCATCGGGGCCCAGATTTTGCGGGACCTGGGGGTGCGCAAGATGCGCCTCATGACCAATAACCCCAAGAAAATCATCGGCCTGGAAGGCTACGGCCTTACCATGGTGGAACGGGTAGCCCTGGAGATTCCCCCCAATCGGGTTAATCGCAACTATCTCAAGACCAAGTGCCAGAAGATGGGGCACCTGCTGAAGATGGTGTAAAGGCGGGTTCTGGGTTTTGGGTTCTGGGTTCCGGGACCAAAATCCAACCAGCAAATTTATAAAATGGTCATGAGCCAGTTAAGCAGTTAAAAGAATGAGGTTATGAGAGCTGGATCCAACCCAGAACCCAAAACCCCGAACCCAAAACTGTACCTTAGGGGGATTCAATGCGAAGCATCGAAGGCAAGCTTGTAGCGACCGGCCTTAAATTCGCCCTGATAGTAAGCCGTTTCAATTCCTTTATCACCGAGCGCCTGCTGGAAGGGGCACTGGATTGCCTGCGACGCCAGGGTGTGTCCGAGGATCATCTGACGATAACGCGGGTGCCGGGGGCCTGGGAGATTCCCCTGGTGGCCCAGCGCCTGGCGAAAACCGGGTCTTATGACGGCGTCATCTGCCTGGGCGCGGTGATCCGGGGCTCCACGCCGCATTTCGATTACGTCGCCGCGGAAGTGAGCAAGGGCATCGCTCAGGTCTCCCTGGACAGCGGCGTGCCTATCGGCTTCGGCATCCTGACTACCGACAGCCTGGAACAGGCCATCGAGCGGGCCGGCAGCAAGGCGGGCAATAAAGGTTTTGCCGCGGCCGAGGCCGCCATCGAAATGGTTAATCTCTTAAAAGAGTTGGGGGCCTGACCGGTTGGCGGTGTATTCCCGTAGCCGCTGCCGGGAATGGGCTCTGCAATTTCTCTATCAGGCCGAGTTTTCCGGGCAATGGGCGCCCGAGGCCGTGGAGCGTTTCTGGAGCCATTTCCAAACCGAAGGATCAACCCCCGCTTATTTGCAGGAATTGGTGGCCGGGGTGGCCTCCCACCTGGACGAACTTGACGCCTTTATCGTGCGCTTCTCCGAGCACTGGCGCCTGGAGCGCATGACCATCGTGGACCGCAACCTGCTCCGGCTGGCCATCTATGAACTCCTGTATCAACCCCAAATCCCGCCCAAAGTGGTGATCAACGAGGCCGTGGAAATGGCCAAGCGCTATGGCAGCGAGGCCTCTGGGGGCTTCATTAACGGCATTCTGGACCAGGTGCGCCTGTCGGTGGGCCGGGAGGTTTGAGCCGGACCGCTAACCGGATAAATGGCTCTCGAATCCTTGCATTGTGGACTGAGAAGACTTATTCATAAACAAGTAATGCTGGAAAATAGCCGATATTCTCTGGCCAAGAGCTAAGATTCTGTCTCGAACGGCACTGCTGAAGGAGGGAGAAGAAATGACCCGGAAATTATTGGCGGTTGCGTTAGTAGTTATCTTTGCCGTGTCCCTGGCTGGCTGCGCCACCGACAGCGGCTATTATGATCCGGGCCGGTCTGCCGGCGCCGGCGCGTTAGGCGGGGCGGCCACCGGCGCGGCTATCGGCTCCATTATCGGGGCGGCGGTCGGTTCCCCGGCTACGGGCGCCTGGGTGGGCGCCGCGGCCGGAGGCGTGCTGGGCGGGGTGGGCGGCTACCTCTATGCCGAGCACCGCAACAGCGAGACCCGCTCGGCCCAGGCCGCGGCCCAGGCCTATAATTACCAGGGCCAGGGCAACGTGGTGTCCATCGATAGCGTCAGCGCCACCCCGTCCACCGTCCGGGCGGGCCAGCAGGTCAATCTGAGCATGAATTACACCATCCTGACCCCGGCCAACACCCCGGTTTCCGTCACCCTGGTGCGGGAAGTCCGGCTTAATGGACAAATGGTGGGCTCGCCTTACCAGACTACGGTGTCCAATGCCAACGGTAGCTATACCGATAACATCAATTACGCTCTGCCCAGCAACGCCACCCCGGGCAACTACACCGTCACCAGCAAGGTGATGAGCTCCTACGGGAGCAACCAACGCGACGCGTATTTCACCGTGCAGTAGCCCTGCGACTCCGGAGGAGCCCGGGATTATCCGTTCAGGCGGAGAATTCCCGGGCTCCCGTCTCGGTAGTGTCCTAATTCGGTCGGGCTGGGGTTTTGCCTATCCTGCTTGATATTATGTCTATATAAGATAAAATATATGAAGGCGATTCAGGGATTCGGAACCCAAAAATCAGGATATCTCAGTATATCAATTTTCCTTATAATCCAATAAATACTCTTGAGTCAGGAGAATTAACCTTTCTGGCCTATTGAGCCGATTAATTATATTACAAAATTCCCCACCCTGGTGGAGGGAATTACCCCATTAGCAATTGACGATGGGAGAATAGAGGTTATTTTATATATTGACAGTTGCGCGCAAAAGGTGATAAAAGGTGCTAATGAATTTTTTCACAAGACACACTTTCAAGTCTTAAGTTTGGTATATTTATTGCATTATTTGAAATATGACCCCCTCTGAAATTAAATATATTCACAAAATTGTTCCAGAGGCTTACCACGGAACTAAATTAGATGTAGCCAAGAAAATAATTAGAGAGAAAAAATTTCATCATTCGTCCTACAAAAGTGGTGATCGTCCATACTTGGGAAAAGGTATTTATTTCTTTGAATCTGCCTTGTCCCGCGCCATCACATGGGCAGAGAATAGGTTCAAAGTTGGCGAAATAGGCGTCATAAAGGCAGTTATAAATTTAGGCAGTTGTCTCGACATAACCGATCCTAATAACATTAAGTTGCTTATAAAGCTTAAAAAAAAATTAATAAAAGAAAAAGGGTTAACATCTGTAACTACCGCTTATGTTATACATACATGCGGAATTATGTATAACGTAGATACAATACGAGGACTGTTTCCTAAAGGGGAGCCAGAAGGTTTTCATGATGTTGAGCTAATTATTTGCGTGCGGAATAATAACTCAATTATGGAAATGTCTCTGGTGTATGAGGGAGTAATTCGATGAACAAAAAATCATTTAATGAGATGACTTATGAAGAAAAAGTAGCTCAGATGGATTCTTTCCTAGACGGGCTAACGGGTGAAGATTGGGATCGTTTTTTGATGGATACTGAATATGAACTATACAAAAACATCGAATGCCCATTCTTGGATGAAGATTTTTCTCCTGTTGATATATATAATACTGTTAAGTCTATCGCAATAATGGACTTGCCACTGATTTATGAATCAAAAAATATATATAACTTAACTCATGAATACAATATTGGCGTTAAATCAGAAAGTCATATTGCTGATAATTATGGATATAAATTAGCTGCGTAGGTTATACAATGCCGGAAAAGAAAGATTTCAATATTTCTCCTCATCCGATACAACTAATTTCTCTTAATATTGAGGAGTTGTCTATAAAGGTTAAAAAACACCCTCAAGCTGTTGATTTGAAATCAGATTCAGGTGAGTTTAATCTACGTACTGGTCACTCTGAATATGATGAAGAAAACCAAATTATTCAGGTTGGCATCAAACTAGAAATCAAAGGAAAAGAAGGACAGGAAAACCCTTTTGACATGACGGTTGCCATGAGTGGCATTTTTAAGGTTGATGAAACTAGATTTAAAAAGTCGAATATTGAAGATTTTGCAAACCGCAATGCTCCTATAATTTTGTATCCATATCTAAGAGAACAGGCTTATGCTCTTACTATCAGATGTGGCTTCCCTGGCATCATCATTCCACTTTTAACAGTCCCAATATTTAAAATTGAGACGCCTAAAAAAGCGCCAAAAGGTAAGACCAAACACGAAAGTTAACGGTAGCTAGCGGCCTTCGGGCCGCTTTTTTTATTTGAGAGGTTTTCATTCTGATACACTACCCTCTTCCCGGCATCATTGACAAGCCTTTTGCATTCTGCTATAAATTATTTTTACCTCTCCTTGCCCTGGGCCTTAGTGCGCCAGGGCCAAAGACCATAAGGAGCAAGAATGCGCCGCTATGAATCGGTCTGGGTGGTGAATGGCGACCTCCCGGATGAAGAAGTAAAGTCCGCCATCGACAAATTTTCCCGGATTATCTCCTCCCAAGGTGGAACCGTGGTGGGCGTTGAAGAGTGGGGCCGCCGCAAGCTGTCCTTCAAAATCAAGGCTACCACCCGGGGTTTTTATGTGTTAGCCGATTTTGCCGGCACGCCCGAGACGGTCAAGGAGTTGGAACGCAACTACCGGATCGACGACCGCATTATCCGCTTCCTCACCACCAAGAAATCTGACAAAGTGAACCTGGAGGCCCTGCAGGCCGAGATCGCCGCCAAGGCTAAGGCGGCCGCGCCGCCTCCCGAGCCCGAAGTCGCCGCGGTGGCTGAAAGTGCTGAAGCCCCTGTCGCCGTCGTCGCGCCCGAAGAACCCGCAGCCGAAGCCAAGGAGGATTAGCCGGTGCCTGTAATGCCTCGCCGTAAACGGAAACAATTTTACGTCCGCCGCAAGGTCTGCCGTTTTTGCGTGGATGCCAACCTGCCCATTGATTATAAAGATGCCAACACCCTGAGACAGTTCATCACCGAGCGGGGCAAGATCATTCCCCGGCGTATCTCGGGGAACTGCGCCCGCCATCAGCGGCGGGTCACCAGGGCCATCAAGCAGGCGCGGTTGTTGGCCTTGATCCCCTATGTTCCGCTGTCGCCGCCCATGTAAGGGCTGAGGTGAATGGTAAGCCGTGGGCCGAGGTCTCTCCATCTGGTTCCTCTGCCTGAGCGCCCTCTTGGTGGGGTTCATCGGGGCCCAGGTTAATCCTCTGGCTTACCTGCTGGTCGGCATTCTAACACCTTTGCCGGTGCTGGTGGCGGGCCGGCGTTTGGGAGCATGGGCTGCTCTGGGACTGGCTTTGGCCGCGGCGGTCGTCCTCTTCGCGCCGAATCCCGTCCTGGCCGCCATCTGGCATAACCTGGGTTTCCTTAATTTGCTGGCCATGGGCGTCCTGCTGGTCGCCCTGCAAGCCCGGGGAATGTCGGCGCCGCGGGCCATTATCATCACGATGGTGGCCTTGAACGTCATCGCCGTGCTGATTTTTTTGGGGCAGGCCTTTTTTCAGGGGATACCCGCGCAGGATTTGCTGGCTCAAAAAACCGCCGAGGTCATGGACACGGTCCGCAAGGTCTTGGGCGATGCCGGCAGTTCCCCCGGCCCTCTGATTCCGGGGATCGCTCCGGAAGAGGTGCAGAGCCTGCTGCAACGCCTCCTGCCGGGGTTGATAGTCACCAATATGGCCCTGGTGGCGTGGCTGAACGTGGTCCTGGCCCGGCAGATCGCCTCGTTCCTGGGATGGGGCGCTTCGGGGCAGCCGATGTATCAATGGACGGCTCCCGAGTGGCTGATTTTCGTGCTGGTGGGGTCGGGATTTCTCCTGCTGGTGCCGGTAACCGCGGTCCGCCTTGTAGGCATGAACCTGCTCATGGTGCTGGGCGTGTTCTATTTTTCCCAGGGAGTGGCGGTGGTGGCCAATTGGTTTAACCGCCTGGGGCTGCCGCGGCCGTTGCGGCTTATCGGCTACCCCTTGCTGTTCCTGAACCCGTTTTTTTTCTTGATCATCACCCTCGGGTTGATGGACCTGTGGCTGGATTTTCGCCGCCTGCACCATCAGCCCAAGGATGCTTGAGGAGGACGTTACTTTGAAGGTCATCTTGTCGGAAGATATCAGCGCCCTGGGCTCCATGGGAGCCATCGTGGACGTGGCCAAGGGCTATGCCCGCAATTTCCTGATTCCCCAGGGCAAAGCCCTGGAAGCGAGCCCGGGCAACCTGGCTAAAGTGGAGCAGGCCAAAGTCAAGTACGCCCAAGCCCAGGCCAAGGTCCAGGAAGCCGCGATGGGCAAGGTGGCCCACCTGGAAGGCGTCGGGGTCACCATCGCGCAGCGGGTGGGCGAAGAAGAGCGCCTCTATGGCTCCGTCACTGCGGGCATGATCGCCGAGGCTTTGGAGAGCCAGGGATACGAGGTGGATAAGAAGTGGGTGGAACTGGCTGAACCCATCAAGCAACTGGGGAGCTACGAAGTTGCCATCCGCCTGGCCCCGGAAGTCAAAGCCACGATCACGGTGGAAGTGGTTGCCGAGAACGCCTGAGTTTGATCAATCGGATATCGGGGGAAGAGGTGAGGGGTTTTTCTTAAGGAGCCTCTATCTCCTCCTCCGAGCCTTAGGTTAGACCAGGGAATAATTTGCCATGGTCAAACCTTGACCAGACAACCTCTCCATTAATATCATCTGACAACCTTCATTTTTGATTTTTCCAGAACTGCCCCTCACCAACACCACCTTTCATTATCCAGATCATATCTGCAATTAATTGATATTTCTTAACAAGTTTGTTGTGGCAATCTATTCGCTATCGGTCGAAAAAGGGCAAGGCCGTCTCTGACCCTGCCGTTGTTTATAACCAATGGGGAATGGCTGATTAACTACTCTTCAACCTTCTCATTGCCAGCAGACCCGGGAAACCGAACCTGTCAGTCAGATGGTTGCAGGTTAGGGAGCCCGGCTGCCCTAAAATTGGAGATTGGCCTTCCAGGAATGTCCAACAGGTGGAGTGGGATTGTCCAATCTTGCAAACGCCCCTGGAACCCTGTCAGGTATGGTCAACCGAATGATCCGCTCTTACGGCGTAAAATCGCATGAGGCGGCCATCCCTGCGGGGATATTGTTGGTTACAGGGAGGAAATAAATTCAATTATCTGAACATTTGTCCCAATTTTAATAATTTTTAAAACTAGCTAGTACCATGTAACATTGCTAATTTCGTATAATGCGGTATAATTAGGGCAAATTCCTTGGGGGAGGGATTTGCCATGAAGCCACGATATCGTGTGACCTTAAC
>JALNYP010000069.1 GCA_023229795.1 Syntrophobacterales bacterium
GGTCTTGGTTCCACAAGACCTTGGATACACCATTTTTCACAAAATAACTAGCCCTTATGCATTTTTTCCATTAATTTCAAAATAATTTGTCCCCTCTCAGAAGGGGAACTGAACGGTTACAAGAGATGAAATTGATCAACTCATATCTTTTGTTGAGTTTTTAGATTATTTTACTTCTAAATCTGCTGGTGTAAATACTAAAGCCGCAGTTGATTATTTAGATGAAGGGGTTATCTATTCATATCATGCAATCAACAATCCTGATGAAATCACTTTTTCAATGGATAATGGGTCTGAATTCGGTATTGGTGGAGTATCGTTAGTTCGTTTTCAATCAGAAATAAGCATTATTCTTTTAGGTGGAGAAAAAATAGATTTAAAAGAAAAAACAAAAGAATTACGAAATAAAGTTATGCAATCTATACCAATACCTGGTAAAGAAGATTTGAAACCGGCAGAAGATTGGGAAAGGGAGGCAGTCCCTCTATTAAATAATAATAATTTTTGGCAAACAATTGTAGTTTCACGCTTTGATCTAGAAGATATGACTCAAAATGCTCGTTATATATTAAGAGATTGTGGAGATTTTTACCAAACAATCACTGATGACGTTGTATGTTTATTAGATATTGTGACCGGAAAATTTATAAAACCTGAGTTAGAAGGCATATTAGAGGAATCAATCAATCAAATAGAGCAGAATAAAATAGTTTTCGAACTATGCAAAACGGCATTACACTTACCAATGTATTTTGAAAATTATGCTGATTTAGTGGTAGACGAGAGACATCCAACGAAATTATTTGAAAATATTAAAAAAGCAAGGTGGATAAACAAAAAGAATCTAATAGGACCTAAGGAAAGAATCACCTACCGCCGAATATCCGTCTTGCGTGATTTAGTTGAAAAACACCCGAACAATACATATTATAAGGCACCACCCATTAATATTGAGACATCAGGATATTGGAAAAGATTACCAGATAATCAAATTGGGGGGGATAAACATGGCAACCCAATTCATGGTCGTACATGGGTTAAAAGGGTTTTGAGTTGGTTTCAAACTAATAGAGATCCCGGAGTTATACGTGCTGCACGTGAAAGAAATTATGATGAAAATGAAATGAAATTAAACGCGGGCTATATTTATGTAATGAGGTCAGCAGCACACGGCAAGGATATTTTTAAAATTGGGTTGACTCGCAAATCAACTAATGTGCGCTCTGATGAATTATCGCGCACGACAGGGTCGCCCGATAAATTCTTAGTTGTTCAGGAATGGGAAGTATCAGATTGCATTAAGGCTGAGACAATGATTCATGAAAGATTATCACAGTATAGAATAAACCCAAGTAGAGAGTTTTTTATGGCTCCTTATAAAGAGATATTTACTGTTATTGATTCAGTTATTGACCAACTAGAAGCCGAAATAAAATAATAAAACTAAACGCTTATTGCTTATGCTCCCAAAATTATCTATAATTTACTAAAATAATTAGCTAAATAGGGAAAATATTATGCAACAGGAAGGTCTGAGTCTCCTGGCATTTCAAAAGCGGTTTAGGACCGAAAAAGCTTGTCAGAAACATCTTTTTGACTTGCGTTGGCCTCAAGGTTATCGGTGCCCTCGCTGTCAGCACGACCGAGCTTACTTTCATCGGACGCGTCATTTATATGCCTGCAAAGCTTGTGGTTACCAGACCTCGCTGACGGCCGGCACGATTTTTCATAAGACCAGAACACCTCTGAGAAAATGGTTCTGGATGATCTTCCTGATGGGGCGACAGAAAAGTGGCACTTCCATGTTGTCTTTGCAACGAATCTTGGAAATCCGGACTTATAAAACGGTGTGGGTCATGGGACATAAGATCCGCAAGGGCATGGCAGAGCGTGATGCTGGTTACAAGTTGGCTGGCCTGATCGAACTGGATGATACCTATGTCGGCGGCCCCAAACCAGGCAAACGTGGCCGTGGCGCCGCGGGTAAGTCCAAGGTCGTGGTGGCGGTGGAAACCCCGGGAAATAAGCCACGGTTTGCCGCCATGCGCCAGGTACCCAGGATAAGCGGCGACGAAATTAAGGCGATGGCTCAGGCTTGCCTGGCAGCGGAGGTGGTGGCCCGGACCGATGGTTGGCAGGCCTATCGGGTCTTGAACTCCGAGTCGAGTTTTCATGTCCCCACCGTGACTGGTTCGGGAAAAAATGCAGGGAGATTGTTTCCCTGGGTCCATACCTTGATCGCCAACGTCAAAGGCAATATCCGTGGAGTCTATCATGGTGTCAGCGACAAACACCTGCCCCGTTATCTGGGAGAATTTTGTTACCGCTTCAATCGACGTTTCTGGGAACCCCAAATGTTTAACCGGATGATCACTGCCTGTCTCAATGCACAAACCGTTACCTTTTTGGAGCTAAGGCAATAAGCGTTTAAAACTATTCTAAATGTTACTGTCACCTACACTACTCCTGTCCTCCCTCCCCATCCACTCCTCCAACGCCTCCAACCCCCGCTCCGCATAGGCTGCCCCCCGCAGTTTCTTGGGGATACGCCCCTCCAGCGCCGGAAATAGCCCGAAGTTGACGTTCATAGACTGGCAATCTTCGGTGGCCCAGGCGTCTCGCCTGTGCAGGCAAAGGCTAAACTTGATCTGCAGATATTCGCCCCCGAGGATAAAAAATTCCTCCAACCCAACTCTTTTCCATAGGGGGGGAACTACAAGGAATTGCTCTAAAAATCTCCCTTTGAAAAAGGGGAATTTAGGGGTATTTAAAAATCAGCAAGTGGAATGAATTTATGGCAAACGCTATACTTCGGGGCTCCCAAACCCGGGAAGCGGGGCCATCATGGTCTCAGCCCTAAGCACCTGCCCCGTTGCCCGGCGGAATTCTGTTATCGCTTCAACGGGCGCTTCTGGGAACCGCACATGTTTACCGCGGCAGGCTGGCGTGAAGACCTCGAGCCTCTCGGAGCTAAGGCCGTAAGCGTTCTTGGAAATATGCAATAATCGCCGCGGCCAGGGCCGGGATGGTGAACGCGGCCGGCTCGATTTGGGGCGTAAGGCCGTATTCCTTAAGCGTCGCCGTGGTGATGGGGCCGATACTGGCCACGGTGGCGTGCGCGGCTAACTCCTTAAACCGGTCTTTCCCCACCAGCCCCGCGAAGTTGTGCACCGTGGCGGAACTGGTGAAGGTGAGAATATCCACCTGGCCGGCCTCGATAGCCGCGGCGGCCTCGGGAGGCACGGCCGCAGGCGGCACGGCCCGATACACCGGCACTACGTCAACTTTGGCCCCCAGCAGGCTCAGGCCATCGGGCAGCACGTCCCGGGCCTGCTCGGCCCGGGCCAGGAGAATTTGGGTCCCCTGAGGGATCTGGGGCGTCAGGACCTCCAGCAATCCCTCGGCCTGGAAGGTGTCGGGCACCACGTCCGCCCGCAGGCCGTAATCCTTTAAGGCCGCGCCCGTGGCCGGGCCGATCGCCGCGAGCTTGGCGCGCCCCAGGGCCCGGGCATCCCAGCCCCGGTCCAGCAGCCGCGCCATGAAGGCCTTGACGCCGTTGGCGCTGGTGAAGATGACCCAATCATAGCGGGCCAGATGCCGCAGCGCCGCGTCTACCGGCGACCAATCCTCGGGGTCCGCGATCTCAATAGTGGGGACCTCCAGACAGCGGGCTCCGGCCGCACCCAGGGCCTCCACCAGGCGGGAGGCCTGGTCCCTGGAGCGGGTCACCACCACGCTTTTGCCCCACAGGGGGCGGTTCTCCCACCATTTTAAGGTGTCGGCCAGTTCCACCACGCCGCCCACCACCAGGACCGCCGGGGGTTTGATGCCGGCTGCTTGGGCGCGGGCCGCGATGGTGGCTAAAGTTCCCGCGACGGTGCGTTGGGACACGGTGGTGCCTTTTTCAATCACCGCGGCGGGGGTCTCCGGGGCCCGGCCCGCCTCCACCAGGCGGCGGCAGTTATCCGCCAGGTTTTTCACGCCCATGAGGAAGACCAGGGTGCCGGGGTTTTGCCCCAACGCGGCCCAGGGAATGGTGCTGGTCTCCTTGGCGGGGTCTTCGTGGCCGGTGATGAAGGTCACCAGGGTAGTATAGCGGCGGTGGGTCACCGGGATGCCGGCGTAGGCGGGCACCGCCACCGCGGAGGTCACCCCGGGGATGATCTCGAAAGGAATGCCGGCCGCGGCCAGGTCTTCGGCCTCTTCGCCGCCCCGCCCAAAGACAAAGGGATCGCCGCCCTTGAGGCGCACCACCGTGAGCCCGGCCTTGGCCCTGGCCACCAGGAGATCGTTGATGCCTTCCTGCGGCACGGCATGGTCGCCGGCCTTTTTGCCCACGTAGATGAGTTCAGCCGCGGCGGGAGCTGCCTTGAGCAACTCCGGGCTGGCCAACTGGTCATAGACCACTACCTGGGCCCGGCGCAAGACCTCCAGACCCCTCACCGTGATCAAGCCCGGGTCTCCGGGCCCGGCGCCTACTAAGTAAACCATCTTGATATTATAACATAATTCCCCGGGGCCGGGCGACATTGTTGAGGGGGATGCAGGGCTCGGGGAGGGAGGCTCAGGGGGCGCGGGGCGGGCTTTATTCAGCCAGGGAACTTTTTGACGGGGCGGTTTCCGGCCGGTATTCCCGCCCCATCACTTGGCCCGCAATGCGTATGGTGGCAAAGATAGTTTCCGGGTCAACCAGGACTGATTCAAACCGCACCGCGAATAAATCCGGCCCGGGGTGGTAGGTTACGGCTAGGATACCCGTTAGATTCAGCAATTCAGCGCGCACGGCGTCGGGGCAGCCCATTCAGGTGAAGGCTCCCGCTTGCATCATACCCTTGACACGTATCTGGACGTCGGTGATCAAAATTTTCTTAGCCCCCTGATTCCCCTGACTTCAACTATTCCTTCCGGGCTCGAACCTTGACGCTGATAATTTTTCCCCGCACGCGGGCGTCCAACTCCGGGGCTCCGTACGGGGATTCGGAGATCACGCCGACCTCGGCAAAGCCGGCTCGCCGGATAATCTCCAGATAAGCCTCTTTTTCCAGGGCCCCGGCCAGGCAGTCGGCCCAGGCCGCAAAACTGCGCCGCACATCCTCCGGCAAGACTTCCGTGGTCACCAGGTCCGAGATGAGGATGCGGCCGCCGGGTTTCAGAACCCGATGAATTTCTCGGAAACTGGCCAGCTTGTCGGCCGTGAGGTTGATCACGCAGTTGCTGATGATCACGTCCACGGAATCGGGGGCCAGGGGCAGACGCTCGATTTCCCCCAGGCGGAACTCCACGTTGGCGAAGCCGTGCTCCCGGGCCAGTTGCATTCCCTTGGCCACCATGTCTTCGGTCATGTCCACCCCGATGACCCGGCCTTGCTCCCCCACCTTTCTGGCCGCCAGAAAGACGTCGATGCCCGCGCCGGCGCCCAGGTCCACCACGGTCTCGCCGGCCTTGAGATCGGCCAGCGCGGTAGGGTTGCCGCACCCCACCCCCAAAATCGCGGCTTCGGGCACCAGGCTGAGGTCCTCGGCGCTATAACCCACGGCCAGGCACTGGTCGGCGGTGGTGGGCCCGCAGGTGGGGCAGCAGAAGGTGGTCTCCCCCCGGGCGATCTGGCCATACCGGTCCTTGATGAAATCTTTCAGTTTTTGGTCATCCATACTCTTGCTCCTGTCTCTCTCTTCTGATGGCATGGCAAGCGGGTCCTGACACCCGGGCTGCCTGTTGTTAAATATATCCGGTTAAACGAATACAATCAACCAAAAAAATTGCGAGAAGGTTTGAATTAATTTTGCTTAGTCTCTATACTTGGCCGTGAGGTGAATACCATGTCTATTCTCCGCGGTAACCACGTCCTAGGCGCATTGGCGTTGGTGTTGGCGCTGGCGGGCTCCGGCTGGGCTCAAACCCCTCCGCCCGCCGCCTCTGCCCCGGCTGATCTTTATCGCCGGGCGGTTACGTCCCTGGAACAGGCGGAACAGCAATTAAACGCCGGCAATATCGTCGACGCCAAAACGCAGGCGAGGCAGGCCAATGCCTTGTTCACGCTCCTGCAGAAGGACTCCGCCAAATTGCTGGAGGAGCGCAAGCTTACCCCCCAGGAAGAGCAGCAGCTCGCCATCACCCAGAAGTTGGCTGACGATACTCAGACGGAGGCGGAACGCTTGATGGCGAGTGCGAGGGACAAAGAAAAGCAAGGCCGGGAACTGGCGGCCCAGGGCAAAGGGGAGGCCTCCCAGGCCTCCTATCGAGCCTCCCGGGAAGATTATCATCAGGCGCAGATCCTCTCCATTAAATCGCTCATTCACGCCTTACACAATCAGCAGCAGATCTTCCAGTTCCTTGGTCCCTGAACGGACGGGGAGTGATGCTGAGAGGGGTTTTCGCAGGGACGGTGAGCCCGCCGTCCCTGCTGGCGCCCGCCGGCCTGGCGCCGCGGCGCCACCGGAGCCCCCAGATCAGCAGGTCTTGCAGCCCCGGTGCTGCTCGATGCCTTCCACCAGCCCCCGGTATTTTTCGTGGATCAGCAGCCGGTCGAACTCATGCATCTGGTCCAGCAAGGCGGCCTTTTCTCCGTCGCTGAAATAGGCCATGCACGGGGTGAAAAAGTGCTTGTCCTCTTTGTCGATGTGCTGGGGATAGAACTCCACCAGCTTTTCCAGGTTCTGCATGAGATCGTCCAGGGCCCCGGGTTTTTCCAGGAGATAGCCTTCCTTGGCCTTGACCAGGGCGGCGGTGGTTTCCCGGGCCCAGACGTGGTCTTTGATCAAGTCTGCCATGACCTGGCGATGTTCCGGGGCTAAGTCCTTGGCCGCCAGGGCCTTGAACAGGATATCTTCCTCTTTGCCGTGGTGGCAGCGATCCGCGTAGGTGCGGATAAAATCTACCGCACTGTCGATGAACACCGGGTCCACAAAGGCAAACTCCGGGTCCACGGCCATGTTATCCTTGATCCGCTTGAACTCCCGCTGCATCTGGTGCAGCAGGCGCTCGATCAAGCGGTGTTCGATCATTAAGGGTCCGATAGGTTGCATGAGATCATCCTCTTAAATTTAACCGCCGATGCACGCCGATGAACGGAGATTTTTATCCGCGTGCATCCGCTTGCATCGGCGGTTTTATATTTTCACCAGCTCGTATTCCCTGGCCCCCAGGCCGAGTTTTTCAGCATATTCCAACTGGATATTCCAGTCCACCTGCGGATAAATGTCCTTGAATTTGTCGCGGCCGGGGCTCACGTCTGTCAGGGCCGAGCCCAAAATCCCGGGGCTGGCGATGACCAGATCCACGCAGGCCTGGTCGATGGCCACCGGGTCCCGGGAGGCCAGGATGCCGATGTCCCCCACGATGGGGGTGTCGTTGTGGCCGTAGCAGTCGCAGGCCGGCGACACCTGGGTGATGAAACTGACGAACACGCCGCGGCCGGCCTTGGTTTGCATAACGCCGGAGGCGTATTCCATCATCTTTTTCAGGAAGACCGGGATGGATTCGTTCCACTGGATCTGGATGTTGCCGTAGGGGCAGACCAGGAGGCATTCGGCGCAGCCCACGCATTTTTCCGTATCGATGGAGGCTTTTTCGGTTTCGGGATTGATGCCGATGGCTTCCTGGGCGCAGTGGACCACGCAGTCGCCGCAGCCGGTGCACTTTTTCTGATTGACCATGGGGCCGATGTTGGAGTGCTGGGAGAGCTTGCCTTTGCGGGAGGCGCAGCCCATGCCCAGGTTCTTCAGGGCGCCGCCGAAGCCGGAGAGTTCGTGGAGCTTAAAGTGGCTCAGGGTCACCAGGGCCTCCGCCTCCACGATGGCCTCGGCCAGATAGACGCTCTGGAACTGCTCCCGGTTGATCGCCACCTCCACTTCGGCCTTGCCGGTGAGACCGTCGGCGATGACCAGCGGCGCCTTCACCACCGCGTAGGCAAAGCCGTTTTCAATGGCGGTGGTGAGATGGCTGGCGGACTCAGACCGGGTGCCCACGTACACGGTGTTGGCGTCGGTGAGGAAGGGCCTGCCTCCCAACTCCCAAATCTTGTCCACCACCTGGCGCACGTAAATGGGCCGGATGAAGGAGGTGTTGCCCTTCTCGCCGAAATGCAGCTTCACCGCGGTCAGGGGCCGCTTCTTCTTGCGCTGGATGATGGTCTTCAGGTCCAAAGCATCCAACAGACGGCCGAACTTCTTGAAATTAGGGTCCTTGGCGCTGGCGCGCAGGTCCATGAGAAAGACTTGGCTGGGCATGATATCCTCAGTGATTTATGTTTAGTTGTCAGTAGTTATATAAATTATAATGGTGTTACCGTGACTTGATATCTTTGGGGATCAAATTCTTTTTGGGCTTTTAATAAATATGTAAAAGGATTTTCTCTTAATTTCTGGGCTTTATCAATATTGTACAAGACTGTATTTGCTGTAAACGATACACTAGCCCCTGCTAATAAAGCACAGGGAATTGATAAACCGATCAACGCGGGTAGAACTGAAGTTGCTGTGGTGGAAACAACAAAAACTTTTAAAAAAGTATCGGTTGCAAATCGAATCATATTTTCTTTCAATCCAGTTTTCATAGATTCTATGGCAGGCTTTACGTCATTTATATATTTGTCATTAATGTTTTGACGTATGGCTTCCAACGGTTGGTCAATAGAAATTTCATTTGCAAGTTCGGAAATCTTTGTCCTGAAACGACCTAATTCGCTTTGAAATCTCTCTCTGAAGATGATTATTTTATTTACAGGGGTTTCTGGATCGATTTGTATGCCTTCTAATATTAAATCTGCAAGCATTGCTTGAGCTAAGCTCCGATTACCTCTTAAATCTCGGGCAGATGGGCCTCTTCTTCGTCTTGGTCTTTCACGATAATCAATACCATATCCCATAGAATGTAATGATAAATTGCCATCCAACCTAGCAACATTTGCAAGCCGACTGTTTGATGCTGAGTCGGTTAATAAAGCGATACCATGTCTTTCAGAAAGATGTGTTGCCAATAATGTCATATAGAAATTCGCAAATCTTTTATTTACCGAAAACCATTGGCTCTCATTATCTAATGATCTCTCCAGCATGTGTTGAATTTCATAAGGAAGTTTTTCGGGATGCATTGATATAACATCGAATATTCTTTCAGAAAATTTATCAGGGTGAATGATTTGATAATCTAAAGTGTCTCCTGAAAAAATAACTTGGGTCCCTTCAGGCGAGTTTATATATTGTAACACGTCTTCTGTTAGTTCTTCGATCTCTTCTAAATCAGGATGTACATAAAAAGGTATTAATAATCCTTCATTGAATAGCTCTTCAGCAATTCTGTTTTTATAAGGTTGTTTGATTGATCTTGGGACAATTGTTTGAATCTTGTCCCAATATAACATTGCATTTTTTAACCAAGACTCATCCTGAATTTCTATCCACGGATAATAGAGAGCCTTTGAAAATGCCATTTCATATCTCCTTATAAAACTATCTTAAATAATTAGCCAATTAATTTGGCATTATCTGGGGATAATGCTTTCTACATTGTTATGCATTAAGATAGATAAACCATACAAAACACAGAATTCCGGAGAAAAACAGAATATGTTGAAAGAATGCAAGAATCCACAAAGGGATGCCTAAGTAATTCTTCATTTTATAGATGTCATCGCAGGACTCAACTAATTTAGGAAGTCGTTGAACTATAGGAGGTATTGCACCAATAACGTTTACAGCAACTAAAATCGAAGCTAAGAACGAAACCATTGATACGAATATCCAGTTTAAGTGATTCACAGTATCGCCATTCTTTAGGATATTTCCGATTATTGCTAAAGCACCTGATTGGATGACAACTAATGCTGTGCTCCATTCCTTTAGCAGCTTAATTGCTTCAAACTGGGGTTGCCATTTTATCTCTTTTTCCATGTGATTTCTCATATAAATCTAAAAGAACATCTTTCCACCGTTAAAACGAGTGGCGGGCAATGCCCGACCTACACGCAGGCTAAAGCCTGCGGCTACATTCCTTAATCACCACCGAAAACTGATCCCTGCCCTCTAATCCTTCACTGCTAACTGTCCCTCAAAAACCACCCTTCCCCCCACGATAGTCATCACCGCTTTGCCCTGCAAGGTCCAACCGTGGAAGGGACAGTTGCGGCTCTTGCTGGCGAAGGTGTTGGCGTCCACGGTCCAGTGCCGGTTGAGGTCGATGAGGGTGAGATCCGCGGGGCTGCCCACGGCCAGGGTGCCGCCGGGGACCCCCAGGATACGGGCCGGGTTCGTGCTCATGGCGGCCACCAGTTGGGCCAGGGTGAGGACGCCGTCGTGCACCAGCTTGAGGCTTAAGCCCAGGGAGGTTTCCAGGCCGATGAGGCCGAAGGCCGCGGCCTCGAACTCCAGGTCTTTTTCCAGAGAGGTGTGAGGGGCGTGGTCGCAGGCGATGGCGTCCAGGGTGCCGTCGGCCAGGCCCTCTTTGATGGCGGCCACGTCGGCCGCGGTCCGGAGCGGCGGGTTGACCTTGGCGTTGGTGTCGTAGCCCTTGACCGTTTCGTCGGTCAGGGAAAAGTAGTGGGGCGCGGTCTCGGCGGTGACGGTGAGGCCCGCGGCCTTGGCCTGGCGGATCAGGGCCACGCTGCCGAAGGCGCTGATGTGGGCGATATGGAGGCGGCCGCCGGTGAGTTGGAGCAGGGCCAGGTCCCGAAAAATCATGGCCTCTTCCGCGGCGGAGGGGATGCCCCGCAAGCCCAGCTCCAGGGAAATACGACCTTCGTGCATCACCCCGTCGCCCCTAAGGTCCAGGTCTTCTTCGTGGGCGATGAGGGGGAGAGCGAAGGTGCGGGCGTACTCCAGGGCCCGGCGCATGAGCATGGGGTTCATCACCGGGCGGCCGTCGTCGGAGAAGGCCACCGCGCCGGCTTCCTTCTGGTCGCCGTATTCGCTCAGGGTCTGGCCCAATGAGCCCATGGAGATGGCCCCCACCGGATAAACCCGGGCGAGGCCCGCAATCATGGCCTGCTCCAGGATGAAACGGGTGATGGCGGCGTTGTCATTCACCGGCCTGGTGTTGGGCATGGCGGCTACCGCGGTGAAACCGCCGGCCACCGCGGCCCGAGTCCCGGTCAGAATGGTCTCTTTATACTCTTCGCCGGGCTCCCTGAGGTGCACGTGCATGTCGATGAGACCGGGGGCCACTACCAGGTTGGCCGCGGCGATCACCCGGCGGCCGTCGGCGGGAATGGTGCCGGGGGCTGCCAGCGCGGCGATCTTGCCGTTCTCGATGAGCAGGTCTTGGGGGGCTTCCAGGTTCCGGGAAGGGTCCACCACCAGGCCGCCGGAAATGAGTAGGCTCATGCTTTTTCTCCTCCAATCATGAGGTAGAGCATGGCCATGCGCACCGCCACGCCGTTGGTCACCTGTTCGAGGATGACGGAATGGGCGCCGTCGGCCACCTCCGGAGAAATTTCGACGCCCCGGTTGAGGGGGCCGGGATGCATGATGATGGCGTCGGGTTGGGCCAGTTCCAGGTGCCGGAGGCCCAGGCCGAAGAAGCGGCTGTACTCCCGCAGGGTAGAGAGAAACATCTGGCCCATGCGTTCCAGTTGCAGCCTGAGCATCATGATGACGTCCGCGCCGGCTACCGCCTCTTCCAGGGAGCAGGTGACCCTGGCGCCCAGGGACTCTAGGTAGGGCGGCAGCATGGTGGCCGGACCCGCCACGGTGACCCGGGAGCCCATCTTGGTAAAGGCCTGGATATCGGACCGGGCCACCCGGGAGTGGGCGATATCGCCGATGATGGCCACGTTCAGGCCGTCGAGGCGGCCCTTGGCTTCCCGGACGGTGAGGAGATCCAGCAGCGCCTGGGTGGGATGCGCATGGAGACCGTCGCCGGCATTGATGACCCCGCATTTAAGCCGCCGGGCCAGATAGTGGGGAGCGCCGCTGGCGTAATGGCGAATCACCAGGACATCCGGCTGCATGGCTTCAAGATTGTGGGCGGTGTCGGATAAGGTTTCGCCCTTGACCGCGCTGGACGCGGCCACCGTCAGATTGAGGGTGTCGGCGCTGAGGCGCTTGGCTGCGATCTCGAAGGACATCCGGGTGCGGGTGCTGGGCTCGTAGAAGACCGTCACCACGGTTTTGCCCCTCAAAGTGGGAACCTTTTTGATGGGGCGGGTCGAGATCTCTTTCAACGAGGCGGCGGTGTCCAGGATGTGACGAATCTCATCCGGGTCCAACTCGGCGATGCCCAACAAGTCCTTCCGCCGGAATTCCATAAAGGGACCTTTCTCTGTGATGGACGAAGGTCAAGGGATGGCAACCTTAGCCTCATCCAGAAGGAGTTTATCCTGCCCGGCTGTCAACCGAACTCATGCGGTCGGGGAAATTCCCCGAAAGGGCGCAGGCGGGCGGGCTCGGCCATGCCTCAGGGACAGGTTTCCCGGGCTGCAGCCGTGCCAAAAAAAAACCTCCTTGTGCTCAAAGGAGGCCTGGCCAGGGATATTGGGGGTTTCGCATCATAGGGACAGCCCTTATTCCATCGGTAAATTTCTACCACGGCTGGAGGTGAAATTCAAGAAAAATTTCCGGGCATTTTCCCGAGGCGGATGGTTGACAGGGGGCGGGGCAAGACCTATATGTTGAGAAGTCCCGTTGAAATTTTTCAGCATTAACAGGACCTTGTTTGTAGGCTCCCGCTAGGGGAGCGACTGCGAATAAACCTTAAGTTGATAAGGCATATGTTTGAGGAGGACCCAGCGCATGTCTAATGAGCTCATGGAATGGAGACCGTTTCGGGAAGTGTCCCGACTGCGGCGGGAAATGGATCGTCTCTGGGAAGATTATTTCGGCTCCGGGCGGCGGGCCCTGAAGCCCATGGAGGAATTCGCCCCCGCGGTGGACGTCAAAGAAACCGAGGATCAAGTGGTGGTGAAGGCCGAGGTCCCGGGGATCGACGCCAAGGATATCAATATCTCCATCACCGGAGACGTGCTCACCATCAAGGGCGAAAAGAAGTCGGAACGGGAAGAAAAAGAGGAGAATTACCATTTGGTGGAACGCAGCTACGGTTCTTTCTCCCGCTCCCTGGCCCTGCCCCGCGCCGTGAATCTGGATAAAATCGAGGCCACTTACGATAAAGGGGTGTTGACCATCACCTGTGCCAAGAAACCCGAGGCCAAACCCAAGGCTATCGAAATCAAGACGGCTTAGGCCGTAACCCCGTAGAATCTCCCAGCCTCTCGGCCCGGCTTCAAGCACCGGCGGCTGGGAGACTTGTGTTCTTAAGGTTTTGGGTTATGATGGTCATCTCCTTTAACTTGGGCCATCGTCGCACTTCAACTTCGTAATCAGAGGACGTCGCCATGAGCACCGAACTGGAAGCTATTATCAAGAGCGCCATTGCCCAGGAAGAGTTATCCCGCGAATTCTACCTACGTCTGGCCGGTCTGGTGAGCCATGCGGACACCAAAGATATGCTGGAATTTCTGGCCAAGGATGAGCTGGAGCACAAGGCCTTTCTCCAGAGCTGCTTTACGCCTCAGGGGTGCAAGCTGGCAGGGGCCGCCCAGAATGCCCACCTGGCGGAAATGCTGGCCGCCCCGGCCATCACCGATGATATCTCGCCCAAGGAAGCCCTGGTCATCGCCATGAAGCGGGAAGAGGGGTCATATCGGTTTTATCAGACCCTGGCCGAGTTGCAGCCTCCAGGCGAGATTCAGGATTTCCTGAATAAGATGGCCAAGGTGGAGCTCCAACACAAGGAAAAGGTGGAATATCTTTACGATAACGCCGCTTTCCCCGAAATCTGGTAGCGTCCCCCGGTGAGCGCCGCGGGCTGGCTGGTGGCCCTGGAGGGGGTGGACGGCTCGGGGAAAAGCACCCAGGCGCACCTCCTGGCCAAGGCCTTGGAAGAGCGCGGCTTTCAGGTGGCGCTGACCCAAGAGCCCAGCTCGGGGCCCGCGGGGCAGCGACTGCGCCGCTACCTGGCGGGTTCCACCCGGCACCTGAGCCCGGCCGTGGAGTTGGCGCTGTTTGTGGCCGACCGCCGGGAGCACGTGGACCGGATGATCAAGCCCGCCCTGGCGGCAGGCCGGGTGGTGATCACCGACCGCTACTATTACTCCTCGGTGGCCTACCAGGGGGCCCTGGGGCTGGACCCGGCCCGCATCCTGGCTCTGAACGAGACCTTTGCACCCCGGCCGGACCTGGTGTTCATTCTGACCCTGCCCCCGGCGTTGGCCGTGGCCCGCCTGGCTAGGCAACGCCAGGTGACCGAAAACCGCGACTACCTGGAGCGGGTGGCGGCCATCTATGCGTCCCTGCGCGGCCCCCATATCCACCGGGTGGACGCGGCCGCGGCTGCCGAGACCATTCACGCCCAGATCCTGGAGATTACCTTAACGGCCCTGGAGCAAGCTTGAGGGGGTCCGGGTTGGGGCAGATCGGCGGAATTGGGCTTCTCGGTCCGGTTTCCCGGGGAGAACGCGGTTGATCCGGAGCCAGGGGCGAAAATTGTGAGAATTTGGAGTTAAAAAACGGCTAAGATTGAGCCCGCCGCAGTTTCCCAGCGCGCCGGTTCGCAGATTTCCTTGACAAGTCACGGCCCAGGGGTTAATAATAATCCGTTCGGGCCGTTAACTCAGTTGGTAGAGTATCTGCCTTTTAAGCAGAGAGTCGTTGGTTCGAATCCAACACGGCCCATAAAAAAACGTCCCCATCGTCTAGCCTGGTCCAGGACACCGGCCTTTCACGCCGGCGACACCGGTTCAAATCCGGTTGGGGACGCCAAATGAAATCAAGGGGTTAGGTCAATCGGGCCTAACCCTTATTTTTTATTTCCAACCCTATTTCCAACCCAGGCCGGAAAAATGAGGGTAAAAAGGTCAGGGTTGTTCCCTTGTCCTTGGTGCCACCTGGCGGTGTCGATTAGCTGATATGTAGCGACTCGCCCCGGTGGCGGCCGTCCGTCATTCGCCCTGCCCCTGCCCCTGCCCCTGGCCCCCTTCTCCCTCAATCGCCTCTCCTGGGGTTTCTCATGCGGTCAGTTTTCCTGGTGGCGCTCAGCGTCTAAATTTGGCCGGGTAGTTCCAAAGGTGGGCTCATGGCTGGGGGAAAGGGGCAGGGCTTAACCCTCTCGGCTCAATGCTGGGGGTTCTCAGAGGGTCGCTTTAAAGGAGGGGAGCCGGTCAAAGGCTTATGGGGGAGTGATAGGGATATTCAAGGTGGGGGGCTGTCTGTGTCGCTCTCATGGCCCTGGTCCTGGTCCTGGCTGGAGAGCTTGTGCGCTAACCTCTTACCTCAGCCCTTGGCCCCCTGCCCCTGTCCTCGTGGTGCCCCTGTGACCGACCTCTTGCCCTGGCCACGCTGCCCGACCTGCGCTCACGGCGACCTGCTCGGCAACCTGCGCCCCTGTCCTCCACTCCCCCAAGCCCCAAGGATTTCGGCCCCGGGAAGGCAAACCCTAGGACGGGTCCCATACCCCCCCTATCAATCTATGACCCTCGCAGAAATTTTTCTCTTTTTTTCGTCTGACAAATCTGTCAACACCCCCCCCTATCTTTCTGATGCCCAAAAATTTTGCATGAGAAAAACTTCTCCTGAAAGGGGGCTCTGTCCCTCTTTCAGAATGGCCCTACAAATGCTTCACGCATTTTTTAAGGGGGGTCTGCATTCAAGGAAAGGGGATAACCGGGGGTGGGGCAAGAGGGAAGGCAAAAGGGAAGGCTGAGGAGGTACCGGTGATCCTGGCGGGCGATGTCGGCCAGAAGAAAGGCGGCGACACGCCGTGCCGATTTCTTAATCCTGACGGCCATTCGTCAGCACCGCCCGGTCCCTCACCTCTGGCCTTTGTGCTCGGGCCCACCCCAGGATTCGACCGCTCCCCATTGCAAACCTCATTTAGATACTTAACCGGGCTTTCCATGGATATGCAGAGGACAGCTATCAGTGATTTAATTGCCAGGAATTAAAAGGCTTCGATCTCGCCGCCTTCCTCATCTTTTTGACTTTAGCCCTGTGGGCCGCCTTGGATTCCTTGTAGGCTGATTCCCGCCGAGCGTCTTGTGCCCGGGTTTCCTGTTCCTCCTTCATTTTCTTTTGATTATGTCGGTCTTCCGTTTCCCATTCAAACCGTTGCTTATCGCGTTTTTCTTGCCCTGGATTTGCATATACAGGTTCCCCACTGATGGTATGTCCAATTGACTGTGTTCTTCCAATACTTGGACATAGCATCAGCCCTATTCCGATTATCAGTGCCACCAGTTTCGATTTCATTATCCCCCCTCCTCCCCCCATCACACCCATTTAAACCATCCCAGTCAATCGGGGAAACTACCGATTTTTGCCCTCGAATTCTCTTACATAATCAGGGATGCTTCGCTGACTGGAAACGGCCCAGGAAATCAGGTGGGGGAAAAAGACCCATACTTGAAATTTCACCTTAGTTTGAGCTATCATGCCTTCCACCGAAGAGACACGCTCAAGACGTGGGGTGAAAAAATGTCATCTGACAAGAAGGTTCCGCAGCCCTCGAAGCGGACCGCGACGCCGCCGGACTTGGCCAGAGCGTTGCAAGAACTCTACGCGGAGAAGAACCCGCACCTGCCGCCCCTGGAAAAAATAGCAAAGGCGGCGGCCGCAAGTTCTCCGTCGAAGAAGCCTTTGAAGGACAAGAACCCACATTAACCGCGAAGTCGGCGGTCCGTTTTCGCCTGGTCAGGGTTCAAATCCCTTATTCGCCGGTTCGAATCCGGACACCTGATCTTGTAATTTCAAGGACTTAAAGGGGTTTTTCAAGGAAAATATTACTTGACAATTCAGTCAAGTGTATTATCTTAATATTTGAGCGGTGAGTCCTCTGTAGGTCCCTGGGGCAGGGTCCCTCCATCCGGTGGCACAAACCCCAGGACCGTGGCCTGCAAGGCGCGCTCTTTTTATTTTGGGGGCAGGTACAAGCTGTCATAGCGGACTTTCCCCTGAAAAACTTCATACCAGCCATTATCCTCTCGCTCGTATTTCCGAAAAATCCCCCAGGAAAACAGGTCTGCAGCTTGCAGGCAGTGATTGTTAACGGAATCTTCGTGGGTAATCCGAAACATTACTTTTGGGGGGAGACGGCTGGCCAATTCCTTTTGAATGTAGGCGTTGAATTCCTGCCGTTCCTTCCGATTTTTCCTCTTGTCTAAGACCAGATTGACTGCCTCAGAGGCATTCTCCAGGGGAAGTTGATCCAGGATCAGGCGGGCCAGGTAGTTATAGGTGCGGTCTTTTTGCCTTTGGAGTTCTGGATAAAGCCGATCCTTATTCAGGGTTAGGGCATACAGGCCGAAACGGACTCCCGAGAGCTGGCGGAAGAAATATTCCTTCACTTCAAAACTGGTGGCGGTAGCCTTGATCTCCTTCACGAGCCTTCGGCGCTTGGGCTTGGGGTTGAGTTTGCGAGCCAGGGTCTTTTTAACAGCAGAGGCAACCGTCCGGTTTCTCGTGGTGGTGCTTATCGCCAGGATGCAGATAGTAAAATGCCGGGAGCGGCCCGGCTTGTCAGGGTTAAAGCCCAAATCCCCGCTTTCGTCCAAATATAGAAACCAGGGTCCGGTCATGGTTGGGGTTTGGCCTGGGGCCAGGGGAAGCAGGATTCTTTCACGGCCTGGTAATTGGCGTTCAGGGTCGGTTCCATTAAGACAATGGCGGCCAGGCGCCGGGCCATGTTGGTGACTTCTCGGACCTCTGCCATGGTGAGGGGCCGGCCCAAGAGGTCACGTTCCCGGTAGCTCAACCACTTCTTGATGACCTGATAGCCGCCGATGTAGTAGCCCCAGACCCGGGATGGAATGTTGCACCAAAAGGCCGACTCGTTCAGGTAAACGTCACAGGTAGTCCTCCCCAAGTGTTCAAGAGCTTGCTCCGGGGTCAGGCCCAGGGCCCCGGCCCCTTCCCGGATGTCCGCCAATTCTTCCGGGGTGTAATCCCGGGTGATCACCTTGCCCTTGCCCGGCATGGTGATGCCGTCTTTCCCCCCATGGCCCCATCCCACTGTCAAAGCCAGGTCGCCGACGTCTGGGTTCAGGGTCCCGCCTCCCACTTTGGAGATCACGGCCAGGATTTTCAATTCAGGCCGGATGACGCCGGCCGTCACCCCCGCAACCGGGGTTTCCGGGTCCAGCAGGGCGGCAAGCTCCCGGCCCAACCGGGCGGAATTTTCCAAGGCCTCCCCGGAGTCGGGAAGGGGCACCCGGGGCCAGTCCTGGCGGATACCGTCAGCGTTCTCCGTGAGGTAGGCGGGAGCGTAGCCGACGGCCAGGGCGTGGAACCAGATGAGGCTCGCGGTTTCGGGGTCGGCGTCGGGGTCCGGGAGTCCCAGGCTGGCCAGGTAAGACCGGGCAGCAGGGGAGAGGTTGGCTGTGGGGGTGGAACTCGCCGGAGCTTCAGTCTCAAAAAGCTCATTCTGCCCATTTTGGGCTTTACCCTTTTGGGAAACAGCTTTCAAGCGAATCGGAAAGCAAAAGGCGTCATCTGCTAAGAGGTGGTCATCAGAGAGGCCCCTTGCATAATAAAATGGTACTCCCTCAGGAGTCTTTACCCCTTTTACCCGGCTGAGAAGAAAAGAATTCCCTGGCCAGCATTGCTCCCAGAGCGCAGGGCGAGACCTGTTCCATAGTGGGCTCACCTCGCTATAGTAGCACCAGCGATTATCGAAAGGGCGAAGGGCATAACGGCAGATTCTATCGGCCTGAAAGGTTTTGACGGCCTGCACCTTTAGGCGAACCTTCTTTGTTTCATAGCCGGCCGCATTCTCGGTTAAGCCGGTTCCCAAGGCTTTCAAAGTTTCCCAGTCAGTTCCAGGGTCAAAATAGAGCTGCACACGATGCTCAAGAATTGCCCTGTCAATGTCCATTAAACCCCCACCCCGCTTTTCCATGAGGCCGTTGTTCGGCAGATCGGCGCACAAATCCGTCAGCTTCGGCCATTCCAAGTAGTGGACCGCCACCTCTGACGGGCGGAATGTGAAGCGATTCGTTACGTGCGGACTGAGGGTCTGATATTGGGCCTCAAAATCCGGGGCCTTGAGGCTTTCCAGCAGGTCGGCCCGCTTGGTCACCCCCCAAAACTGCCGAAAGCGAACCGCGAGTTTATCTTCCCGGGCAGCCTTCCGCACCATCAGGGCAACGGCTGTGCCTATCCTGATACCTTCCTTCCTCCCAGACCCTTGTGGGGAGGATCATTTCAGGCATCTGCAAACGGAGGGGAGCCGGAACCCCGGGTGAAATACAAGGAATGATTCAGGGTAAAAAGTGAAGGTATGACAAGAATAGGTTGAATTTTCAGCAAGTTGATAAGTGTCGGACCATAGCAGTTAGCCGCTTTTTAATTTTTCTCATTCCTAAGCCGAAATGGGTAAAAGGTGATTTATTTTCATACTTCCGCTGTCGTTTATCCCTGCTTCGTGAGCTGCTTTCTGCGGTCTGCGCGCTTCTTCCATCTTGCCTCCGACCATTCGTGATAACCTGGCATATCCAAGTAAACCTGTTGGGTAAAGTCAGCCAGTGTTGGCGAGGGAAAGTTTTCGAAACCGCGATAAGTTCCGAAGGAGAGCAGATAATCGTCATCTTTAATCCAATCTGGCTGATCAATCTTTGGTCAAAAGATTGTAGTTTTCGAAGATTGTCCAAATAATTTACACGATATCCACCAAACGGGTGTGACATCGAAGTGGTCTCACTCCACGATCTTATATCCCACCCTGCTTCAATGAGGTCTGATGCGGCGAAAATGAATTCTAACGTATCAGTAAAAAAAACGTAATCGTTCAGGCCGCCTCTCCAAGTAATGTGGCCACGGGTAAGAGAGAAGGGGCAAGTTGACTGGTCCGATGAGCTTGAATCGCCGCCACGACATACTCCACGATATTCCGGTCT
>JALNYP010000157.1 GCA_023229795.1 Syntrophobacterales bacterium
GAGCGTCGCCTCCTGGAAGGAGGCCCCGGCAAAGTTCATCTTCATAAAATTGACTTTGGTGAGGTCGGTGCCGTGAAAGCGCACCCCGGAAAAATCACATCGCCGGAAGCCCGTCTTGATAATCTTAGCGCCGGAAAGATCACCGTCTTTGAACGTGCAGTCTTCAAAACGGCCGCCCGTGAGATCGAGCCCGGCGAGATCTATGCCCGTGAGATCGACTTCCGCCAGCGTTTCATTGGCGGCGATGGCCTCTAAAACCTCAGATGCTCTCATGTAATCCCCTTTTCGCTTCTCAAAGCATCCGTGTGCTTGAAAAGGAGCGATCTCTTTACATTTGCGTCATCCATCTGTGTCGCGCCCAATGCAGCCTTGTAAAAATCGACGGCGTAGAGGTTGGCCCCCCGCAAGTCGGCGTTGACCAGCCTTGATTTCCTCAGGGAACCGCAAAAAAGGTTGATATGCCGCATCTCCGCCCCCTCCAGATTCGATTTGGCAAACCGGCACGTCTTGGCGCAAACGCCATAGAGATCGGCGCCGTGGAGGTCGCACTTCTCAATCAGCGCCCCGTCGAGGCATGATCCGGTAAATTTGCTCCCGGAAAGATCGGTTTCCCGCAGCGACCCCTGGGTAAAGGTGACATTACGGAGGTCGGTCCCGGGCAAACGCGAATTATTGCCCATGCGGGTTTTGTGCATATCTGCCCCATAAAAACTTACCCCCTCACCGTTTACCTCCATAAACGTGGTCGAGGGGAGGGCGGCCTGAGAGAAGCTTGCCCGGTCAAGGGTCAGTCTGCGGATGAGACACCTCTCCAGCCGGGCCCCCTTGAATGCCGTATCGGAGGCGTCTCCGTCGGAGAAGACGGACAGATTTGCCTTGATGTCGTTAAATTTCGCCTTCACCAGGGAAGTCTTCATGATCGTCGTCATATAGATGGTGCTTCCCGACAGGTCGGCCTCGGACAGATCGGCGTCCTTGATGGTTGTCATGTTCATCTCGGCAGCCCGCAGATCGACCTTTTTGAGCTTCGCCTTGATGAGCATGCACTTGTCCAATTTTGCCTTCTGCAGGGAGGCGCCCGTAAAGTCTGCCTCTATGGCCATCACCTGGGTAAAATCGGCGCCGTCCAGGATGGAACCGGCAAAGTTGGTCTTTTGGCATTGGGCCTGGTTAAGATCGATGCCGGAGAGGTCGAGACCGGACAGGTCAACCCCGGCGAGCCTGGCAAAGGCAAGGCTCTCGCCCCGGCCGTGCATGGCAATGACCTCTTCCCTGGTCCTCTTGACCATGCGGTCCGTATCCATGCCGAACTTGGCAAAGGTTGCCTTTGCCCCCGGGGGCATCTCCTGGGCCTTTACTTTTACCGACGCCGCGGCAGCAGTCTCCTTTGCCGCAGCAAGTTTTGCCATGCCCACATCGAAACGGGCCTGGCCCTCCTGGCTCATCTTCTTGATATCAGCCGACATCTCGTTGAACTTCTGTTGAATGTCCGGGGTAAGGGTTCCCTGTTTTTTCAGGGCATCGGCCCCTTGGGTGAGCTTCGCCGCCATGCTATCCCCGGCGGCGGCCATGGCGTTGGGCTTGGGGCTGGGGCTGGCATTCAATACCTCCTCGGGGTCAAAACCGGCCTTTTTCAGGGTGTCCCCGACCCGAGCGAGGAGCTCCGCCTTCATCTGCGCCTTCATGGCGACAGGATCGCCTATCTTGCCTTCCAGATAACCGCGCATCTCCTTGCTCGACTTATCAACAATCGCCTTGACGTCGATGGCGGGAATCGGCACGGTCAGGTCCTCGGCGGTAGGATGTTTACCAGGCTCCGGGAGTGATGGGGCGATCTTGTGCCTCTTTCTAAACTCCTTGGGCAAGGCTTCCATGATCCAGGCCCGAATATCCACGCCTAATCTGGCGGCGGCGAAGAGATTGTCGCCCTTGGGAAGGGCGTAGGGCCGGGAGGCGGGATAGGCCTTCTTCCATGCTTCCCAATCCTTGGCGCCGGGTGCCGCCTTTTCCGGCATGACCACCAGGAAGGCCTCCGCCCCTTTGATCTGGGCGTCGCCATCCTTGGAGGGCTTCTCATCGGGCCGGGCCAGGCAGATGACCGAACAGGCGTCGCCGATCTCCTGTTCCAGGAGGAGGGCCTGAAGCTCATCGGCTACGGCGACGACAGGGGCGCCGTCCTCGGCGATGAACAAGAGCGGCGTTTTGTCGGAACCGTCGACAAGCTCACCGCCGGCCAAGTCTCCGTCTTTTTGCCAACCTCCATCTTTTTGCAAGTTATCGGGCAGGATCAGAATCCTGTTTAAAACGGCCTCGTTGAAACGGGGCAGGACCAGACCGGCGGGGATGACAAGATCGTCCCCGCTCGCCGCACCGCCCTGTGGGGTGCCATCTTTTGGCGGATCAGGGGACGGCTTCAGACCCCAGACAGCCCGGGAGGCCTTTATTTCCGCAGGGTTTATGCCCAGCCAGGCCCGCTTGATCGTATCTTTTTCGATGCCGAGGTCATGGAGGGCCCTCTGGGCATCACGGTCGGCCTCGAGATTTCGCCGGCATTCCACAATCAGGGGAAAACCGCTATCATGCCAGGGGTTGACCTTCTTCTTTTGGTCCAGCAACTCCTCCGGGGCAAATCCGATCTTCTCGAGCTGGGCGGCAGGGATGGTCATCCTTACCTTTTCCGCCCCTGCCTTGAGACCCGCCGCGGCGTCCTGCCTCACCTTCGCCGCCATCGTTTCAATTTTGGTCAGGCTTTCACCGATGGTGGCCGAAGTCGCCCGCAGGGTTCCCCTCATCCGGTCGAACATGGTCAAGTCGATTTTGGCAACATGGCCAAATTTGCCATGGAGATCCCGAGACTGGGCCTCCAGCCGGTCGAGGAGGGCAAGGTTGTCCCCGATGACCTGCTGGCCGGCGGCTACGGTCTCGGCAGGGGTCCGGGGCATGACCGGGGCTTTTCCCGTGGCCATTTTCAGTGAATAGTCGATGTCTTTCGGTATCTTCTTGAGCCGTTTCATCATCTTGCCAATCTTCTTTGCCGCCTCTTGAAGGGGCGCCATATCCGCGGAAACGGACCTGTCCATGGCCTTTTTCTGTTCCTCCAGGTAATGCTCCAGGGGAAGAGGCGGGTCTTTAAGCCGCTCCGTGGCAATGAAGATCCTCAGGACGTCTTCATATTCTTCGTCGTATATCTCCGTCGTGCCCCGGTACATGACCACCCCGCGCAGAATCGACGGAAAAAGCCACAACGTATCCACACGGGTGGTGACATTCTGGAAAACCTCCACCGCCGATTTCGGCGCTTCCTTTTTTGTGACGAAGCAACGAATGCGCAGTTCCGGCAGGTGCGACTCGATAAGCTGCATATCGGGGTGCATGTTGAGGATCTCGATCGCCTCGCCGCCCTGGAAGAAAGCGTCTATATACTGATCGGCAGGGGCGCAGTTGAAATATTCATAATCCATGTCGTCGGGGAAGTAGGGCCACCGTTCTTTCAGCCATTTATCGTCGTAGGTCCCGGTCTTTTTCTGCCGCTGC
>JALNYP010000158.1 GCA_023229795.1 Syntrophobacterales bacterium
CGCCATCATTGCAGCCCTGCATGCCAGCCCTGATTCCTTAATCAAATTAGCAGCATGAAAGATAAATCTTTGTCAAAAAACAAGAAATTCAAATTCAGTAGCACAGGGGCCAATTGACCCTATTATCGAGATTGGGCTGCTATCCCAGCGCAAATGCACCAAGAAAACGGCCCCTGTGACTTTGGTGGGGACTCGGGAAGAGCTCATGACCCTGCTGCAGAACCTCAAAGAAGAGGTCAAGCACTGTAAACCTGGGGTGTTCCCTGTTGGCTCAGCATCTACTCTAAAGGCTGGTGATTCATGAGTGTAGAACAGCAGTGGACGTTCTCTCAATCCATGCCTGGGGTACTGGAGATTACCACCAGTGCTAAGGATGGACAGTATTATATTGTGGTGGCCTTTGCACCTGCCAATGGAGGACATGAGCCAATTCAGGCAGTGGGCAAGGGACGCACCCTTGCCGCCGCCCTCAAGGAAACATCACGTTATATATCTGACTGGGCAATCACCATTGTCCAGGGGCTCCTGAGTCAGGCCACAGCGATGCACAAGGAGCTTGAAGGGCTGCGGACTTCTACCCCTCAAAGACTGCCGGAGGACAAGAGATAGGGATTAACCAAGAGCAGACTTAACGCAATACTGAGATCACCCACAAGTTTCAGGCCGGTCCCGCTAAGAGGAGATTGGCCTGTGGGTATGGTCTGAGCGTGATTCAGAACAACAGATATTGGCCGTGATGAGATAAAAAGCGATGTGGCCAGAAATCTAAGAAGGGTCTACCCCTCCTGTGGGGACGCTAAATATTCAGATGCTGCATTCATATGTCGCAATCCAAAAAAAATCCTTCCAGCTCCGGTTTGTTCGCCACCGCCGCTTTAGCTGCCGTCCCTCCGGGTTTCCTGCAATTTTTCCAGGGCCCGCTGCAGATTGGTTTTGGCTTCCTGGTAGAAGGTGGGCCTAAGCTCGATGGCCCGCTGGAAGCATTTGGCCGCCTCTTCGTACCGGCCGTCCATGAAATAGTGCACCCCGATATTGTTATAGGCCTGGGCCTCGTCCCCGGACTTCATGAAGGCCTCCAGGGCCTGGGGATACTGTTTCTGGGCCGCCAAAGCCATGCCCATGGAATTATAGATATTTTTGTTTCGGGGGGCCAGGGTCTGGGCCTGCTTGAGGGTGGCGGTGGCCTGCCGGTAATCTTTAATCTGCATATAGGCCTGGGCCAAGGCGAGCAGGGTGGAGACCTGGCGGGGGTTCTGCGCCAAAGCCGCTTTCAACTCAAAGATGGCTCGCTCCGGCCGGCCGGACTCCAGGAAAGTGACCCCCAACAGGTGATGGGTTTTGGGGCGGTTGGAGTCCTGGGCCAAGACGTACTGGAATTCGTCCACGGCCAGGGGATACTCTTTCTTTTGCAGGAGCACCAGGCCCAGGGCTTCATGCGCCTGGAGCATCTGCGGCTGCCGCACCAGGACCGTGGCCAGCTCTTTTTGGGCGGCGTCCAGCTTGCCGGTCATGAGAAAAATAACCCCCACCTTATAGCGCAGATCAGCGCGCTCCGGGTGTTCTTTCAAGATCTGGAGGTAATTCACCAACGAGTTTTCATAGTTCCGGTTTTTCAGGGCTAAATCGCCCAGAGATTCCAGGCGGTCTGCGGGCAAATCCTCCGGCGGAGAGGGTTTCTGGGTGGGCCAGGGGTTATGGAGGGACTCGAGTTTGGAGGTTTCTTCCGGAGTCAGGCCCCGCACCGCGGGCGCAGGGGTCTTCTTGGCGCACTGGCTTAAGCACAAGGGCAAAGCCAGGACCAAGGCCGCGGCCAGCAGCCGACGGATAGGAGGCCGGCGCGCCATCATCCCTCTCCCGCGGCGGCCAGGCGCGCCATCAGGGGGGAACGCTCCAGGAGATCAGCCCCCAGCAGGACTTTGACCGACACCTGCGGCTTGAGCTTCTGGCTCGGCGACAGCGTTGCGCCCGGAAAAATCTTCTGGCCCAGGGTCTGGGCGACTCTTTCCGCGCCCGGCCGGTAATAGATGATGGTCCGGTCGGCGCCGAAATCGATGTGATTGCCGATCACCGTTACCGTGAAGCCCTCCCGGCTGAGCAGGGAGCGGGTCTCGCGGGCCAGATTGCGGGTGCGGGTGCCATTCCGCACTTCGATGGCGGTATCCACCAGCTCTTCACAAGTCAGGTAGGGCGGCCCTGGGAGGCGCGAGGCGCTTAAAACCGGGGCCGGCGGCACGGGCGGCGAGGCCGGGCGGGCGGCAGGGGCCTGGGCTGGAGACAATATCGGTGGCTTGGGGGCCTTCGGGAGGGCCGGCGGGGTGGCCGCGGTGGCCGCCGCGACGGGTTCCCGCCTGGAAAGGGTTGCGGCCGGAGCCGGCGCCGCGGGAGAGGCTACCTGCGGCGGCGTCGCGGCCGCTGACTTAGCCGGCGGCGGGGCCGGTAGCGGCTGCGCAGGGGCAGATTTTTCCGCCTGGGCATACACGGGGGCCTCTTTCATGCCCAGGGCCGCCAGGGCCTCGCCCATCTTGTGGGCGGCCTCCGCCTCACCTTCAGTCTCCTGCCAGAGGCGGCGGGCCTCCGTCTGGCGGCCGAGACGGCAATACAGCAGCCCCAGGTTATTGCGGGCCGCGGTATTCCGGGGGTCTTTGGCCAGGGTCTGGCGAAAGCAGGTCTCGGCTTCGGTCCAGTTGCCCTCGAGATAGTACGAAAAGCACAAATTATTGGCCAGGACAGGCTGGGCGTCATGCCGGGCCAGGGCCTCCCGGTAGAGTTGCCGGGCCGTCTCGAACTTCCCTAGCTCTTCATAATACTGAGCCAGGGCATCCACCAGGGCGAGATTATCGGGATCTTGCTGGTGAGCTTGCTCCAATTCCGTCAGGGCCAATTCGGGCCGCCCCATCAATTTATAATAGTGGGCATTGCGCAGCAGCCGGGCTAATTCTCCGGGCGATTGACGCAGGCCGGCGGCAAAGGACGCATCCGTCCGGTCGTAACCCGAGGTGCTGCAGCCCACCCCGCCCAGGGACAAGGCTCCGCAGAGGGCCAGCGCTGCCAGCCCGGCCAAGGCATAACCATAGTGGCGGAAGCCCGGCCAGGCACGTTTCCCCCTGTTCACTTTCCGGCCCGCGGGTTTTGGCGAACTCTTCTCAAGCATTTCGGAAGATCCAGCCCCTCCCATAACTATCAACCTCCCCTGGCGACGCGCGCGGTTCATTGTGACAGCTTCATTTCCAGGGTCTTCTTTTCTTCAGCCTTGAAGCTTTTGTTGTACTTCTCCATCTCGTTGGCCGCGGCCTGGGGGCTGAGCCCCGCGGCGGGCCGCGGGTCGAACCCGGCCTGGGGGTTTACGATCTGCTGGGCCATGTTGTGCCGCACCGAATGGCCGAAATCCTGCTCCAGGGCGCTGGGCGGGAAACACCCCGTCAGCCACAGCAGCGCCAGGCCCAGGGCCAGGCGCGTCCCGACTTTCAGGGGGC
>JALNYP010000070.1 GCA_023229795.1 Syntrophobacterales bacterium
TCGCCACCCCGGTGGCGCCCACCCCGGCCTTCCGCCTGGGGGAAAAGGTGGATGATCCCCTGACCATGTACTTGTCGGATATCTTCACCATTTCCGCCAACCTGGGAGGGATTCCCGGCATTTCGGTGCCCTGCGGCTTTTCTTCTTTGGGCCTGCCCATCGGCCTGCAACTCATGGGGCCGGTGTTCGGCGAGCCCGAGTTGCTCCAGGCGGCTTACGCCTTCGAACAGGCCACGGAGTTTCACCGGCGCAAACCTCGACATCCTTAAATGAGGTGCAGTCTTAGCATGTGGCGGTTATTCAGAAAAACCGAGGCCCTCTTGTTGTTTATCGGCCTTGTAGTTTCGAGCCTGGGGGCCGCCGGGGCGGCGGGGGCGGCCGCGCCAGGGGGCAGCCTGAACCTGAACCAGGCTATTGACCTCGCGCTGCAAGAAAATCCCGCTATCAAACAGAGCCGGGAAAATGTGGCCGCGGCCCGTTATAATATCGGGGTGGCCCGGTCGGCGTATTTGCCCCAGGTCAATTTCGTCTCGAATTACTTTTACGGCAACGCCTTCCCCGGCTCTTCCAACCGGCCCGGCACTTCCGGGACCAGCGGCTCCGCCGCGAGTATCGGCGGGCTCGGGGTGACTAATTTCTATCTGTATCAGTTCCAGGCCAACCAACTGATCTACGACTTCGGCAAGACCCCCGGCCTGATTAATGAGTCCCGGGCCTCCTTCGGCCAGTCGCAGCAGGATTACGCCGGCAGCCGGCAGCAGGTGGTGTTGGATGCCCGCACCGCCTACTTCGGATATCTGGCCGCCACCCGGGCCCAAAAAGTTTCGGAAGAGACGGTACGGCAGAACCAGGAACTGCTCAAGCAGGCCCAGGGTTTTTACCAGGTGGGTTTAAAGGCCAAGATCGATGTGACCAAGGCGGAGGCCAACCTCTATCAGGCCCAGGCCAATCTGATCCAGGCCAAAAATAACGTGCAGTTGGCCCAGGTGAGCCTGATGACCGCGCTGGGGTTGAAGACCTGGCCGTATTCCCAGGTGGAGGACGTGCTGGAAGTCATGACGCCGCCCAAATCTCTGGAGGAATTAAGGGCCCAGGCCCTGCAGCGGCGGCCGGAAATTCAAAAGAACCTGCACCAACAGGAGTTTAATAAGGCGGGGCTGCAGGTGGCCCGGGCCGGTTATTTCCCCACTTTGACCTCCACCGCGGCCTATGGCTGGCAGAGCCTCGACCAGCCTTTTGCCACGCTCCCCAGCAACTGGTATGTGGGCGCGGCCATGACCTTCCCGTTGTTCGAAGGCTTCTCCACGGCTTACTCCGTTAACCAGAACAAGGCGCAATTACGGGCCAGCCTGGAAAATTACGAAGTCCTGCGCTTGAACGTCACCAAAGAGGTGAATCAGTCCTACCTGAACGTCAAGACCGGCTGGGAACTGATCCGGGCCACGAAGAAGGCCCTGGAGGCGGCCCGGGAGAATCTGCGCCTGGCCTGGGGCCGCTACCAGGCAGGAGTGGGCACGATCATCGAGTTCACCGACGCCCAGGTGCAATTTTCCCAGGCAGACTTAAATTTCGTACAGGCCCTGTATAATTACCGGGTCTATGAGGCCCAACTGGATAAGGCCATCGGCAGGGCGTTTTAGAGGCGGGTTCTGGGTTTTAGGTTTTGGGTTCTGGGTGGGCTGACTTGATGTACTTGAATGGCAAGGTGGGGTTGGCTATTTTTCAGCCGAAAACAGAAAACAAACCGAAAACTGCTTTTTACCACAGGCCGTGACGTTCCAGCTCCTGCTGCAACTCCTGAGGCGAGCGAAACTGCCAGGCTGCCAGCCCCTGCTGCCCAGCCGCCTCCACAAAGGCCGGCTTGTCGTCGAGGAAGAGAATTTCTTCCGGAGGGCGCCCCACCTGGCGGATAAGGGCCTGGTAGATGGCGGCCTCGGGTTTGCGGCTGCCCACCTGATAAGACAGAACGAAGGCCCGGAACGGCTGCAAGATCTCGCCGAAGCGTTCCCGGATATAGTCGAAATGCAGGGAATTGGTATTGGACAGCAAGAAGAGGGGGAACCGGTCCGCCAGGCGCTGCACCGGTGCGGCCATGCCCTCCATGGGGTCGAAGATGTCGCACCAGAGTTGGCTGAACCGGGAGTAGGGCAGGGTGACCCCGAAGTGGGCCGTGATCCGCTCATAAAACTCCCGGGAGCTGATGCGGCCGGTGTCGTAGCCCGGCTCCAGGCTGGATTCGAACACCTGGCCATAGACCTCCTGGGGGGTCAGTCCCGCCAGGGCGGCCAGGCGGCGGCAGAAGCGCTGGTGATCCACTTTGACCAGGACGTTGCCCAGGTCAAAGGTGATCGCGGTGATGTTATCGTCGGGTGAACTCAGGGACATAGGGATTCCCGGGGCATTGATTTGGTGGGTTTCATTTTACCTGCTCCGCTGGCAGAGGCAAGCCCTGTGGGCCGGATTTAATCGCCGCCGGCTGGGCGGGGGCATCGGGAACGGCGTCCAGGGATGATCCTGGGCCCAATAGGGCGCGGTTGAGGTTGAGGGAATCGAGCGGCTGGAGTGCTTTTGAACATCCCGGCCGGGTCCGGTCGGCGCGGCCGAGGCTGAAGTTAAGGCCGGCGGCCGCTCCTCAGGCCCGGCCTGGTCAAATCGGCCCAACGGAGGTGTCAGATGGCGCGCAGCAAGGGCTGGACAAGGACGGTGTTCATCAGTTTGGTGGTGGGGGTGATAGGGGCCAGTATTTTTTGGATGTACAGCTCTTTTTTCCATGAGCATCTGGCCCAGCAGGTGGCGGAGGATTTGCAGTCGCAGGCCAGGCCCGGGGAGGCCAAGGGAGTTCCTGTGAACCTCAAGAAATTGCCCGTGCCGGCCCTGGGAAGTCGGTTCCAGATGGTGACCGACGGCAAGCAGGTCTTCCTGACCGACCTGAAAGAGGGGCGGGTGTGGCGCTATTTCCACCAGACCAAGGAAGAAGGCTTCAGCACGGAAGACGAGGGTTTCCTGCCCGTACCCTTCTATTATGCAGGTAAGAAACATTACACCGCCTCCGAGATCGAGCCGCCTCCCGCCACCTCGGGAAATTCTCCCCAGGCCGCGCCGGAGGGGAAGCAGCCCCGATGAACCGCGTCTGGCGGCATGACCTGGCCTGGGCGGGATTTATCCTGCTCGTCGCAGCCTTCTTCGGCCTGATGCAGCAGTGGACTCTGGTGCAGCAGTCCTGGAGGGGCGAGTTGGCCGCCCGGATCGAGCAGAGGCGGGCCCAGCACCGGGAGAAAGAGTTCCAAGGGGTGAAAACCATCGATCTGGCCCGGGCCTACGCCCTGTTCCAGGCGGGGCAGGCCCTGTTTATCGACGCCCGGCCTGCCGAGGAGTACGCCGAGCTGCACGTCCCTCAGGCCCTGAACCTCACCCCGGACAGGTTGGAGCAGGGTGGGGCCGAAAAGGTGGCGGAGATCCCCAAAGACCGGGAGATCGTGGTGTACTGCGGCCAGGAGAGTTGCGATCTGTCCTTAAAGGTGGCGGAAAAACTGCAGGCCCTGGGTTATACCCGGGTGACGGCCTTTATGGGGGGATTCCGGGCCTGGGACGAAGCCGGCTACCCCGCGGATACGAGTAAATAGAAGAGGGGCGAAGAGGGGAAAAGGGAAAAAGGCGAAAAGGGGCGGAAAGATTGATCGGGGGCGTTGGTTAGCGGGCACTGTCATGCTGAGCGCCGCGTTCAGAATGACAATTCTTGGACAAAAATGAATTTTGCCGGAGGCTCTTCCTTTTCGCCGATTTCCCTTTTCGCCTTTTTACCCAGAGTTTTGGGGAGTGAGATTTGCGGACTAAGCGCAGCACAATTTTTCTCCGATGCCTGGAAGTGGTCTTAGGCGGGCTGTTTATGTATGCCGGGTTGCAGAAACTCCTGCATCCCTATGAATTCGCCGAGGCCGTGCTGGCCTATCAGTTGCTGCCGCAGAGCCTGGTGGGAGCGGTGACCGCGGTGTTGCCCTGGCTGGAGATCGCTGCGGGGCTGACGCTGGTGGTGGGGCTGAAGCGGCGCAGCGGCCTGCTCCTCTTATCCGGGCTTATGGGGGCCTTCCTGGTCGTCATCCTCATCACCCTGGCCCGGGGCCTGAAAATCGACTGCGGCTGCGGCCTGTTCTTTCAGCGGCAAGTGGGGTTGACGGCTATTCTGGAAGACCTGGTCCTGCTGGCCTGGGCCGCGGGGCTCTATGGCTGGGAGCGCCAAAAGGCATACCGCGCCCTGCGCAGGTATTAACCTAAAACCCAAAACCCAGAACCCGTATTTTCTATGTCCAGATTCTTTAATTTTTACGATCCTCTGGAGAAGCGTTATATTTTCAACAGCTTCCTGGTGGTGGTGGGCCTGGTGGAGATCCTTATCCTGGTCTTCACCCTCATCTGGCAGATGGATGAAGGCATCTTTACCGGACAACCGGTGGTCATTCCTTTCCCCTGGAGCCAATACCTGCTGGCCGCGTTCGTCGCGCCTATTGCCTTGCTGTTCCTCTTCGGCCTCATCATTCAGGGCTTCGAGATGCTGGGGAAAGAGGCGGCGGCGGACGCCTCGCCGCGGGGGCGCTGGGGCGCCCGGCTGGGGCGGTGGCGCTACCTGTTGGGGCTTTTGGGCCTCATGGTGTTGGTGGTGTTCCTGGTGCAGGGGCGGGCCGTGTTCGCGTTGCTCACCGCGGCGGTCAAATTTATCGGGCTGGGCGGCTCCTATATTTTTATTACTCTCTTGGCGATGGCTCTCCTATACCTGCCGTTGCGCCTCTGGCTGCGTTATCGCCTGGAAACCAAGGCCATGGAATACCAATACCTCCTGACCCTGGCGGAGCGTCACGGCGTGGTGGTGGTGGACCCGAAACTCCATCCGGAGTTGGCCGCCGAGCTCGAAGAGAAAAAAAATTTATCCGCCCCGGCGGTAACTCTGCTTCCGCCCCCCGATTTTCCGGAAGATTCCGGCTCTAATTAAATCAAACTTGTGAAATTTTTCCTTTACACCCGGTATCATTCTAGGGTATGAATTGACATTCAGCTAGAAGATTGCTCACGGAACCATCGGCAGGGCAGGGGAGGTGATGCACGTTTAACTCCGCATTTGCTTTAAGGACCTTAAACCTTTAAGGAAATCATTACGTTATAGGAGGGCAGTGGACAGTATGGATATTATGAGTTTCGCGTTGATTTGTGGCGCAGTGGGCGTGGCTTACGGCCTGTTCACCACCACCTGGGTCCTGAAACAGGACGCCGGCAATCCCCGGATGCAGGAAATCTCAGCCGCGGTGCGGGAAGGCGCCAATGCCTTCTTAAACCGGCAGTATAAGACCGTCGCCATGGTTGGCGCGGTGGTCTTCGTGCTGCTGTTCGCTCTGGGCAAATACACCGCCATCGGCTTTGTGATCGGCGCGGTGGGCTCGGCTCTGGCCGGGTACGTCGGCATGTACGTGTCGGTGCGGAGCAACGTGCGCACCGCCCAGGCGGCTTTCACCGGTATGGCTCACGCCCTGAAGGTAGCCTTCCGGGGCGGTTCGGTCACCGGCATGCTGGTAGTAGGTCTGGCCTTGATTTCCGTGGGCGGCTACTACAAGTTCCTGATGGCCGCGGCTCCTGCAGAGGCCATGCACGCCCTGATAGGTCTCGGCTTCGGTTGCTCCCTGGTGTCCGTGTTTGCCCGGTTGGGCGGCGGCATCTACACCAAGGCTGCTGACGTCGGCGCCGACCTGGTGGGTAAGGTCGAAGCCGGCATCCCCGAAGACGACCCCCGGAACCCCGCGGTTATCGCTGACAACGTCGGCGACAACGTGGGTGACTGCGCCGGTATGGCCGCTGACCTGTATGAGACCTATGTCGTAACCGTGGTGGCCGCGATGCTGTTGGCCTTCACCGTGTACGGCGCCGGCTCCAACGCCATCGTCTTCCCGATGGTCATCGGCGGCGTGTCCATTATCGCCTCCGTTATCGGCACTTACTTTGTCCGCCTGGGCAAAGGCGACTACGTCATGGGCGCCCTCTATAAGGGCCTGGCCACTGCGGGCATCCTGGCGATCATCGCTTTTTACCCCCTGGCCAACAAGTTCATGACCGGCGTGGCTGCCAAGGCCATTAAGGGCGCTCCGGGCTTTGCGATTCCGCCCATGAACGTCTTCCTGCTGGCGGTCATCGGCGTGGCCCTCACCGGCCTGATCGTGGCCATCACCGAATACTTCACCTCCAAGAGCTTCAACCCGGTTAAGTCCATCGCCCTGGCCTCCACCACCGGCCACGGCACCAACGTCATTCAGGGCTTGGCCATGTCCATGAAATCCACCGCAGCCCCGGTTATCGTTATCGTTGCGGCTATCCTGGCGGCCTTCCATCTGGGCGGCGGCTTGGCTCACCCCGGCACCGGCCTTTATGCTATCGCCCTCACCGCGGTGGCCATGCTCTCCATGACCGGTATCGTGGTGGCCATTGACTCGTACGGTCCCATCACCGACAACGCCGGCGGCATCGCCGAAATGGCGGAACTGCCGGATGAGATCCGGAACATCACCGATCCTCTGGATGCGGTAGGGAACACCACCAAGGCCGTCACCAAGGGTTACGCCATCGGCTCCGCCGGTCTGGCCGCCCTGGTGCTCTTCGCCGAGTACTCCCGTTCCTTCCCCGGCGTCATGACCTTTGATCTGTCCGACCCGCGGGTCATCGCCGGCCTGTTCATCGGCGGTCTGCTGCCTTACTTCTTCGCAGCCCTGTGCATGGAGGCCGTTGGTAAGGCCGCCGGCGGCGTGGTTGAGGAAGTCCGGCGTCAGTTCCGGGAAATCCCCGGCATCATGGAAGGCACCGGCAAACCCGAATACGGCACCTGCGTAGACATCGTCACCAAGAGCGCTCTGCGCCAGATGATGCTCCCCGCTCTGATCCCGGTGTGCGCGCCCTTGATCGTCGGCTTCATGCCCGGCTTGGGTCCCGTTGCCCTGGGCGGCATGCTCATCGGCTCCATCGTTACCGGCCTGTTCCTGGCGATTGCCATGACCTCCGGCGGCGGCGCCTGGGATAACGCCAAGAAGGCCATTGAAGACGGCCTCTACGGCGGCAAGGGCTCCGATGCCCACAAAGCGGCAGTCACCGGTGACACCGTAGGCGACCCCTACAAAGACACCGCCGGCCCCGCCATCAACCCGATGATCAAGGTCGTCAACATCGTGGCCCTGTTGATCGTGCCGTTGCTGGTGAAGTACATTAAGTAAAATGATGCAGGGTGCGCCCCGCGCACTCTGCCTTGCCAAGATGTAGGGGCGGGGTCACCCCGCCCGAAGCCGGTCCCGGTAACGGGGCCGGCTTTTTTGTGGGCTGTGCCATCGGCAACTGGGGGAAATTTGTGATAATATGGCGAAGGAGGAGGGTGACCCCCATGCGCCTTGACGAGCTCTTGCGGGAAAAGCGGCAGGAAATCCTGGCCATCGCTGCCAGGCACGGGGCCTACAATGTCCGCATCTTCGGCTCGGTGGCCCGGGGGGAGGCGGATGAGGCCAGCGACGTGGATGTTCTCGTGGAATTGGAGATGGGGCGAAGTTTGATGGACTTGGGGGGCCTGCTTATGGACTTGCAGGAACTTCTGGGCCGGAGAGTTGACGTAGTGACCGAGCAGGGGTTGCGGACCAGAATTCGGAACCGAGTATTACGTGAGGCGGTGCCGCTATGAGGGATGACCGGGAAAAGCTCCTGGACATTTTTGAGGCGATAGAACAGATTGAAAAATATGCCGTCCAGGGGCGGGAAGCCTTTGAGTCCAATGAACTCATACAGATATGGCATGTTCGTCACCTGCAGGTAATCGGAGAGGCCGCCCGGACGTTATCTTCCACCTTTAAAGATAGACACCCGCAAATCTCCTGGACCAGAATAATAGGTATGCGCAATATCTTGGTTCACCATTATTTTGAGATCGACTTGCCGGTGGTATGGGAGGTGGTTGAGAACGAACTGCCGCCGCTAAAGGAGCAGGTGGAAGCCATTCTCCGACAGGAAGGGGGAGGTTGGTAATGGACGCCTGGAAGAACCAGCTTTTTTTCGGGGACAACCTGGAGATTTTGAGGAGCGGCCGCATTGCCGGGCAGTGCTCGTCTGCATTAATTTGATTCCCCGGAGTACGTCATTGCGGAGAGTAATTAAATTCATTGGAGTTTTTTTCACTATTTTCATTATCGTGGCTGGAATTTATTTTATTTCCGAGAAGGTTCGTTTTAACGCCGTCGTCATCCACCATTCCGCGTCTTCTGTGGACAATTATCAGTCCATCGCCGAATTTCACCGCAGAGAGAGGGGGTGGGGGGATGCCGCCTATCACCTGATCCTGTCCAACGGCAGCACGGAAATTCCTTTGGGATTTTTGGAGGCTACCGGCCGCTACCGCTATTTAGCCCCCAGCGTGGCCACGAAAAATATGTATTATAATTTGCGCGCTATCCATATCTGCGTAGTGGGAGACTATGATAAGCATCAGATGCCGGAGCGGGTGCAAGCGGCTCTGATTGACGTAGCGCATCAGTTGCAGGAAAAATATTGGATTGCCGACGACAAAATCATGTTTCATCGGGACTGCAGCAGCAGTTCTTGTCCGGGACGATTGATTACCAAGGAAAAATTACAGCGTTGGTTAGCTTCGGAAACTTCCAGGTGTCCGATTCTCCTGAAGATGCAACACGAGAAAATTATTGGCGGCGCCTGGAACCTGGTTCCTCTTGCCGGCAGAGCGGTAGCCGGGTTTGGCGGCCAGGCCTTCGGACTTCTGAGAAGCCTTCTGCTTACCGGGCCCTTGCCGGGTCAGCCCTTGGCCTGAGCCGGTGAGGCCAACGGCCACAAATACGAGGTAGGCATTGCAATTTCTTGGCCGGCAGTACTTCCACCGCCGAAAACCGGAAACCGAAAACCGGGAACTCTTTCTTTCAGATTGGCCTTTTCTCCTGGGGTTGGCCCTGGTGGGGCTGGTGATCTTTTTCTACCGGCTGGGGGTCCCGCCGCTCATGGACCCGGACGAGGGGCGCTATGCCGAGATCGCCCGGGAAATGCTGGTCCTGAAAGACTGGATCGTCCCCCACCTTAACCTGCTGCCCTACCTGGAGAAGCCGCCCCTGGTCTATTGGCTCACGGCCCTGAGCTTCAAGGTCTTGGGTTATACCGAGGCCGCGGCCCGGCTGCCGTCGGCGGTGAGCGCCCTGGCCGGGCTGTTCCTGGCCTACGGCTTGGGCCGGGCTTTGTGGGGGCCGGGACCGGGGGTGCTGAGCGCCCTGGGGTTGGCGACCTGCGCCGGCTACGTGGTCCTGGGGCGCATCCTCACCCTGGATATGACCTTCAGCCTGTTTTTGAACCTGGCGATCGGCCTGGGGTTTCTCGCCTGGAGCCGGGAGCGTCCCCGGCTGTGGCCCTGGGCCTATCTGGCCCTGGCCCTGGCGGTGCTCACCAAGGGGCCGGTGGCGCTGGTGCTGGCGGGGCTGGTCTGGGGGATAGGGGTGCTTTTCCCAGGAGGGAAAGCCGTTCACCCCCTCCCTAACCCTCCCCCAGCAAGGGGGAGGGGATTAAAGGAAGGGGCCTCTCTCAGGGGGATGGAACCGGAGAAAGGGGCTTCCTTAAGGCCCAAGGCATCACCCCCACCCCAGCCCTCCCCCATCAAGGGGGAGGGAGCAAAGGGAAGTACCTATGCAAGGCTGCGCTCACTAATACAGCGCCATCCCTGGCAAGCCCTGGTTCAACCCTGGAGCTGGCTGCTGCTGGCGGCGCTCACGCTGCCGTGGTTTATGGCGGTGCAGTGGCGCTACCCGGAGTTTTTCCGCTTCTTTATCCTGGAGCAGCACTTCGGGAGATTTTTGACCCCGGCCATTCACCCTGAGCCGCTTTATTACTATGGGCCGGTGATCTTGGGGCTGCTGCTGCCCTGGACCTGGCTCTTGCCCTGGGCCCTGGCGACGACCGGCTGGCGGCGGGACCCGGAGACGCGTTTTTTGGTGATCTGGGCGGCGGTAATCGTGATCTTTTTCTCCCTGTCACGGGGGAAACTTGTCCCCTATATCCTGCCGGCGCTCCTGCCCCTGGCGCTGCTGCTGGGCCGGGCCCTGACCCGGCTCACCGGGGTCGGGCGGTTGAGCTTCAACGGCCGGTTCCTGAAGACCAGCCTGCTGATCTGGGGCGGCACCGGGGTGGCTCTGGCGGCGCTCGCGGTTTGGGCCCCTGCGCCGTTAAGCCAGGCCCTGAGCCGGGCCAACCTTGCAACTCCTTATCTCCTCACGGTGGCCGCGGTCTGGACCCTGACCCCCCTGGCGGCCTTGCTCTGGCGGCACCTGGGGGCGCTGATGCCGGGGGCGCTCCTGCTCGCCGCGCTGCTGCCCCTGGGCCTCGACCAGGTGGCCCCGGCCCGGTCGTTCAAGGCGATGGGCCTGGCCCTCGAATCCCGGTGGCGGCCCGGGGACGCCCTGGTGGGGATGCAGCTCTATTCCCAGGGCTTGAGCTTTTACAGCGGCCAGGTCTTTCATCTCCTGGGCTGCCGCACGGAACTGGATTTCGGGGAGCGCCTGAGGCCGGAGTCAGGTTTATGCCTGCCCGACAAGGCGGCGTTGCCGGGGTTTGCCGCATCGCACCCCGTGACTTTTTTCTTCCTGAAGGCAGATGATGTGAACTGGCTGAAAGAGGGGCTGCCGGGAAAATTTACCCCGGTGGCCTCGCATAAGGATTGTATTTTACTGGCTTATGAGGGAAAATTATAGATTGGGTTTAGGTTCTGGGAAAAGCGGACCTCATCCCGGTCTCATTCATATCCAAGAAACTTAGCCCAGCTTATTGATATATCATCTATAATAACCGAAACAGAACCCAGAACCCGCTCTTAAATCATGCCCCAAATCCTTTACCGCTATCTGCTGCTGGAAATCCTGCCGCCCTTTGGGGTGAGCCTTCTGGGGTTTACCTCCATCGTGTTTTTGGGGCGCATGATGAAAGTCACCCAGATGATCGTGGTCAAGGGGGTGGGGATCGTTGACGTCCTGAAGACGTGTGTCTATCTGTTGCCCTATCTATTGGTGTTCACCCTGCCCATGGCCGCCACGGTGGGGATCCTCCTGGCCATGACCCGGCTGACGGTGGATCAGGAAGTGATCGCCATGAAGACCGCGGGGCTGAGTTTCGGCCAACTGCTGCCGCCGGTCCTGGGGTTTGCTCTGGGGGTGGGGCTCTTGACCCTGGGGCTGACGGTCTTTGCCAGCCCCTGGGGACAGCAGGCCACCAAGGATCTGATGAAGGACGTGGTGAAAAGGCGGGCCGACCTGGGCATTCAGGAACAGGTGTTTAATACGGATTTTAACGGCATGATGCTGTTCGTGAACCGGGTGGCGCCCAAGGGCGGCCACCTCGAAGGCGTGTTCGTCTATGATTTCCGGGACCAGGAAAATCCTTTGACCATCTATGCCGAAAATGGGGACCTGAGCTTCGACCGGGAGCGGGAATCCATGCTCATGCAGCTCTATGACGGCCGCGTCATCCGGTGGGGCAAAGAGCCGAACCGCTGGCAGACTCTGGAGTTTAAGCGGTATGAACTGCCCCTGGACGTCTTTAGCTTCGGCCTGAAGGGGGCCAAATCCGAGTCGGAAATGTCCCTGGGAGAATTGTGGACGGTCATTACCACGCACCCCCGGGGGTCAGATCCGTCGAATCGGGCCCTGGTGGAGTTGAACCAGCGGTTTGCCATGCCTGTGGGCGCGGTGCTGCTCTGCCTGATGGCCATGCCCCTGGGGCTGAGTCCCCGAGGCCATGGCCATGGCCGCACCTGGGGGCTGGTGCTGGGGCTGGTGGTATTTCTGGTGTACTATGTGGTCTTCACCGCGTCCTGGCGCCTGGCCGTCAATGCCAAAATTAATCCGGCCCTGGCCCCCTGGCTCTCCAATTTCCTGTTTATCTGGGTGGCCCTGTACCTCTGGCTCCGAACGGTGCGGGAACTGCCGCTGCTGCCGGCGTGGCGGCGGGTCCGGGGCATGGTGAAAGCCGGGAGCTAATGAGGCAGATTGTGGGTTTCGGGTTAAGATAAATATCGGACTATGAAATTGGTTGGCAGGGGTTAGCTTTCAGAGAGGGGAACATTATTTCAGATTTGCAGACGCTCAAAGATGCCCGGGTGCTGATTACCGGCGGGGCCGGGATGATCGGCAGCACCATCGCGCATCTGGCCGTGGCCCAGGGGGCCCAGGTCACCATCCTGGACGCCATGTTGCCCCTGTACGGGGGCAACCTGTTCAATCTCCGGGGCATTGCCGATCAGGTCCGGTTTATCCAGGGGGATATCCGGGACCCGGAGTTGATGGTGCGGGTGGCGCCCGGCTATGACTATATTTTCAGTCTGGCGGGCCAGGTGAGTTACGTGGACAGCAATACCGATCCTCTCCTGGACCTGGATATCAACTGCAAGGGGCACCTCCAGGTGCTGGAGGCTTGCCGCCGCGCAAATCCCCGGGCCAAACTGCTCTTCGCCAGTTCCCGGTTCGTCTACGGCCGGATCGAATACAATCCGGTGGACGAGGGCCACCCGTTCAACTGCCTGAGCATTTACGGCATCCACAAGCTGGCGGGGGAGAAGTATTACCGGTTCTATAATGAAGCCTACGGTTTGCCGACCGTGAGCGTGCGCATTGCCAACCCCTACGGGCCCCGGCAGCAGATGAAACACAGCAAATACGGCATCCTCAACTGGTTCGTGCGCCTGGCCCTGGAGGGGCAGCCGTTGACGGTGTTCGGCGACGGCCAGCAACGCCGGGACTATATTTATAATGAGGATCTGGCCGCAGGGTGCATAGCGCTGATGCTGAGCCCGGGGACCGAAGGCCAGGTCTATAACCTGGGCACCGGCCTCGCCGTGCCCTTTATCGAAATGGCCCGCCTGGTGGCGGAGGCGGTGCCCGGCACCGAAGTGCGCCAGGTGGAGTGGCCCCAGGACCGGTATTTCGTGGAGACCGGGGATTACCTCAGCGACATCAGCCGCATCACCGCGGTCTCGGGATGGCGGCCCCGAATCACCCTAAAAGAAGGCATTAAACGCACCGTAGCCTATTATCGGGAGCATCGGCAGGAATATTGGTAGGTTTTGGGTCTCGCTTAATATGTAACTCATTGTAATTCAGGTTATTTTTACAAAAACGAAAAACCAAAAACGGAAAACGGGATTTGACCATGACGGATTGGACCGCGGCAATCAAGAATTATACCTTTTTAGTGACTGGCAGCGCCGGGTTCATCGGGTTTCACGTGGCCCAGAAACTGCTGGCTCATGGGGCCCGGGTGGTGGGGCTGGATAACTTCAATGACTACTACTCGCCGGCTTTGAAGCAGGCCCGGGACCAGGAACTGCGGCGGCACCCCAATTTTATCTCCATCGCCGGGGACCTGACGGACCTGCCGGGGCTGGAGGCCCTCTTTCAGACCCATCAGCCTCAGAAAATTTGCCATCTGGCGGCCCAGGCCGGGGTGCGCTATTCCCTGGTCAACCCCTTTGCCTATCAGAAATCCAATCTGGAGGGCTTCCTTAATCTCCTGGAATTGGCTAAGCGCAACGGCGTGGAGCGCCTGGTCTATGCCTCCAGTTCCAGTGTGTATGCGGGCTTGACGGAAATGCCGTTCAGCGAGACCCAGCGGGTGGATACCCCCATCAGTCTTTACGCGGCGACGAAAAAGGCCAACGAGCTGATGGCCCACGCCTACACCCACCTGTTTGCGGTCCCCACCGTGGGGCTGAGATTTTTTACCGTGTACGGGCCCTGGGGGCGCCCGGATATGGCCATGTGGCTCTTTGCCAAGGCCATGCTCGAAGGCAAACCCATCAAGGTCTTTAATTACGGTAAGATGCAGCGGGATTTTACTTACATCGATGATATTGTCCAGGGAGTGGTGGCCTCGCTGATGGCCCCCGGCCTGGAGACTTATGAAATAATTAATCTCGGGAACCATCGCGCCGAAGAACTACTCAAGGTGATCGGTATTCTGGAAAGCGAGCTGAAGATCAAGGCCGAGCAGCAACTGCTGCCTATCCAGCCGGGGGACGTGCCGGCCACTTATGCCGATATCGACCGGGCCCGCGCCAAACTGAATTTCCAGCCGACCACCCCCATTGAGGTCGGGATTCCCCGCTTTATCCGGTGGTATCTGGATTATCATGGGTTGCCGGGCGCTTAGAAATGCTAACGAGGATGGATCAAGCTATGAATTTACTGGAAAAAATTAGGAATAAGCAAGCGCTGGTGGGTATTATCGGTTTGGGCTATGTGGGGCTGCCGCTGGTTTTGCGCTTTTGCGAGGTGGGCTTTGCAGTGCTGGGCTTTGATACGGATGCGGGCAAGGTGGAACTCCTGAGCCGGGGAGAATCGTATATCAAGCACATCCCGTCCAGCCGCCTGGCTGATTTGCTCGTAGCCCGGGAGGGCAGGGGACGGTTTGCCGCCACCCACGATATGGGGCGATTGAGCGAACCGGATGTGTTGATCATCTGCGTGCCCACGCCCTTGACTTCCAAGCGGGAACCCGATCTGCGCTACGTTGAGAACACCACCCGCCAGATTGCCGCGCACCTGCGGCCGGGCCAGCTCATCTCTCTGGAATCCACCACCTACCCCGGCACCACCGAGGAATTGCTGCTGCCGATTTTGAGCAACACTCACCGGGTGGGGGAAGATTTTTTTCTGGTCTTTTCCCCGGAACGGGAAGACCCGGGCAACCCTCAGTTTCAGGTGAACACCATCCCCAAGGTGGTGGGCGGGGTTACTCCCGGGTGTCTGGAGCACGGCGTGGCGCTCTACTCCCAGGTGATCGAGCGGGTCATCCCGGTGTCTTCCACCCAGGCCGCGGAGATGAGCAAACTCCTGGAAAACATCTATCGGGCGGTGAACATCGCCATGGTCAACGAATTGAAGATGCTCTGCCTGCGAATGGGGGTGGATATCTTTGAAGTCATCGAGGCCTCCAAGACCAAGCCGTTCGGGTTTCAGGCTTTTTACCCCGGCCCGGGCCTGGGGGGGCATTGCATCCCCATCGACCCCTTTTACCTGACCTGGAAGGCCCGGGAGTACGATTTTTCCACCCGTTTCATCGAGTTGGCCGGCGACATCAACACCAACATGCCGTATTTTGTGGTGCAGCGGGTGACCAAGGCCTTGAGCGACTTCAATAAGCCACTGAATGGCGCCAAGATTCTGGTCCTGGGGATCGCGTACAAGAAGGACGTGGATGATAACCGGGAATCACCTTCCCTCAAGATCATGGACCTGCTCAAGCAGGAAGGGGCCGAGGTCAGCTATAACGACCCGCATATCCCCCGGTGCGCCGGGATGCGGCACTATCCCCATTTTGACATGGTCTCGACACCGTTGAGCGAAGACGTCCTGCGGGAAACTGACCTGGTGCTGCTGGTGACGGACCACTCCGCCTATGACTACGCCTGGATCGCCGACCGGGCCAGCCTCATCGTGGATACCCGCAACGCCTTCCGGGGCCTGCCGGGCAAGCATATTTACCAGGCGTGAGCGGGACGGGGAAATGGTTTTTCTGAGGGGAGGGGGCCTTTTATTAACTTTCGAGCAAAGTTAATAAAAATCTCCCCCAATTTTTCGGAGAAAAATCTCTTTAAGAATATCCCTGGCCCTTACCCTTCCCAACTTCAAAATTTGCATTTGACAAACCCCTCCCATTTGTGCCATGAAGGCCTTAGGAGGACATGAAGATGGGTGCCGATGATTGGACATATGGGCCAATAAATCCCATGATGGTTTGTCCCCATTGTCAGACAAAGGGGAAGATTCGTACAAAATCCGTGAAACAGAAAAAGGGGGTTAGTGGAGGTAAAGCAGTAGCCGGAATAATGACAGCGGGGCTTTCACTACTTGCCGTGGGCCTTTCCCGTAAGGAGAAAGTGACTCAAGCCCATTGTGATAACTGCGATTCGACCTGGTATTTCTGAAAGTCGGTGTGATATGTTTAAGAGGACAAAGTTCGTTAGTTTAATTTCGTTGCTAAGCCTTTTATTTGGTCTTCTTCTTTTAGGTTCTGCTGAGGCAAAGAAGAAACAGGTTGACCAAGTCACAGCATCCGCAGGAGTTCTCGCTGCACTTTCACAAAAGGGTTTAATTCAAGTCTGCCCAGGAGATATCAGTACTTTCATATTGGTGGAACCACTATGGTGGAGAACATTATCTCATGCCAAAAAAGTGACCCTTGTTAATGCGGCAATTACTGTTGCACAAACTGAGAAGAAGAGACCTGATTTTATAATTATCCAAGATATGACAGCGCGCGAAACTCTCGCTCGGGGATTTGTGGACAAAGGGACTGTCGAAGTCTTTAAATAACTACCCAAAATATTCCGGCTCCCACACCTAAACCGATTGATATTCCTATGGAATCTGAACTATAGGGGCGGGTTTTAAACCCGCCCCTATAGTTCATTGGCTCAGGTCATCAGGGCCAGGAGTTCGTCGGTCTTTTTCTTAAGCAGCCCCGGGTCTTGCCGGGTTTCCACGTTGAGGCGGAGCACCGGTTCGGTGTTGGATTTGCGCAGGTTGAAGCGCCAGTCCGGAAATTCCAGGCTGAGGCCGTCGGTGCGGTCCAGCCCGATGGCTGCGGCCTGATAGCGCGCTTCGATGCGCTTCAGGGCGGCATCGGGGTCCGCCAGCTTACGGTTGATTTCGCCGCTGCACGGGTACCGGGCCATCCGGTCCCGGACGAGGGCGGACAGGGGTTGGCCGGTGCGGCACATGATGGACAGGACCAGCAGCCAGGGGATCATGCCGCTGTCGCAATAGGCGAAATCCCGGAAGTAGTGGTGGCCTGACATTTCCCCGCCGTACAGGGCGTTTTCAACCCGCATGCGGGCCTTGATGAAGGCGTGCCCGGTTTTGCTCATCACGGCGCGCCCCCCCGCCTCCTGCACCATCTCGACAGTATTCCAGGTCAGCCGGGGATCGTGGATGATCGCCGCACCCGGATGCCGGGCCAGGAGCGCGGCGGCGATAAACCCCACCAGGTAGTAGCCCTCGATAAAAGTCCCCTGTTCATCGAAGAAGAAGCAGCGGTCGAAGTCGCCGTCCCAGGCCAGGCCCAGCGCGGCGCCGTGGTCTTGGACCGCCTGGGTGGTAAGGCGGCGGTTCTCCGGCAGCAGGGGATTGGGCACCCCGTGGGGGAAGGCGGGGTCCGGGTCATGGCAAATCTTGATGAACCGGAAGGGGAGGCGGCGCTCCAGGGCGTCCAGCACCGGGCCGGCGCAGCCGTTGCCGGCGTTGACCACCACCTTGAGGGGGGTCAGGGCCTCGAGGTCCGGGTACTGCAATAAATGAGCGATATAGGCCTCCAGGCAGTCGGCGGCAACGCTCGCGCCCCTGGGCCGAAGGGCGGGGGGGAACTGCCGGGCGGCGGCCAGTTGCTCGATCTCAAGCAGGCCGCAATCACCGCTGATGGGGCGGGATTGCTCCCGCACGAACTTCATGCCGTTGTATTCGGGCGGATTGTGGCTGGCGGTGACCATAATGCCGCCGTCCAACTCCAGATGGGAGGTGTAGAAATAAATCTGTTCGGTGCCGCACATCCCCAGCCTCCAGACCTCGACGCCGCGCTCGTTCAGTCCCGCGGCCAGGGCCTCGACCAGGGGGAGGCTGGAGGTGCGCACGTCCCAGCCGACGGCCACCCGGGCGGGAGACAAAAACGCGGCGTAAGCCTGGCCGATCCGGTAGGCCAAATCTTCGTTAAGCTCTTCGGGGACCCGCCCCCGGATATCGTAAGCTTTAAAACAGTTGAGTTTTTCCATAGTTAAAAAATTTCGGCGGCAAGAGCAAGACCGGTTCAAATCGATTTTCGGCGGCGGCGCCACAAGGGCCGGCTGCAGAAACCGCCCCGAGTCTCAAAGGTTTATAAGCCGATTAGCATAATTTTTGCTCTGTTATACTATAATGATAAAGTCCAGGCCAGAGTCAAATGGCCGCGTTGCCCCGGTTGATTTATGAGGCAATTAGGGTGATAAACCAAAGAGCTGAACACGGCGCCAGAAGCGGGCTGCATCGGGTTAGCGAAGTCTGCGACGTTATCTTAACCATGCGAGTGTAGGGGGAAACATGCCATCTCAGAAGCCCATGGATTTCATTGACCTGAAGGCCCAGCAACGAGCCATCCTGCCGGATCTGATGGAGAGAATCAAGCGGGTATTAGCCCATGGCCAATATATCCTGGGACCGGAGGTGAAGGAACTGGAGGCCAGGCTGGCCGAGTATGTCGGGGTTAAACATGCCATTTCCTGCTCCTCCGGCACCGACGCCCTGCTGATCCCTTTGATGGCTTACGGGGTCGGCCCCGGAGACGCCATCTTTACGACCCCGTTCACCTTCATTGCCACGGCGGAAATGATTCAGCTGTTAAGGGCCACGCCGGTCTTTGTGGATGTCGATCCGCGCACTTTCAACCTCGCTCCGGACGCCCTGGAAGAGGCCATCACCGGGCTCTCCAAGCATCCGCGCACCGCGTCTCTTCAGCCCAAGGGTATTATCCCCGTGGATCTTTTCGGCCAGCCGGCCGACTACGACCGGATCAACGCCATCGCGAGGCGGCACGGGCTGTTTGTTCTGGAAGATGCAGCCCAATCGTTTGGCGCCACCTATAAGGGGAAGCGGGCCGGGGCGTTGGCAGAGGTGGCGGCCACGTCCTTCTTTCCGGCCAAACCCTTGGGCGGCTATGGTGATGGCGGGGCTATCTTCACCGACCGCGACGATTTGGCCGGGATGATGCGTTCCATCCGGGTACATGGTGAAGGAACCGACCGGTACCACTATGCGCGCCTCGGCATTAATGGCCGCCTGGATACCTTGCAGGCGGCAATTCTTTTGGCCAAACTGGCCATATTCGACGAGGAAGTCAAGGCTCGCCAGGCTGCGGCTCAGCGTTACAGCGCGGCCCTCCGGGAGGTCGTGCAGGTCCCCTATGTGGGTCAGGACTGCAGCTCGGTCTGGGCCCAATATTCGGTGCTCAGCGAGCAGCGGGACGATCTGCAACGGAAGTTAAAAGAACAGGGCATTCCCACGGCCATCTATTATCCTATACCTTTGCATGTGCAAGCGCCCTTTGCCCATTTAGGATATGCTCCAGGTGATTTTCCCATCAGCGAACGCCTGGCCCCAGCAATTTTCAGCTTGCCCATGCATCCTTATTTGACTGAGGCTGACCAAAAAAAGATTGTTGATATTTTGATCGATTAGCCCGCTTAATTCATGAAGGTGATGAGAGGCCTCTTCCCAAGCGTTTTTTGAGGCGGAGAAGTCAACGAGGGGAGCAGAGCGAAGGCGGGAAAAGCCTCGAAATAGTATTTTCCGG
>JALNYP010000159.1 GCA_023229795.1 Syntrophobacterales bacterium
TCTGTTGGCAAGTTTTTTGGTTGTCGTAAACCCGAAACTTACTACAAGAGGAAAACGCCCGCAATTTTTTAGTTTGGTTGCGGCCTGAAGGCCGCGATGTGTTACCTTGAAGAACTTCAGCTTGAACCAACCGTTACGACCCTTGGCATTGATCATTTCCCTCCCTCCTTGCAGCCCACAATTATCACGACGACATTGGCTCCTGTCCATGTTTGTATAACGGGAATTTAAGGTTGTCAAAAGGTTTTCCACGTGGTAATGAATATTCTGGCGTTTTGTTATAAGAATTAGTATGAAAACTCCCTTGGTAGCGGCCCCCCGGCATTCTCTGCTTTAATCGTGGTCAGGTTCTTGTTATGATTACACAAGTCGTATAAGGTTAGTACATTCCTCTTAACTTGCTGGGATATGAAAAAAGCTACCTTTAAAATTCGGCGCAAGATCATCTTCGCCTTCCTGTTCAGCCTGCTGTCCGTGCTGATTTTCTCGATCTTCAGCTTCCAGGTCCATCGGGAAATCGGCCATCGCTTAAGGCTCCTGGAACTCACCGACGATCTGTTTCAAACCGTCCTGGAGTTGCGCCGGGTGGAGAAAAACTTCTTTCTTTACCGGCGGGCGGCCAGTCTCGCCGATGCCGAGAAGTACTTAAGCCATGCCCGGGATATGTACCAAAGTCACGAGACCGAAATCCTGCGCCTGAAAAGCCCGCCCCAGCAACCGGTGTTTTCCCGCAGCCTGGACCGATATCAGAAAATCCTGAATCAGATCAAGGCTCAGACGCCCGAAGCCGGCACTGCCCAGGAAAACCAGATCTCCATCAGCCTGGAAGACGCCCTGCGCCGCCAGGGGCAGGAACTGCTCAATACCACCGAGAAATGGGAAAAAGAAGAGCGCCTGCAGATCGACCGCCTGTTTCAGCGGGCCATGATCCTCTTCATCATCTCCGTGGTGGTATTCCTGGCCCTGGGGATCGTGGTGGCCTTCTACCTCTCCCGGATGCTGGTGCAGCCCCTGCTCCAGATGCAGCAAGCCATGGACAAGATCGCGCACGGCGATTTCACCCCGCTGCCCGAGCCCACACAATCCTCGGAGGAATTCTTTGCCCTGTTCCGGGCCTTCAACCGCATGATTCACGAGCTCGAGGTGCATCAGGAGCAACTGGTGCAGTCCCGGAAGATTGCCGCGGTGGGCACCCTGACCTCGGGCATCGCCCATGAATTGAACAATCCCATCAATAATATCGTGCTGACCGCGGAGGCCTTGCAGGAGGACTTCCGGGAGATGACCCAGGAAGAGGCCCAGGGGCTGATCCATGATATCCTCATGCAGTCCGAGCGCGCCTCCGAGATCGTCAAGGGCCTGCTGGATTTCTCCCGGGCCGAGCGCCCGGAATTCGAAGCCCTGCCCATCGGCGCGGTCATCCAGGATACCCTGAAGCTGGTCCGTAACCAACTGACGCTGTCCGGCATCAACGTAGAACAGGATATCCCGCCTGATCTCCCCCGCATCCGCGGGGAAAAAAAGACCCTGCAGCAGGTCTTCCTCAATCTGTTCATCAATGCCATCCAGGCCATGCTGGATGGCGGCCAGTTGCAGATCAAAGCCCGCCTGGCCCCGGACAGCCGCTGGATGATCATCGACGTGACCGACACCGGCATCGGGATCGAACCGGAACATCTTACCCGCATTTTCGATCCCTTCTACACCACCAAACAGGTGGGGCGGGGCACCGGCCTGGGCCTGTCGGTGACTTACGGCATCATCGAGAAACACGGCGGCCATATCGAGGTGACCAGCCGCAAAGGGGAGGGCTCCACCTTCACCTTGACCCTGCCCGTGTATCAGGAAGCTTCGCTTGCGGAGCCCTCAGGAGTGCCATGAACATTGCGGTAGTGGATGATGAAGTTATCGTCCAGAAAAGACTCCAGGCCGCCCTGGAAAAAGAAGGACACCTGGTCAGGACCTACGGCTCGGGGGAGGAGTTCCTCCGGGACCTGGACCTGGGCAACTTTGATCTGGTCTTTTTGGATGTGATCCTGCCCGGGCTCCATGGCATGGAGGTGTTGCAGCAGGCCAAGGGCCGGCAGCCCGAGATCGAGTTCATCCTGATTACCGGCCACGCCTCCATTGATGCCGCGGTCGGGGCCATCAAGAAAGGCGCCTTCCACTACGTCGCCAAGCCCCTGAAACTCGACGAAATCCGCAACCTGACCCGCCGCGCCCTGGAGCACAAGCTCCTGGTCACCGAGAACCGCCAGCTCAAGGCCCGCCTGGAGCCCCTGGACGGCTGGGGGGAGATGATCGGGGTCAGCCCCAAGATGAAGGAGGTCTTCAACATCACCCGCAAGGTCGCGCCCCTGGACTGCAACGTCATCATCCAGGGGGAGAGCGGCACCGGCAAGGAACTGGTGGCCCGGCTTATCCACCGGGAGAGCGCCCGGAACACCCGGCCTTTTGTGGCCTTCAATTGCGGGGGCTTCACCGAGGAGCTCATCGCCAGCGAACTGTTCGGCTATGAGCGGGGGGCCTTCACCGGCGCCATCGCCACCAAGATCGGCATCCTGGAAACGGCCCACCGGGGCACGGTGTTCATGGACGAAATCGGGGATATGCCCCTGTCCATGCAAGGCAAGCTCCTGCGGGTCATCCAGGAAAACCAGATCACCCGGGTGGGGGGCAACCGCCCCATTCAGTTGGACCTCCGGTTCATTGCGGCCACCAACAAAGATTTGAAACAGGCGGTGGCCGAGGGCCGCTTCCGGGAGGACCTCTACTTTCGCCTCAACGTAGTGCAAATCACCCTGCCGAGCCTCATGGAGCGCCAGGAGGACATTCTCCTCCTGATTCAGTACTTCCTCAACCTCTTCAGCCATAAATTCGCCAAGCGCATCACCGGGATTGAGAAGAAAGCCATGGCCGTGCTCCGGGCCTATCCCTATCCCGGCAACGTCCGGGAATTGCAGAACATCATCGAACGGGCCGTGGCCCTGGCCGAAAAGGAGACCGTGACCCTGGTGGACCTGCCCCCGGACCTCCAGGAAATCGACGTGCCCAACGGCCGCTTCAACACCCTGGAAGAGCAGGAACGGGACTACATCCAAAAAGTCCTGGAGTACACCAACCACCAGGTCGGCGCCAGCGCCCGCATCCTGGCCCTGCCCCGCACCACCCTCTGGCGCAAGATGAAAAAGTACGGGCTATCATCGAAGGCCTGAGTGCTTCAAATTATTGTCTTGGCTGGTTTTTTTTCTCGTTCCCAAGCTGAGCTTGGGAACGTCCTTTGTTTTCGCCAAGCTAAGCTTGGCACTCATTTACGTTCCCAAGTACAACTTGGGAACGAGTTAGTTCTCATCCAGAAAGTCGTGATTTCATGTTGGTGTTTTAGCGTCGGCGGGCCATTTCTAGCCGGCGCTCAGGTTAATCAAAATCTATGAGAGCGAATTTGCCGGTTAGCTGGGCCTT
>JALNYP010000160.1 GCA_023229795.1 Syntrophobacterales bacterium
ACTTCACGTATGGGAAAAAGATCGAGAGGGACGTCGTCAAGGCCTCGGATGAGATCGAGGCGCCTTCGAAACGTCTGTATGACGGCATCGATTACGTCCCCGCCCACCGGATGGTCCTCTTCGGCCATCACTTTTCCTCCATCGCCGGGGCCGGCCCCATCATCGGTCCCGCCATGGCCATGTGCTGGGGATGGCTTCCCGCCCTCCTCTGGGTCTGGCTGGGAAACATCTTCATCGGCGCCATTCATGACTATCTCGCCCTCATGGCGTCGATCCGCTATGACGGCAAGTCCATCCAGTTTGTCGCCTCCGACCTGATCTCCAAACGGACGGGAACGGCCTTCTACTGGCTCGTATTCTTCCTCCTCGTCCTCGACGTCGCGGCCTTCGGCACGGTTATCTCCGGAATGTTCGCCAAGACGCCGGAAATCGCCGCGGCCTCCATCTACGTGACCTTCGTGGCCATGATCCTCGGGTATCTCATCTATGAAATGAAGATGAACTTAGTCGGGGCGACCGTGATCGGGATTGTCATGATGGCCGCCGCCATCTGGGCGGGGACGATTTTTCCCGTGCAGGCAAGCTTCGAGGTCTGGCTGGTCGTCCTCTTTTTCTACATCATCATCGCCGCTTCCATACCCGTCAATATCCTCCTGCAGCCCCGGGATTATCTCAATTCCTGGCTCCTCTACTTCGGGATTTTTGTCGGCTTTGCCGCTGCCTTCTTCACCTTTAGGGGCGTGGAGATCCCCATGATGACCGATTTCGCGCCGATCCTGATCGGCGGGAAACCGACCCCCTTCTGGCCGGCCATTCCCCTGATCGTCGCCTGCGGGTCTCTCTCGGGATTCCACTCCCTCGTCGCCTCGGGGACGTCATCCAAGCAGATCGCCAAGGAATCTGACGGCCTCTTTATCGGGTACGGGGCCATGTTCACCGAAGGATTCCTCTCCACGATCGTCATCTGCGGCATCGCCGGTTTCGGCTTTACCGCCCTTCAGAACGCCCATGCCGCCGCTATGGCCGCCCAGGCGGCAGCAGCCGCCAAAGCCGCAGCCGCGGGTGCAGCCGGAGCTGTAGCCGGTGCCGGAGGCGTGGCCGCCGCGGCCAAGGCGACCGTCGCCCCCTTCACCCTCACCCTCGATAACTGGGGGGCCATGTTCACCAAGACCTCGGAGGCCCTGAAGCTCTCCCAGGCCAACCTGGTCGTCCAAACCTATTCGGATATGGTGGCGGCAAGCTTCCTCTCCTTCATTCCCGTGAAGATCGTCAAGGTTATCTGCGGGCTATGGATCTCCGCCTTCGCCCTGACGACCTTAGACACGACCAACCGGATCGCCCGGTACTGCGTTGTGGAGATGCTCGCCCCGGTAAAGGACAAAATCGAGGGCCTCTACAACATCCTCACAAACCGCTGGATCGCTTCGATGATTCCGGCCGTCCTCGGCATCTATCTGGCCTGGAGCAAGCAATTTACTATCGTCTGGCCGTCCTTCGGGGCCGCCAACCAGCTTATCGCCTCCATCGCCCTGATGACGGGGGCCGCCTATGTGGCCAAGAAGCTCAAGTCCAACTTCGCCATCATGGCGATAGTTCCCGCCTGGTTCCTATGGGTCACGGTGACGGCGGCGATCATCTGGTTCATGATCGTGGTCATGCCGGCCAATATCGCCAAGGCCCCTGGCCAGGGCTGGACGGTCCAGATTATCATGGGGATCATGCTCATCATGAACGTCATCTTCATCGTGGACTTTGTGAAATCGCGGAAAAAAGAGTAACGTCAAGCGATTGTAAGGATATTTCCCTCTTGATGTTGTTAAGCTAACTACCTTTTCACTTGTCCTCCCCTTCCAACGGGAGGACAAGTGAGAGGACCAGGAAAAGGGGGACGGATTTCAAATCTGTCCCTAAATATTGGTGCCTCAGCAAAAAGTCGCCAGCGCTGTCACCCCGGCGAAAGCCGGGGTCCAGACGCCGCCCCGGTAAAACCGGGAAGCATGAACAATATCCTGGATTCCGGATCGAGTCCGGAATGACAAGAATTTAGCGTTTCAGCTTTTTTGCGAGTTTGCCATTTTTGTATTTTCCACTCCCCTCCAAGGGGAGGTTAGAGCCTGCCCCGTACTTGATACGGGGGTGGGGATGGGGTTAAGGTGGAAATGGCTGCTTCGTTTCTCGGTTATTGCCGGCAGATCATGACGGACATGGGCACGGCCCAGCGGGAGAGCCTCGTTTCCCTGACCTGCCTGGAGGTGCAGGAACTGGAAAACATCTTCGCCCTTCTCCTCATGGGATCTTTTATCGGCCTCCCCGCCCCGCCGACCTTTCTGTCCGTCGAACTCCTGCCCTTCATGGAACGAGAAATGAGAATCCTCCACCGGCGGGCCGAAGACGCCCATGACATGCTTGCCGAGATCATGGGCACCCTCGGAATCGATTGATGCGGATCCTTTTTTTCACCGGCAAGGGGGGGGTGGGAAAGTCCACCATCGCGGCGGCGGCGGCTTGGCAGCTTGCCCGGCGGCACCGGGTCCTCATCGTTTCCCTCGACCCGGCCCACAACCTGGGAGACATTTTCAACGTCAGCCTGAAAAACAGGCGCAAGCGTTTCAGCCCCAATCTCTATCTCCAGGAGGTGGACCTCCGGCAGATGGCCCGGGCCTACCTTGAGAAGGAAACAACTGTTCTTTCAGATACCTATAGTTACCTGAAGGCCCTGAATCTCGATCACTATTTCTCTGTCCTCAAATATTCACCGGGGATCGAGGAATACGCCCTCCTGACCAGCATCGAAAAGGCGATCCGGGAGGATACGGATTTTGACTACCTCCTCTTCGATACGCCGCCGACGGGTCTGACCTTGCGGTTTTTGGCCCTCCCCCAGGTGACGGCGACGTGGATCGAACGCCTCACCGCCATTCGCCGGCAGATTCTGGAGAAGCGCTACACGATCCAGAAGATCCGCCGTCCGTTAAAGGTTGGGGAAGTAAAAAATGAGGTCCGCCTGGGCTACGACGAGACGGACGACGATATCTTGAACCGCCTGCTGGTCCTGAAGGAGAACTACGGCAAGCTCACCGCCGTCTTGCAGGGAGAAACCTGCGGGATTGTCCTCGTCTTCAACCCGGATCTTTTGTCGCTCCGGGAGTCGGAACGTCTCATCGAAGGTCTAAAAGACCTGAAGCTCCCCCTGCGGTTTTTAGTCCAGAACAAGGTTACCGAAGAGAACCACGCCATCGCGCATCAAGTGGCCGGGGCGTTGCAGAAGACATCCGGACACAAAGGCCCGGTCCGATATGTCGCCCTCGACCGGGACATCGCCCTGAAAGGGGCTGATTTGTACAACATTTCAGAAGACTTGAGGTCCGATCTTGAATTTTGATTTTTTCCCATACGAACACTTAGCAAAAGA
>JALNYP010000161.1 GCA_023229795.1 Syntrophobacterales bacterium
CAGTCCCGGAGGTCGTAACCGCCCAGGGAAAGCACCTCTTCCCGGAATTCCGGCATTTTCAGCACCTCCAACAGCCTGGTGACATATGGCGTATCCCAGTACTCCCGGGGAATACAAAGGTCGTAGCGCTCCTCCACCACACTAACGAAATCCAGCCCCAGGGCCTTCGCCGCGGCCCGGATGCCCATGCCTGCGTCCGCTGAACCGCTGGCCACCGCCGCAGCCACCGCCATGTGGGTATACTCCTCCCGCTGATAGCCGTTAATGATTGCAGGGTCGATACCCGCTTCTTTTAATTTGAAGTCCAGCAGTATTCTGGTGCCGGCCCCCCGCTGGCGGTTGATATAGCTCATATCCGTCCTGGCGATGTCCCGCACACCAGTTATACCTTTGGGATTTCCTTCAGCCACGATTAAGCCCTGCTCCCGGTAAACCAGATTCAAAAGTACAATCCTCCGGTCGGGCAACAATCTTTTTATGTAGGAAACGTTGTAATCCCCCGTCTCCTCGTCCAGCAGGTGGGTGCCGGCGCAGTGGGCCTCTCCCCGCTTAAGGGCTGACAGACCGCCCAGACTGCCCACATGGGCGGAAGAGAGGCTGGCCTCCGGATGTATTTTGCGCAAATAATTGGCCAGCACGTCCAGGGCAATGTCATGACTGCCGATAACGACAGTGGTTTCCCGCACCTCTTCAATGGATCTCATCAATTCCACCGGTGCCGTAGCACCGGCGTTATACCCTTCGGACAGTCTGGGAACCCTCAGCATCCCATCCGCCCGGATCATGGACATGCTCCCCGGGATATGGGTGTGGCTATGATCTTTTCCCCCACCCGCCCCAACTTCACCCGGACAAATTCCTCAACCCCCATGGGCGATACAATTTTGCGGGACATGAAACAGTCCACCCCGGGCCGGACCGGCGGAACCGAGCCCAGTTTTCTGTATACTACAGGCCGTACGAACAGATCCATTCCCAGCACAGCCGAAACCGGGTAACCCGGCACGCCTACCACCGGTTTTCCGTCCACCAGCCCGAGGATTACCGGCTTGCCGGGCTTTATGGCCACACCGTGGGTATATACCTCGCCCATTTCGGCGATCAGTGCAGCGGTATAGTCCTCCCGGCCGGCGGAGGAACCGGCGTTGATCAACACAACATCCGCCCCGGCCAGGGCACTTTTCAGCCGTTCCCTGAGCAGATTGTAGTCGTCCACGGTTATATCATAGCGAATGGGCATACCTCCCCATTCCTCCACCAGCGCCCCGAACACCCTGGTGTTATACTCAATGATATCCCCTTCCTTAAGCCCGGCACCTGGCTGCACCAGCTCGCTGCCGGTGGGCAACAGGGCTACCCTGGGCCGGGGATAGACATATATTTCCGTTACCCCGCCGGCCAGTATGCCTCCCAGGTCCACCGGACGCAGCCTGTGATTGCCGGGCAGGATCATTTCCGTGGCCACCACGTCCTCCCCGATAACTCTGATATGCTGCCAGGGAGAGGCGGCGGCAATTATTTCAAATTCTTCTTCGGCCACAAAATGTATATCCTCGATCATAATCACCGCATCACAGCCCGGAGGCAGGGGGTCGCCGGTATCCACCATGTGTACAAACTCACCCAAGGTTAATTTTTTAGGGGAGGTTTCTGAAGCGCCAAATGTGTCCATAGATCTGACGGCCACTCCGTCCATGGCTGAAGCGTTATAATGGGGAGAGGAAACCCTGGCGTACACAGGCGCAGCAGTAATCCTGCCGGAGGCCTTCTCCACCTCCACCAGCTCCGGCCTGCCCGGATTCAGTGCCCCGGCCCGCTGCAGCAATTCCATATAACCGGTCTGGGCCTCCTCCAGGGGCCGGTCAGATAAATATACATCCCTTTTCATTGAGGGGTCACTCCTTGCGTGTTGAATTAGAAGGGTTTAACCCATACATATTCCCCGGCTTCGACGCCTTCCATTCCAGTGGGAATATGTGCCAGCCCGCCGGCCTTGACCATGGTGGAAATAAGCCCTGATTTCCCCAGCACCGGTTCGGCGATTAGTTCACCTGCCAACTCTTTCAGAGTAATCCGTATATAATCATCCCTCCCGGCGGCAGAGCGAATATTTCTGTTTATTCTGGCCCGCAGCGGAAACTCCAGGCGTCTCTCCACATCGCTGGACGGGTACCTCCCCGCCCTGAGTAACGGCTCAACCAGCAACGCAAAGACCACCATGGCGGAAACCGGGTGGCCGGGCAGGCCGAAAACGGGCTTACCACCCAACACCGCACCAATGGTAGGCTTGCCTGGTTTTATGGATATGCCATGAAACAGCACCCCCGGCTCACCCATGGACTCAATTACCTGTAGGGACACATCCCTGGTGCCCACCGAACTGCCGCCGGAAAGCAAAACCATCTCGGAAGAGGCTATAGCCTCTTCCATGGCCTCTTTCAAGGCAGTAAAATCATCCCGGACCACACCTGCCAGCACCGGAGAAGCCCCGCACTGCCTGGTCAGCCCATACAGGGCGTAAGAGTTTATATCCCTCACCTGGCCCGGGCCGGGCGTCTGATCCGGCGCCACCACCTCGTCACCGGTGGAAATTATGGTCACCCTGAAAGGTTCCTCAACTTCAAGGGTGTGCACCCCCACCGCCGCCAACAGTCCCATGTCCTGGGGCCGGATGATTTGACCGCTGCTCAGTACTTTACTTCCAGCCGCTACATCCTCTCCCCGGCGCACAATGTTTTCTCCGGGCGCCACCGGCCTGGTCACGCCGATGGTCCTATCATCCAGTTCTTCGGTATGCTCCACCATAACCACCGCATCCGCCCCCGAAGGCAGCATCCCCCCCGTAGGTATGCGCCAGATCCGTCCAAGGGCGATGGGCCCGGCTGCTTCCCGGCCCATAAAAATTTCTCCCTCCACGTCCAGATAGGCGGGCAGACCCTCCGAGGCACCGAAGGTATCCCGGGCCAGCACCGCGAAACCGTCCATGGTGGATCGATCAAACCCCGGCACATCCTCCGGTGCCGATACATCCGCGGCAATCCTCCTGCCCAGGGTTTCCGTAATGGAGACTTGCTTTTTCACACCACACACGTTCAAATGCCGGGCCAGCATTTCCCGGGCCTCATCCACAGTCACGGCTTTAAACAATTCAGCCATTCATTTCCCCCATGATTCCTTAGAAACAGCCCAACTCACAGGCTTTTATTTTTATCTTCAACTGATCACAGACTGCCCCCACCCTGGCGGGAGAAACACCCAGTTCATCGGCCAGCTTCCTGGCCTGGGTACACGTCAGCCTGCCTTCCCTGGCAGCCGCCTGGACCGCCTCTATAATCCTTTTTTCCGTTTCCACAACGTTTCACCCCCGTTATTCATGACCAGGCTGCGGCAGCTGTAA
>JALNYP010000162.1 GCA_023229795.1 Syntrophobacterales bacterium
GCCGGGTCACCCTTCCCGTCCTTGCGCAGCCCCGGAAGATTGTTGGCAACCGCATTGGCATAAACCCCGGACAGGGAGGAACAGGTCACGCCATCGGGCGCCTTGCATGAAAACTTGCTCTCGCCATCCATTCCCGTCAGGGATCCGGCACAGCCGCCCAGCGCCAGAGCGAGAACGGATACGATCAGGCAGACCGAACGCATGATCAATCCCCCTTGAGTCTGGGAGTGACAGCGGCTCTTATCGGTGCCGCCTTGCCTGCCAGGCGACGCTCGATTTCTGCGGCTGAGGCCGCACCCGGTATCAGACTCCCGTCCTGCAGGATGAGGGTGGGCGTGCCATTGATGCCGAGACTGCCCGCCAGCTGGTTGATGCGCTCGATCGGTGTGACGCACTTGGGGGCATCGGGCAGCTTGCCCGTGGTCATGAATTCCGACCACGCCCTGGCGCGGTTGGATGCGCACCAGATTCGTTCAGACTTCCCCTTGGCTTCTGGATGCAGACCGTCAAGCGGATACAAAAAGGTATAGACCGTGACGTTGTCGAGTTTGACGAGTTCGCCTTCAAGTCCCTTGCAATAGGGGCAATCCGGATCAGAGAACACCGCCAGCTTGCGGCTGCCATCCCCGTGTACGGTCTTGATCGCGTCCTGCAATGGCAACTGGGCAAAATCGATGCGATTGAGGTCGCTCAGTCGCTGTGCGGTCAGGTCCTTTTGCTCCTTCATGTCGAACAGGTGGCCGAAGACAAAGTAGCGCCCCGTCGGGTCCGTGAAGGCAACGTTTCTTCCCATGGTGACTTCATAGAGGCCCGAGACCTCCGATGGACGAACGGCGCTGATCCGGGTCGAGGGGTAAAGCTCTTTCAGGCGCGCTTCCATTTCAGCCTCGCCGGCAGAGCTGGCAGCACTGGCCACACTAACCGCCGAAAGAATAACCAGGACCATGACCAGTGGGACACGCATTGATTTATGCATTTGTTGTTACTCCAAAGGATTCAGGGACTTTTTCATGATCTGGCGCCCTCGCTTCCAGAGTTCCGTGTAGGTGTCTTCGTCGGCGCTCGCGGCCATTCCAAGCGTCACACCCTTGGTCAGGACCACGTCGACGACCCGGCCGGCATCCACTTCGATAATCGGAAACATCTTCTCGGCGAGCGTGATGTAGTACTGGGAGAGCCGATCCAGTGCCTTGCCAACGCCGGTACCGATACCCGCCTGGATCTGCTTTCCGGGCTCGACCGTCCCCACGGAACCCAGGGCGCTGGTGCTGTAGCTGGTTGCGCTTTGCTGGAATCCCTGGCCGATGCCGGCGATGATTCCGGTCATCAGGGCATTGGCCAGCACCTGTCCCTGCTTGCTGACCAGCCGCCCCCGCAGTCCGGCCTTCCCGTCCTCGCCGACGACGTAGCCCTTGATCGTGGCGTCCACCACTTCGCCGTTGTTGAGCACACAGGAAAGCGATTCAAGGCGCAGATACGCTCGTTCGGAACTGATGTCACCGTATCCCGAGCCGAGCATGAAACACTCCTTGACCCTGGCCCGGTAGCGATTGGGAAGAAAGGCGTTGTCCTGAACCCGCAGCAGGATGGGCCAGGGATTGTTTTGCGCCTGGCCTCCCGTAGGCGCATCCAGTCCACCCATCAGCGCCACCCGCATGAAGGAGCCCGAGGGGACGTAGGTCTTGCCCTGTTTTGCGTCGACCGGCCCTTGCGGTGCTGCCGGAATCGCGTCACTGACTTCGAACGATGCAATTCCAGGCTCTCGTGGAATGCTAGGAGGTGGCAACGGCGGGAGAGGTGTTACCGGTGTCCCGGATGGCGAGGGTGTCGGGCCCTGGGTTGACGCCTGAAGTGTGCTGGAAGGGCCGGGCCCCGGGAGCATTGGCGGCAAGGGCGGCAGCACGCTGACCTGACGGGACGAAGTTTGCGGTGCAGACTGCTTTTGCTCAACCTCACCCATCTTCTGTTTCAAGCCCTGAATGACGTTATCCATCTCCTTCATCTGCTGCGACGATTGCGCCATCCAGACATCGCGTGGATCCACCTGCGCGCCCGGCGTGACAATGTTTTTGCCGGCCTTGTCGAGCCTGGTCGATTGAGGCATCGGGGCGGGCTGGTTGTCCCATAGAGCGATGCTGCCAAAGACCAGACCGATGAATCCTGCCCCCAGGCCGCCGAGCACCAGATACTGTCGAGCCTTGGGCGACAAGCCTTTCAGATAGGACGTGAGACCGCCGCTGGCGGCAGCCGGATCACTCACCGGGGTTCTCCGAGATCACGAAAACCTCAGTGGTTTCCCCGGGTGACAGCTGGGGTTTGGCGATCGAAATGGCGATGACCTGGCGCCGGTAGAGCTCCCGCTCGTCGAGCACCATCGCGTTGGCGGACGTATTGGTGAGAAGGTACTTCTCGCCTTTGAGGGGACCGTCGATGACCCTGGTCAGGACGAACAGGGCTTCGGTCCAGAGGGGCACGATTTCGTTCGCCACCCTAGCCTCCATCTCCGCTTCGGTGTCCGATTGAAGGGAGAGCAAGACGCGCTTGATCAACTGATTTCTGGCGACATCCTTGCCCGGCGGCAAACCGCTGCCGGCGACTGAGCGTCCCTTGAGGGTGATGGAGTCCGACGGGCCGTCTGTCACCGACAACAGCAGCTTCCAGGTTCGGCCGTTCTCATCGGAAACGAAGATGCTGAGCGTCGGCTTGTCCGTGGTTGGCGTGAGATAGGCGGTACCGGCTTCCTTGTCGGCCGTGACCGCAAACTCACCTTCCGCCCCGAAGATCCGGCGAACGCGATGTCCCTCGATCCGAATCAGGGTCGGTTCGGATCGAGATACTCTGGCGCTCAAGGTGTCGTCCGGTTTCCCGACAAGCACCTGAGCCGCACTGGCAGACAGGCTAGCGGCCAGCAGCGCTGTCAAAAGGATTTTGGTCACTGGTTTCCTTGAACTCGGATACATAGAGCCTTCCATTCATGTGCTTGAAGCCGACGAGATAGGTGGCCTGGCGCTCCCCGGCCTTTTTGTCCGACGCCCAGGTAAACAGCGTCCCCGACAGGGCGACCCGAAGCGTCTTCTCGTCCAGGGTGATGTTGCGAACCGAGAATTGCGTGGCGGTGTTGTTCTTTTTCAGGAAATCCGCGCGAGCACCCATTTCCATTTGCAGTCGCCCGAACTCGGAGGGCGCCGCATACTTCAGGAACAGACCGTTCTGGTAAGTTGAAACGGCCGGAGTAATGTTGAGTGCGAGTCCGGCATACCAGTAGGCCATGTCTTCGAGATACTCCCGGGAGACGGCGTTGCCGGAGACCCAGAAGCTGCGCTTGATCTCGGGCGGAACGAGGACGGTTTTTTCATTGCCGACCAGTTTCAGCACGACGCCCGCGACG
>JALNYP010000002.1 GCA_023229795.1 Syntrophobacterales bacterium
CAGGCGCCGGTGGCGCAGGCAGGGCAGTTCCCGGCGCCGGCGCTGTAAGCTCTCGTAATCCAGGCGGGCCAGGATCACTCCCTCCCCGTCCGGGGCCTGGGCCAGGATCAGCCCCCAGGGGTCAATGATGAGCGACCGCCCGTAACTGCGCCGGCCCGGCACGTGTTGGCCATACTGCGCCGGGGCCACCACGTAGGCCTGGTTTTCGATGGCCCGGGCCCGGAGCAGGACTTCCCAATGGTCCCGGCCGGTGGTGGCGGTGAAGGCCGCGGGCAGCAGGATCAGGTTGGCCCCGGCCTTGACCTGGGCCCGGAAGAGTTCGGGGAAGCGCAGGTCATAGCAAATGGCCAGCCCCGCGGTAAACGGCAGGCCCGGCAGCGGCGCGGTCACCACCGCGTCGCCCGGCTGGGTCCACTCCGACTCCCGATGGCCCGGGGCGCCGGGCAAATCGACGTCAAACAGGTGCATCTTGCGGTAACTGGCCAGGATCTGGCCCCGGGGCCCTAAAAGCAGGCTGGTGTTGTAAGGCCGCGCCTTGCCGGGAACGCGCTCGGGGAAGGAGCCCATCAGGACAAATATCCCCAGCTTCGCGGCAAACTCCCGGAAGCCGGTCACCAACGGTCCGTCCAGGGGCTGCGCCGCCGCGGCAGTGTCGGCCGCGCTGCCGTAACAGGCAAAATGTTCCGGCAGGGCTACCAACTGGGCGCCCCGGGAGACGGCCTCCTCCATCAAAGCCTGGGCCCGGCCCAGATTGGCCTCGATATCCGGAGTGGAACTGAGCTGAAGCGCCGCGACCCACATGGCTGATTCCTGAGATGATTGGTTTGAGAAAGGGCCGGAGGGAAACCATCCCCACTGATGGTCTCTCGCCAAGGCGCCAAGACTGAACCCCTTCAACTTTCTACCACAAAATCAGCGATATAGCAAAGCCGGGTCCGGCCATTCCATGCAGCTTTCGGCCCTGGCCGGGCCCCAGGCCCCGGCGGGATAGGGAAGCACGGCCGCGGGCGGCGGGTCCAACGCCGGGGCGTAGATGCGCCAGGCCCACTCCACTTCGTCGGCCCGGACGAACAGGGTCTGGTCGCCGGCCATGATATCCAGGAGCAGGGTCTCATAGGCCTCGGGCAGCGGGGCAAATTCTTCGGCGTAGCGGTAGCGCAGGCGCTGGGTCTTAAACTCCAGGGGTTCTCCCGGGGCCTTGACTTCGAATTTCAGGTCGAAGCCTTCATCGGGCTGTACAGTGAACACCAGGACGTTGGGGCTGCAGGTGCCGGCATAGTGGGGCTCAAAGACCCACACCGGCGGACACCGGAAGGTGACGGCGATCTGGGTGAAGCGCCGGGGCAGGCGTTTGCCGGTCACCAGGTAAAAAGGCACCCCCTCCCAACGCCAGTTCTCCACAAAGAGCTTGAGGGCCACAAAGGTCTCGGTATGGGAGTCGGGAGCGACCCCTGGTTCTTCCTGGTAGCCCGGCACTGCCTGGCCGTCGATGGCGCCCCGGACATATTGGCCGTAGGTCACGTGTTCCGGCTTCACCGGCGCAATGGCCCGCAAGACCTTGGCTTTTTCGGCACGGATGCTCTCGGCGTCAAAACCCACCGGAACTTCCATGGCGGTGAGGGTGAGGAGTTGGGTCAGGTGGTTCTGCACCATGTCCCGGAGGGCCCCGGTCTGGTCGTAGTAGCCGGCCCGGCCGGCGGCCCCCAGGCTCTCCGCCACGGTGATCTGGACGCTCTTCACCAGGTTGCGGTGCCACAGGGGTTCAAAAATGGCGTTGGCGAACCGAAAGACCAAAAGATTCTGGACGGTTTCCTTGCCCAGGTAGTGATCGATGCGGTAAACCTGGGATTCGTCGAAGACGTCGTGGGTCTGGGCATTCAGGGCCTGGGCCGAAGCCAGGTCATTGCCGAAGGGCTTTTCCACCACCAGGCGGGTCCAGCCCGGGCCCTGGTTGAGACCGGCCTGGCCCAGGCCGGCTATGGTGGCCATAAACTTGGCCGGCGGCAGGGCCAGATAGAACACCCGGTTCCCTGGCAACGAGTGCTTTTGCTCCAGGGTCTGGATGCGGGCCGCCAGGGCTTGGAAATCCTCGGGGCTCCCGGCTCCCAGGCTTTGGAAGTAAAGGCATTCGTCACACCACGGGCCGGTCTCAGAGTGAGCCGGGTCCGCGGCGACCAGAGCCTCCCGGGCCAGGTCCTGGAAGTCCGCATCGGTAAACCCCGCCTTCCGGGACACCCCCAGGATGATGAGCGGGGTGTGGATGGCTCCCTCGATGCGGAGGCGATAGAGGGCCGGCAGCAGTTTGCGCCGCATCAGGTCGCTGGTGGCCCCCAGGACGACGAACAGGTGCGGTTCGAGGTGATGGTTGCGAACGCTCGTCATAACTTTTCCTCATATCCCGAGAAATTACCCGAGGCCGGCAGGGGTCTCATCTGAGCAGGGCCGGAAGCACGATGCCGCTAAAGTCCTGGAGGAAATGCATCACCACCGGGGCCACCAGGCTGCCGCGCCACAGGTAGAGGAGGGCGAAGACCAGCCCCATGCAGCCCACCGTGACCGCGCCGGCCGCGCCTTCATAGCCATGGCCCAGGGAGAAGATCACCGAGGCCAGCACCGCCGCGGCGATGGGACCCAGGCCGGCCCCCTGGAAGCGCAGCAGGAAGTAGCCGCGGAAGATGGTCTCCTCGGCCAGGGCGGCGATGGTCACCAGGATGAGCCCCAGGAGAATTTCGGCGGGGCCGTGCACGGATAAAAAGGCCGCCGCCGGCCCGGCCGGGACGGAGAGGCCGAGATGTGCAAGGAATTTCTCCAGGAGATTGGCTCCATAAGTGAAGGGCAGAAACAATAACAGGCCCAAGGCCGCCTCCTGCCCGCGGTTGGTGCCGGACCAGCCCAGGCTTTGGAGGGATTCGCCGTTGCGCCAGGTCAGGTAGAACACCAGGTTGACCAGGGCCAGGTCCCGCACGATGGTGGCGATGGCCACCGAGGTAAAGTCAAGCTTCCCGGCCCTCGCCGCCAGGAAAGAGAGGATCATGGAAGGCACGATAAGACAGAGAAAGACCAGGACCTCGATGAGGTGATAGTTCCAGGCCCTCCGAGCGGATCGGCGCCAGAAGGATTTCTCGATGGGATCACCATTACCCATGGGCCTCTCCTTATGAGCTAGCCGCGGCTTGCCGCGCCTTTCCTAACATAAGGAATCCTGGAGCGGTCTGCAACCCGGCAATTATTTCCGCACGCCGACCCGGAGCCGGAACTCTGCCGGGGTCAGGGCCGTAAAGCCCAGGGCCCGGCTGAGTTGCACCACCGCGGGGGGCACCAGGCGGGCCTGGGGCAGCAGGTCGGTCTCGGTCAGCACCGCCGCGGTGGGGCCGTCCAGCACCACCCGCCCGTCCACCAGCACCGCCAGGCGCCGGGCATAGGTGGCCGCGGCCCACATGGAGTGGGTCACCATGATGATGGTGTGCCCCTGGGCGTGGAGTGCGCGGACCAGACCCAGCAGGTCCCGCTGCTCGCGGTGATCCAGGCCGGTGGTGGGTTCATCCAGGATAATCACCTTGGGGGCCAAAGCCAGGACGCCGGCCACCGCCAGGCGCTGGCGCTGGCCCTTGGTGAGAGAAAAGGGGTCGTCCCGGGACCGGTCCAGGAGGTGGACCCGGCGCAGCGCGGTCTCCACCCGGTGTTCCACCTCGGCCGGGGGCAGACCCAGGAGGCGGGGGCCGAAAGCCACTTCTTCCCAGACCTCTTCGGCGAAGAGTTGATAATCCGGGTTTTGAAAGACATAGCCCACCCGGAAATTTTCGTCCGGCTGCTGCCAGACCTCCCCGGTTTGGGGAGCTATGAGGCCCCGGAGGAGCTTGAGCACGGTGGTTTTGCCGCTGCCGTTGGGCCCGAGGATGGCGGTGAGTTCACCATCCCTAAAGGCGAGGGAAAAATCCTGCACCACCGGCGGCTGGCCGGGATAGGCGAAGGTCACTCCCCGCAGGGCCAGGATTTCCGGTCGGTAGGGCGGGCGTCCCCGCCCGCCTTCCTCAGAGGCTTGCTCAGTCTCGGCCGGGCCAGGGTCGGCCCACCCCAGGCCTTGCGCCTGGCTCACCGCGTCCGGCAAGGTCAGAGGCAGGGTGGTCTGTCCCAGATCATGGAACAGGGCGGGCAACTCCGGGGGATTGAGGCCGAGGCCCCGCAAGAGTTCCACCTCTCGCAGGATTTGCTCTGGAGGCCCATCGGCTTTGATCCGGCCCCCGCGCATCAGGACGATCCGGGAGCAGAGGCGGGCCAGGCGCAGGTCCTCCCCCAGAAAGACCAGGGTGAGGTCCCGGGCGCGGCTGAGGTGGTCCAGACTGGCCAGCAGGTCTTCCACGCGCTGGGGATCGAGGTCGGTAGTGGGTTCATCCAGGACCAAGAGCTTCGGTTCCAGGGCCAGGACCGCGGCCAGGGCCAGGAGCTGTTTCTGGCCCCCGGAGAGGGTGGCGGGGTCCCGGTCCTCCAGGCCGGCGAGCCCTATGAGCTCCAGGCACTCCCGGACCCGGCGCTTGAGTTCTTCCCGGGGCAGGCCCAGGTTCTCGGGGCCGAAAGCCACCTCCTGGTCCACCCGGGTGCAAAAGAGCTGGGCTTCGAAATCCTGCAGCAGGATCCCCACCCGCCCGGCCAGTTGCCGGGGCCGGCAGGCCAGGGTAGAACTGCCGTCCACCCCGATTACGCCCCGGAAGTCGCCTTTGATCATATGGGGAATGAGCCCCTGGAGACACAGGGCCAGGGTGGATTTCCCGGCCTCAGAGGGACCCAGTACCGCCACGCGCTCGCCCGCGGCGACGGACAGGCGCAGGCCGTGAAACACCGGCCGGGTCGCCTTTTTATAGCGGAAATAGAGGTCTGAAATCCTTATTATAGGCTCGACTCCATTGAAAGGTAGGAAAGGTGGTGGTGCAGGTTTCAGTAACTTGGCACTACTTAAAAAGTGGTTGAAGCGGTAACTAAACTAAATAAAATCATATCTCATCTTTTTAAAGCACTGCGCCGGAGTTTTCTTTTTTTCGGCTTGGAAAATCCATTCTCACCTAATTCTTTTTGGTGGTAACGAGAAATAAATATATCGTTCAATAAAGCCCTGTCATAGTCTTGAATATTGTCAAAATATAACTTTTTTATTAAAATTTCTTTTGGAAAATAAAAAGATAATTTTCCAAAAGCTTCGTCCAAAAAAGAGACAGAAGCAATTAATATATTACTAAAATCAATTACTATCCTTTCCTCTCTTTCCCAGGAGTGAACGATCATATCATTAATTATTTGACCGTCCTCCCTAGTAATTGTTTGCTTACCACATTTATCTTTTAAATTTATAATCATAGTTTTATCTCATCAAAACAGATAATCTTCTTCATCAGACAGGAAGTAGAAAGCTTCCTTATCGGCATTTATTACGAGTTTTACAAGCGTACCATTAAAAGGCAGAGACATTTTCTGCTTTAAAATTTTACCTTGATCATATTTCCAGAAGACTTTCCCGTTATAAGAAATTATGCACATACGTCCTTCATTGACTTCAATAAAATTCTTTATGTGACTCAATCCTAACCCTGCCACGCTAGTTCGAGAAGAAACTCCTGGTTCAGTTGCAAGCATAATGGCTTCATGATCATTATTCAAAGCATTATATTTTCCAGATTGTCTCAAAGATTGCAAAATCCCCACTCCCATGTCCGCAATACATAATCGAATTTGTCCTTTTCTAATCTTTGGATAAGTCCAAGCGCAAACCAAGTAATCTTGAACCTCGCTATGATCAATTACATTTGTCATAGTCTCTTGCAAACTCATACGTAATGAGCCTTTAAGGCCAACTGATAAATTCACATGATAATCGATTATTTCACTTAATGTTTCTGTAATAAGTGCATCTAACCCAAATACTCTTTTTAATTGAACAGTTCCAGTTCGCAACATTTCTGGCATAGGTTGTCTGTATCTAATTTAAAGAAGGCATTAAAGCCGATATCCCTTAAAAATTTTTGTAAAGTTCTATTACGAGGTCTCGTATAAATACATTTCTTTCCTTGTGACAAGCAAGACGAAATTGTTGATGTTAACATTACAATTCCAAATGGGGTTAGAGATACTGACCTGCTAAGATCAAATTTTACCTCATCTTCCGAAGTACTCTGGGCTAAGTTGGACAAACGAATCATCGTACCTGAAAAAGCAATGCTTTGAAATTTTGGATACGATAAAACAAGCATGTCTATTACCGACTAAACGCTAAATCGATTTTCAGCAAAAGGAGATATCTCCCCTAGTTTGGAGCTTTAAATTATAGAGAGAATTCATATAAAATTCAAGAACAAAGATCACGGTTTCCCCTTATCCTACCCTTATCGGGCTGTCAAAATTATCTCTTAAATTATTCAGCAGCGTTTAATGCCTGCTTTATATTAGAGCGCAACCTAGCAGCAATATGGCCAGGAAAGGAATCAGCAGGACCGCGAGGTCAGGCAATCCCGGCAGGTGGATGAGGCCGAAACTGACGGCCAGGCCGCCCAGGTAGCCGCCGCCGGCGCCTAGCCACACCAGGACCAGCCCCAACCGGGGCGCGGGGCCGGGGACACGGTCTTCGGGGTCCATCTGCTCCGTCCAGGCCAGGTCCCAGCGGTTTACCCGGGGCGTCAGCAGGCGGAGCAGAAAGGGACCCAGGATGAGCGCGATGACGGCATTGTTGATGAAGACCGCGATGGCGATAACGCTGAAGGGTAGCAGCTTGAAGATTTCCAGCCCGAAGCCGATCGTCAAGGCGCAGGCCCAGGCGCCCAGGACCACGGCGCTGATGAAGCGGGGCAGGTGGCGCCCCAGGTCCGTCAGGGGGCGGTCGCCCCAGATCTTATAAGGCAAATAGGCGGCCAGGAAATTCCCCCAAAAGCCGAAGAGGCTGCCCACCCCCAGGGTCCCGAAGAAATCGCCGATGAGGTTGCCGAGGGCCGCGCCCCAGGCCCCCGCCGGGCCGAAGAGGAGGCCGAAAACCACGGGAATGGCGTTGGCGGGGCGCAGTTCCGTATGTCCCGGGATCAGGGGGATGCCCTTGAAGGGGATGAGGATGGCGGCGAAGATGCTGGCGGTCAATACCGTCAGGACGACCATGGTAGAATAATTCCACATGCGCCAAACTTCCCGCATCGCTCAGGCTCCCGCGGGCTATTCTACCGCATCGGCCCTCCGGGAGCAATGCGGGGGCCGAAACGCCGGCTGATTTTGCGGGCCGCGGGGAGAACTTAAACTTGCCAGCCGGCCAGTTTTTCACTAAACTTGCATGATTGCGGAGGGGAGAAAGGCGGACAGAGTTTGGTCAAAGATACTCAGGCCCCGGGCCGATATCCGCAGCAGATTGCCGGCCCTTCTGCCGATATAGTTAAAGGCGCGGCCTCTAGAGGAGGCCAGGGGACTGAGCCAGGCCCGGCGCGGCCCGAGGTATCGATTATTTATTAGCGATCTAGACAGTGACGGGTTATCCACATCTATCTTTCACCTGAGCGTTCCCGGCTTGAGCCGGGGCGCGGCTACGATCATTGCGGATACTAGTCGCAGCAACGAAAGGAGTTGGAGTATTATGTCAAACCGAAGAGTCGGGGTCTACGTGGACTCCATGAATATCATGCGGAACGGCGGCTACGGCATGCGCTACGAAGTAATCCGCCGTTTTGTCGGCCGGGACGGCGATGAAGTGATGCGCCTGAACGCCTATGTGGCCATTGACGAGGAGCGGGCCAGTTCCGATCCCAATTATAAGACGACCTTGAATTTTATCCTGACCCTGCGGGATTTAGGCTTCAAAGCGGTGGAAAAGGCTATCCGGTGGTACACCGACGATTCCGGCCGGACCTACGGCAAGGCCAACATGGACATGGAAATGGGCCTGGATATCGTCTCCCAGTCGGACCGCCTGGATTTGATCTACCTGTTCACCGGTGACGGTGATTTTTGCAGTGTGGTCACCATGGCCCAAAACAAGGGCTGCCGGGTCGAACTGATCGCCTTTGCCAACGTCTCGGCCCGGCTGCGCCGGGAGGTGGACCTGTTCGTGCCCGGCTACCTGGTCCCGGGGCTCCTGCCCACCACCCCGCCCTTTGCCGGGGCCCCCGCCTGGGGGGAAGTGGGCAGCCGGGTCCGGGGGGTCTGCACCAAGTATTTCCTGGACCGGTCCTACGGATTTTTCCGGTTCATGCACTCCTTCGGCAAGGTCTGGATTACCGACACCCGCCTGGAAGAATCTCCCTATACCTCGGTGTTCTTCATGGAGAAAGACTTGCCGCCGGGGAGCCACCCCGAGAATCTGCCCAGCCGGGATTATATCTTCGAATTCACCCTCAGCGAGGGGGAAAAAGGCTTTGTGGCTTCGGACATAGATTTGGTCTATAAGTATTAGCAATCAGCAGTTAGCATTCAGCAGCTAACAGCTAGCAGCTAATGGCTAACTGCTACCATAAGGAGAATCCATGGGCCAGAAACTGCGCGTGCTGTTTGTTGCTTCGGAGGGGGTGCCCTTCGCCAAGACCGGGGGGCTGGCCGATGTCGTGGGTACCCTGCCCCATGCCCTGGAAGAACTGGGCGTCGAAGTCAAGGTCCTCATGCCCTATTACGCCATGGTGAAGCAGGGCAAGACGCCCACCACCCTCATCGCCGAGGACCTGGAAGTCAATCTGGGGCTGATCCGCCACTCCTTCAACCTCATGGCTCCCACTACTCCATCCCCGTTCTATTTCGTGGAACGGGACGAGTTCTACGAACGCAGCCAGCTCTACGGCACTCCCCGGGGTGATTACTTCGACAACCTGGAGCGCTTCGCCTTTTTCTGCGGAGCGGTCCTGCCCTTTTGCCGGGCCCTGGATTTTCACCCCGACTTGATTCACTGCCACGACTGGCAGAGTGCCCTGGCGCCGGTGTATCTCCGCCAGCGCTGGGCCGGAGAGGACATCCTGGCCGGGGCCAAAACGGTGTTCACCATTCACAACCTGGCCTACCAGGGCCTCTTCCCCCAGGACAAATACCCCCTGCTGGGCTTGGACTGGTCCTATTACTGCATCGACGGCCTCGAGTATTACGGCCAGATCAACCTGCTCAAAGGCGGCATCCTCTGCGCCGACGCCATCACCACGGTGAGCCCCCGCTACAGCCAGGAAATCCAGACCCCCGAGTTCGGCTACGGCTTGGAGGGGGTGCTGGCCACCCGGGCCGAGCACCTGCACGGCATCTTGAACGGCGTGGATTACCGGGACTGGAGCCCCGAAACCGACGGCCTGATCCCGGCCAAATTCGGCCGGGAGGACCTGAAGGGCAAGGCCGCGGATAAGGCGGCGCTCATGGAGGCCTTCGGCCTGTCCAAAGACCTGGCCGACGCCCCGATCCTGGCCATCATCTCCCGGCTGGCGGACCAGAAAGGCTTCGACCTGGTGGAGCAGGTTTTACCCCAACTCATGAAGCAGAAGCTGATGGTGGTGATCCTGGGCACCGGGGAGGAGAAGTACCACCGCTGGCTTGAGAGCGTGGCGCCCAAGTATAAGGGCAAGCTGGGGGTGAAGATCGCCTTTGACAATAAGCTGGCCCACCTCATGGAAGCCGGGGCCGACATGTTCCTGATGCCGTCCCGCTACGAACCCTGCGGTTTAAACCAGATCTACTCCATGAAGTACGGCACCATCCCGGTGGTCCGGGCCACCGGCGGCCTGGCCGACACGGTGACGCCCGTGGGACATCCTTCGGCGCCGGGCACGGGCTTCGTGTTCACCGACTACACCCCGGAGGCCTTCCTGAAAGCCATCCATACCGCCCTGGACGCCTACGCCGACAAGGAACTGTGGCGGCGCATCATGGTCCACGCCATGGACGAGGACTTCTCCTGGAAAGTCTCGGCCCAGGCGTACCTGGAACTGTATAAGAGTTTGGTGCAGTGATCTGGGAAAGGGGGCCAGGGGCTTTTTCGTGAGTAGCCCCTGTCCCCTTCCCCAGGCCCCCTCCCCCAACCCCCATAAGTAGGGTGACCGGCAACTATATTCCCCGCCGCAAGTACATGCTCTTTGCTTGTTCAGAAGATAGGTTCTCCGACAGTTCGAAAAAATTGCTGGATATTTGCACAAAAGTGTGTGCATTTTGAATACCGGGTAAAGCAAAACCATTCGAGGCAGGGACGGAAGCCACTCCCATATTCTTGATGTGGTGGTTCAAATGTTAGAAAGGTTGTCGTTGCAAGGTTTTGAACTGACCTGTCTCTCCCATGCCGAAGCGATCCTTTCCAGGGATTTCCCTGATGCTGTTACGCAGATTGAGTCAGTTTTAGAAAATTTCAGTATCCCAATAACGGAAATTATCGGTTCTGGCGGAGGCGAGGCTATTGGAACTCAGCGACTCAGAAAAGCCTTGTATGATTTGGGCTGGCAGAAGTCCAAATTTGAAATCAAGAAGATTATTAATGGCATCGAACGGGAAAGCATCACCCATGAAATAGATCATGTCAAAGTATTCCCGGTGAATGGCCATTCTTGCAGTATAGCGCTGGAAATAGAATGGAATAACAAAGACCCCTTCTTTGACCGGGATCTGGAGAATTTTAAACGCTTGCACGCAGAAGGAGCCATATCCCTTGGAGTTATAATTACGCGCGGCAGTTTGCTCCAAGACAGTTTATTAAGCCTAGTTCGTAGGTTTGCCGCCGTATGTAACGTTCTCTCGTTTGATGAGTTGGTTCCATTCGATGTTAATCCTACGAACCGACAAAGAGAAAAAGTAGATGCGGGGGTAAGGAGAGGAAAAACATTTGAGGAATCCTGGGCAGAGGTTTTCGTCAGTGACAAATTCGGAGCCGCAACTACACACTGGCGAAAGCTCATGGACCGTGTGAGCAGAGGGGTGGGCAATCCATGCCCACTGCTGCTCATCGGCCTCCCGGTGGGAATCATTACTTTTGATGAGCTAAACTAATTCTTACTCACCAATCAGCTTCCAAATGGTTTCGACCTGCGAATGATTGGCATAGGTTTTCCAGGTAGGCGCATAACATTCTTCTGCCTGATTACCCCAGCAATCCCAGCCTTGCCTAATTCCGCGGGCGAATAGTTCAAGATATGGTCCCGGCGAGCATGATTCGATCAACGGATACTGTTCATCTGGCTTTCGACTGTGTTCACGCTTGCGTGAAGATAAATAATTGACCTGGCTTCTTCCCGGGGACAAGGTGCGAGCATTTTTACCCTTCACACCAAACAGGATTAGTTCGGTGACATTCCTGAAATAGAACCCAACCCCTCTGCCGTCGGAGCCTCCGTCTTTTCTGATTTTATGCCAGACGATATTGGATTTGTAGGTGAAACCCCAAGCCTTCATTACCTCCAACCCATGAGGCAACAAGGCGTTAGGAATCCAGAGGTAGAGATGCGCTACCCCTGCTGTTACTTCTGATACGGGCAGTGTCATAATTTGTTCAAAAGTGAGTGTTTCATACCGAGACAACCTTCGATGTTCGGGAGCAACCTTTCCAGTACGGTTCTGGAATTGCCATGGAGGATCAGCCAAGATTGTAGAATATTTTTTATTAGCAACGAATTGGAGCAGATCATCTCCAAGTTTCATATTTATCACCTTCTATGCGTTAGACGCCAGCTTTGCTCTAACTTATCTTAAGATCAAATTAAAGACAAGTTATATGCGGCCACGCCGATCCAAGGATGTTGGGAGAGGAAGCGAAAACCATTGGCAGTCCTTTCGAATAAAGACTTCTGCCCTTGGCCCCCTCCCCCAATTCATTTCCCTCACCCCGCCGCGGGGGCCACGTTGCGGGCCGCCAGGGCCAGCATCACCCGGGCCCAGCCGCTGAAGATCAGGTCGATCCCCACGAACAGGCCGATGACCCAGAGCCCCGCCACGGGCCACTGCGCCCAGATGAGAATCCCCAAAATCAGGGTGACGATGCCGCTGAAGAGCTGCCAGCCCCAGGTGGGATAGCGCAGGTGCAGGGCCGCCACGGTCCGGAAAATCCCCGCCACGATGAAGAACATGGCCAGCAGCAGGGTCAGGATCAGGGCCCCGGCCCCGGGATTGAGCAGGAAGAGCACACCCACCACCAACGACAGAATGCCGTTCAACAGGTGGAGCAGGAAACCGCCCCAACGGCGCTGGCGGAAGGCCTGGATGCTTTCCATGACTCCGGCGACTAAGAGAATCCAGCCGAAAAAGATCACGGAGACCATAGTGAACAGCACCGACCAACTCAGGGCCAGGAAGCCCAGGACGATGAGGCTAAATCCCAGGGCCAGCCACCAGCCCCAGTGGCGGTGTAACTCCTGGAGTTCCAATTGCGTGGGCATGAAGGTTGCTTCAATCGTATCGGGCATAGGCCTTCCTCCTTGAGGCCGCCGGGCTGGCGGCTAACCCGCGTCCAGCCGGCCCGCCCTCCAAAACTAGCCGGGCCGGAAAACTGCGGTATGGTTTTAGCGCAAACGGAGAGACTTCGCCGGCAAAAGCCCGGGTGTCTCCTCTATCACCAGGGGTATGGACCCCACATAATCCAATCCTTGCCGGCCTCGGCCTTTAAGACCGCGGCCTGCCGCGGCTCCCGGGCAGGCGCCTGGTTATGCCTGCCGGGGTCATTCCAACTCCTTAACGGATTAATCGGCAAATCTGCTGAAAAACTTTTCTATTTTGACCATCGCACCGGCAGAATATCACACTTCCTGCCCCGTAAAATAATTATTACCGGCCATTAATCAGGTAATTCTCAGGGAATAAGTTGACCGGCGGGGGGCGAAGGGGTCAAGCCAGGGAGTATAAGGGCATCGGCGTCTCGGTGTCAGGAATCGGCTGGCGCCGGCGTCCTGCCCCACCCCCTTATGCGGGTATGCCTCAACCTGCGGGAAAATGATTGATCTTCTTAACTTATTGTGGTATCGAGCTTACACTCTTTTTTCAACGAAAATCCCCGCTAATTTCCCCAAGAATTCGGGAGAGATGGCTTATGGAGAGGGGGTAGGATGAGATTCGAGGAGATTAAAGCGGCAATCGTGAATCTGGAGGCCCGGGACCAGAAGCGGGTGGTGCTGGAAGTGCTGCCGGAAATCTGGCCGAACCTGGTCGGGGATGAGGCCTGCCTCAAGTTTCTGAGGCAATTGGTGGATGAAGAAAGTGTCAGGAGCTACCAGGAAGAGCACATGGACCACCTTTAAGCCGAGTTAAGCGCGTCTCTGAATAATTGCCATCCCGCAGGGTGGACCGAAAAGGAGGGAGAATATGACCGTCCATGCCCTTAAGCCGCGTTGGGGCCAACCCGCTACGGGCATTATCTCGTGTATCGCTTTCTTCCTGATCGCCTGGCTGGTCTGGTTCCTGTTCAGCGATCCGCGGGGCCCGGTCGGCGCCTTTCCTTATCCCTTCGTCATGTATCTGGCGATGATGATCCTGGTGGGCCTGTGGCAGCACATGTTTTTGGGCGATTGGCCCTTCCAGGACCTCCCGCAGCCGGCCCGGGGAATCATTGAAACCGCAGTCAACCTGGTTCTGGTCTGGTTTGTCATTCACATAGTTTTTTATCGGATTCTGGGGCTGGGTTTCAACTTCCTCAGCCAGGTCAACCTGGAAACTCTGGCCGCGGCCGGGCGCACCGCCTTGCCGGAGGTGGCCGGCAAGACCTTAACCCTCCAGGCCCTGGTCAACCCCGCGGCCCGCTTCGGCGAACGGGCCGTGGTGACCTTCGTGTTGATCGGCTTTTTTTCCTATCCCTTTGTCACCATCCTCTTTGGCAAGTGGCCCATCCGGCCCAGCGATCTGACCCAACCCCAGGCCGGCCTGGCCGAACTGGGCTGGTGCAGCACGTTGACCCTGTTTTTCTACACTATTTTGATTGTGCCTTTCTGGGGGGCGGTTTACGGCCAGGTCTTCGGGACTTCCTACGGATTCAATTTGCCCTGGTGGAGCGGTATCAGCGGCACCGGCCACGTGCACTGGGTCTTCGGCTGGTGGGAATGGGCGATTATCGTCTTATTCATGACTCCCAACGTCTGGCGGATGAAACCCTGGTCGGTGATCAACCTGGCGCAGCCCTGGAAAGGGCTGATTTCCCTGGCCGGCACCCTTAGCCTCGGCTATCTTCTGGCCCTGATCTGCGTGAACTTCGCCCCCTTCTGGTTGCCCATACAAGAGGTCATCCACCATTTACCGGTGGCGGACAAGGGCATCCCCATACGTTTTCTGTGGTATCACGCCGCGGAAATCGCCGGTTTCACCCTCATCCCCTTCCTCATCTGGCATCATTATTTTGACGATCTGACGGGATTGAGGGATAAAGACTCGTGGGGCGCCTTTGGGTTCCGGACCGTAGGCGTCCTGTTGCTGGGCACGCTGAACTATGTCTTTTTCTATTATGTCAACTTCGGCCATTGGGGCCTGGGCAATCACCACATGGCCGGGAGCCTCAGCGAACGGGTGGTGGCCGGGGAATCCCTCATCTGGAACTTCTGGTGGATCATTCCGCTGCTCTGGAACGAATGGTTCTTCCATAAATGGCCATTCTATCAGCCTGCCACCCATTGATCGGCCGCAGCAGCATCACTTCCTTAAGGCAGGGCGGGTTGGCCCTGCCTTTTCTTTAGGAGTGCCAGGATCCGCCAGGCTGGGCCTTTGTCTGGTCACTTAGCCTGGCAGGGCCGTGCCCATAAAGACCCGAGCAATGACCGGACCAATCCGCCCAAGGTCAGCAGCCATAAGACCAGGGCCGCGTAAACGAAGCCAAAGCCGATTTTTTGCAGGAAGGACAGGTGGACAATCCTGGCGAGATGCAGGGTGCAGGCAGCATACATGCCCAGGGGGAACACCATGCCCCAGTAGGAGGGCGCATACACCAGCCGGACTCGCCCCACAAGGTGCCGCCAGGCCGTTAAGATGATCAGGAAAGGTATCCAACAGGTTGCCATGGCCCAAAAGACGAGGGTAAATCCGGAGAGAAAGTGGATGAGGGGTTCCAGGACCCGGGAATCATAACTGTGGGTCACCAGGGTGGCGCCCGCCAGCGTGGTTATGGCATCCACCCCTGCCATTATCCAATAGGAGGGTTCAAAGGCCTGGGGTTCCAGTGGAAAAAACAGGATTCTGTGGAAAATCAGGCTAATGACCCAGATGGACAGCATGCTCCCGACCAGGAACAGGCAGAGCGCCATAAATAATAACTCCTCCCGATGGGCCGGAAACTGCGTGACCACCAGGCAGGTAAGGATCGAAAGCGATTGGATGCTGACCGCGAGCACCAGCCAGTTACCGTTCAGGCCCGCGGCGAGAGAAGGTTTATCAGCTCGGGTCACCAGCGCCGTCAGGACCCCGTAAATGAGCAGCAAGCCGAGGACGAGGCCCAGCACCCAAAATGCCACTGCCCAGGCCCCGGCATTCTTCAAGATCATCATCTGGCTTCCCAGGATGCAGGTGGCCGCGATCATGGTGAAGAACCCTACCCCCCGGGCATGATGGCTGAAATCACTCCAAAGGTTCCGGGGGTAGAAGATGAGCCGCAGCAGGGTCAGCAGCCAGAGAATCAGGTAAAAGGCGAGGTTAAGCCAGAAGAGGGACCGCGCTGCCAGCCGGAGACCCGCGAGGTCACAGGCGAGGGACACGATGCCGGTGGACATGACCAGGGCGAAGCAGGCGGGAGACAAGTCCGCAATCAGGGTCCGGATTCGGTCCGCAAGCGTGTTCAAGGGGCATCCCTCTGGATAAATTCATGACTTCTTTTAATATAAGATGGTTTTTTGACCAGCCAGGAGAAATTCTGAAAATTATGGTGGGGAAAGCGAATTTATTCGCCAAGGTGGCCGCAGATCAACAGGGGATTACTCCGAAGTCTTCACCGGTCTCATAACCTGCCGTCCGGTCTTTAGCTCCGGGCGATCAGGAACACTCCCAGGCAGGTGACCATGATGCCCACCATGCGGGTGACGCTCACCGCTTCGCCGAACATGGCCCGGGCCAGGATGGCGGTAAAGACGTACCCCAGGCTGATGAGGGGATAGGCATAGCTGACTTCGGCCTTGGACAACACGATGAGCCAGACCATGAAGCCCATGCCGTAGCAGACCAGCCCCAGGAGCACATAGAAATTGGTGGCCGCCTTGAGGAACACCGGCGGCAGGGTGGCGAGGGATATGGAAAAATTGCCGATCCGGGCCATGCCGTATTTCAGGGACAACTGTCCGGTGACATTGAGGATCACATCCAGTAAAATCAGAATCAGAACCGCGTATTTGACCATCACACCATTCCTTGAGAAAATAGATAAGACATTAACGTTAGATTGTCTGAAAAGTTAGGTCCTGATGCAAGGAAATAATTATGTGCAGGGTCAGGCCCCACCCGGCTGGGTGCGCCGCCTTGATCCCCGCACCAAACTGCTCCTGCTGGCGGCCGGCTTCGTCATGGTGCTGCTGCCCGAGAGCCCCCAGGTAGTGGCCCTGGCCACTCTGGTGGTCCTGGTCCACGTGACCCTGGCCCACACTTGGCGGGCCCTAAGGCCCATCCGCTGGCTCCTGGTGATTCTGGCCCTCTTCAGCGTGACCGTCTGGTCTTTCGCGGCTGGCGGCCCCACGCCGCTGTTCTGGCGCGTCAGCCGGGAATCCCTGGCCTTCGGCGTCGCCAATTTCCTCAAGCTGGGCACCATGATGTTGGCGGGCCTGACCTTGTTGGCCACCACTCCGGTGGAAGAACTCTTTCAGGGCCTGGTAAAATTCCGGTTGCCGTATCCCGGAGCCTTCGCTTTTGCTCTGGCGCTGCGCTGGGTGCCCGAGGTCTTCGCCACGGCCATGCGGGTCAAGGAGGCCCAGGCCGCCCGGGGCCTGAGCTGGGAGCGGGGCGGTCCCCTGGAACGCTTAAGGCGCTACCTGCCGTTGCTGGTGCCGATTTTTCTGTTGACCCTGCGCCGCAGCCAGTCCATGGCCTGGGCCCTCGAGGCCCGGGGCTTCCGGGTGAGCCCCCGGCGCACCTTCCTGCCGGAGCTGCGCCTGTCGGCCAGAGATGGGCTGGCTCTGGCCGTCGCCGCCCTGCTCCTGGCGGGCTTCATCGCCCTGCACGTGCTCCATTGGGACCGGATTCCGGGACTGCAGGTCTGAGGAGATATTGATAAGGAGAGGGCTGAAGTCCCGGTAGCCACGGGCGTCTCGCCCGTCAGGTTGCGGCCCCACCTTAGATTGCCGTCTACAATCAAACTATGCTGAAACTCAACCGCGTCTTCAAAAACCTGGGGATCTTCCTCGGCGGCTGCCTGGTGGCCCTCCTGCTGCTGGAGGGGCTGCTGCGCCTCTATAATCCCCTGGAAATCCGTTTCAAGCCCGACCGCATCGTCCTGCCGGTCAACAAGCGCTACGTCATCGATAATACCGGCAAGTTTACCAAGTTGCCTGCCCGAACGGTGCATACCAAAAACGGCCTGGGTTTTCGGGGAGAGGCGCCGCCCCGGAATTTTCAGGCCTACCTGACCATCCTCACCATCGGCGGCAGCACCACCGAGTGCTTCTATCTCTCCGACGGCCGGACCTGGCCCGATCTCCTGGGCCGGGAACTGGGCCGCGAGTTTAACCGCGTCTGGCTCAACAACGCCGGCCTGGACGGCGCCACCACCTATCGGCATATCATCCTTATGGAAGATTACGTCGTCAAATTAAAGCCCAAGGTGGTGCTGTTCCTTTTCGGCATCAACGACGTGGGCGCGGGCGACCTCGCCGCAACCGGGCCGCGGCACGGGAACTCTCTGGGCCGCCTGTGGCGCGCTCTTCTCTATCGCAGCGAAGTCTATGCCCTGGAACAGAATCTCTACCATTACCTCATTGCCCAGAGCCGGGGCTTGCGGCATGAGCAAATCGATTTGCGGCAGGTCGAGACCCTGGATCGCGTCCCGGAAACCGCTGCCCGGACCATACAAGCTTACCGCACCCACTCCCTGCCCTATTTTACCCAACGGGTGGAGCGGCTCGTCAAGATTTGCCGGGACCACGGCATCGAGCCGGTCCTCATCACCCAGCCCACCCTCTATGGGCCGGGCGTCGACCCGGTCACCGGGGTAAATCTTGTGACCCTCAAAGTCCAGGACCACTTCAACGGCCTGACGATGTTCAATTTTATTGAGCTCTATAACGACGTAACCCGCCAGGTAGCCCAAAAAGACGGGGTCCTGTTGATCGACCTGGCGCAGGAGCTACCTCGCAACTCGGCCTATTATTACGATTATCTGCACTATACCGAGCCCGGAGCTGCGGCGGTGGCCGCCATCATCGACCGGCGCCTGGGGCCGTGGTTGGCCCGGAGGTATCCTGCCTTCCGGAAACCCGCGACTCCTTAGGACTGATAATAAAATAGGAGGGCGGAAAATTGACTTCTCCCGACCCTCCCATCCACATGTCCTGTTTGATCAATTCCTTACTTCGGTTCCGCGGCCAGGACCTCCGGTTCCACGTTGGCCGCGTACTTGGTGAAGTTCTCCCGGAAGCGCCTGGCCAGGTCCCGGGCGGTGGTCTCATAGGCCTGGGGATCGGCCCAGGTCTTCTGGGGATAGAGAATCTCCTCCGGCACCCCCGGACAGGTGGTGGGCACGGTCAGGCCGAAATAGGGCTCCTGGTAGGTGGGCACGTCGTCCAGCTTCCCGGACATCGCGCCGTGCAGCAGGGCCCGGCTGTGGGCGATCTCGATGCGGTGCCCCACGCCGAAGGGCCCGCCGGTCCAGCCGGTGTTCACCAGCCAGCAGGTGGGCTTATGCTGGTTCACCTTCTCCCGGAACAAGCGGGCGTAGACCGCGGGCGGAATCGGTAGGAACGGGGCCCCGAAACAGGTGCTGAAGGTGACCTGGGGTTCTTTGCCCAGGCCCCGCTCGGTGCCGGCCACTTTGGCGGTGTAACCGGAGAGGAAATGGTACGTGGCCTGTTCCGGCGTCAGGCGGGAGATGGGTGGCAAGACCCCGAACGCGTCGCAGGCCAACATGAAGATATGTTTCGGATGGTCCCCGACCCCGGCGCGGATGATATTGCGCAGGTGGGTGATGGGGTAGGCGGCCCGGGTGTTTTCCGTCAAACTGGCGTCATCCAGGTCCAGGCGGCGGGTGGCCAGGTCGATGCCGACGTTTTCCAGGATGGTGCCGAATTTCCGGGTGCATTCGTAAATCTCGGGTTCCGCCTTGGCGCTGAGGCGAATGGCCTTGGCGTAGCAGCCCCCTTCGAAATTAAAGATGCCGTTTTTGCCCCAGCCGTGTTCATCATCGCCGATGAGTTTCCGCTCCGGGTCGGCGGAGAGGCTGGTCTTGCCGGTCCCCGACAGGCCGAAGAACAGGGCCGTATCCCCATGCCGGCCCTCGTTGGCGGAGCAGTGCATGGATAGCACTTCCTGCTGGGGCAGGTAGTAATTGAGGATGGTAAACATCGATTTCTTGATCTCTCCGGCATAGGAGGTGCCGCCGATTAACACCAGCTTTTTGCCGAAATTGACCATGATGAAGGCTTCGGAATTGGTGCCGTCCAACTCCGGCACCGCATGGAAGCCCGGCGCGGCGATAATGGTGAAATCCGGGCCGACGTGCATGGGTTCGCCGGGGCCCACCGGGGCCAGGAACATATTGCGGGCGAACAGGCTCTGCCAGGCGGGGGCGGTGATGACCCGGACGTTCATCTGGTAACTCCGGTCCGCGCCGGCGTGGCGGTCCTGGACGAAGATCTCCTTGCCCTGCAGATAGGCCAGCAGCCGGTAATGGATGAGATCGAATTTTTCCGAGGTAAAAGGCTGGTTCTCTTCCCCCCAATGAATCTGGGCGGAACTGGTGGGCTCTTCGACAATGAATTTGTCCCGGGGAGAGCGGCCGGTATAGGCCCCGGTGCGCACTACCACCGGCCCCAGATGGGCGATGAGTCCTTCCTGCCGGGAGACGATTTTTTCGTACAGAGCCGAAGTAGGTAGGTTCCAGTGGACTGCCGCGACGTTTCTGATGCCTTGATGCTTCAGATCTCTCTTCATGTATCAACCCCCTGTGGGCCTCGCCGGGCGAGGATATCTGAGTTGGGGTTTCGGCCGGCCGGCAATTTCCGTATTAGGTCTGGTTGCTCTGAATTTCTCCTCGGTGCTCTTGTAACCGGATAAACTTTTGCTGCAATTTATGGTCAACGGCAGGATCGGGAGACCCCAAGCCGCTCTTGATAAGATGCGCATTAATAAAGATGCGATTTTTTAGATAAATATATCCAGCCCGGCTATCGGCGGCGCCGGCCTGAGCGTCTTTGATGAAGACGTTTTTCCCCAGAATCCGGGTCCGCAAATAATCCAGGGTCTCGGCTTTTCTGTCGATCCTCACTCCCAGAAAGGCGACCCTGGCCCCGTTATCCAGACCAAGGGTGCGCTCATCAATAATCTGGGTGACCTTGTGCAGCGGCTCAGGGCTCAACTGCGGGCAATGGCCTTCCGGCCGGGGCTCAGCATCGCGAATTGCCGGAGTATAATCAATTTGCGGCAGTTCCTCAATTCTTTTATTCGCCTTGATTAGGTGGATTTCCCGGTAAAAAGGTAAGCAGTCCCCGCCGCCGATTTTTGGGGATGCCGCCAGAAAATCCTCGTTGATTTCATACCCCACGGCATTGCGGTCCAGGTCCAGGGCCGCCTTGACGGTGGTGCCGCTGCCGACGAACGGGTCCAGGACCGTGTCGCCCCGGAAGGTGAACATTTTGATCAACCGCCGGGGCAGCTCCTCGGGGAACATGGCTTCGTGCCCCTGCTGCTTGACTCCGCCGAAGTACCAGTGCCCGGCGAAGTACTCCTTCCACTCCTCCTTGGTCAGTCTGGACGCTGCCTTGACCTCTTTCGAAACTTTTTTGCTCGGCCCCGGCTTTTTAAAAATCTGAATAAATTCGTAGTCGAGTTCCACGATGCCGTTGGGGGGAAAGGGGTAGGAGCCCATGACCACCGCCCCGCCGCTGGGGTTCATGGTGGTCTTCTTCTGCCAGATGATGGCCCCCAGGAAATCGAACCCGAGGGCCTCGCACTGGTTGATGAATTCGGCGTGCAGGGGAATGACCTTGTAGCGGCCGTAAACCGCGGCTCGGGCGAACTGGTCTCCGATGTTAATACACAGCCGGGCCCCTTCCCTGAGCACCCGGAAGCACTCCCGCCAGGTACGGTACAGGTCCTTAAGGTAGTCATGCAGGCTCTGGCCGTAGCCGATCTGGCCGGGAACGCCGTAGTCCTTGATATGCCAGTACGGCGGCGAGGTCACCACCAGGTCGATGGCCGCGTCCGCCACCTCCGGCATGGTCCGGCTGTCGGAGATGATGATGGTGGCCTGGTTGCTCATGGTCGATATTTAATTCCGGTTGCCCATTTTGAAGAGAGGGCGGGGGAATTGTCTTCCCCCGACTCTCCCTTCATGATCATCTCATCACTTCGCCAGCATCTTCAAACTTTGGCGCAGCAGTTCTTCCAAAGTCCCCGCCCCCTGGGCCTGGGCCGCGTCCAGGGCCTTTTCCGCCATATTCTTGGGATACCCCAGGTTCAGCAGGGCCGAAAGGGCGTCTTCCGTCAGTTTCTGGCCGGGGGAGGCCGGCCGCGGCCGCCGGGCCGGCGGCAGCTTATCTTTCAGTTCCAGCACGATGCGGGCCGCGGATTTCTTGCCGATGCCGGGGATGCTGGCCAGGCGTTTGTCGTCGCCCTGCAATAAGGCCTGGGCGAAGTCTTCGGGGTTGATGCCGCTCAGGATATTCAGGGCGGTGCGGGCGCCGACCCGGGGAATACTCAGGAGCTGCAGGAAGACGGCCTTTTCTTCCTGGGTGCAGAAGCCGTAAAGGTGCAGGGCGTCGTCTTGCACGCGGGTGTAGATCTGGAGGGCGACGGCCGCCGGCGGCTCCGGCAGGGCATAGAAGGTGGACAGGGGGATGAAGACCCGATAGCCCACGCCCCCCACCTTGACCAGGACCTGGCCCGGAGCCTTCTCCATGAGTTGGCCTTCCAGGTAGCCGATCATAAGGCGGCGCCCGGCCAGCGGCTATGGAAGTGGTGGCACAGGCTCACCGCTAACGCGTCGGCGGCGTGCTCGTTGGCGGCCTCGATGCCCAGGAGTTGTTTCACCATCAACTGCACCTGGACCTTGGAGGCCTGGCCGTAGCCCACCACGGCCTTTTTCACCACCAGGGGCGAGTAATAAAAGAGGGGCAACGCGGCCTGGGCTGCGGCCAACAGGATCACGCCCCGCACCTGGCCCAGGATGAAGGCGGTCTTGACGTTGGTCGCCAGGAAAATTTCTTCCAGGGCGACAGCCTGGGGGCGATGCTGCTGGATTAAATCTGACAGGCCGTCAAAAATCCGACAGAGCCGGGATTCCAGCGGGGCCGTGGCGCCGGCTTTGATGCTGCCTGAGGCCAGGTGGAGGAGTTGATTCCCCTCCCCCTCCAGGACCCCAAAACCGGTATGCCGGGAACCGGGGTCCACCCCCAGGATGATCGGGCTCACATCAAGGCCTCGAGCAGTTCGTCCGGAATGTCGAAGTTGGCGAAGACGTCGTTGACGTCGTCGTGGTCCTCCAGCATCTCCACCAGTTTGAGCACCTGCTGCGCGGCCTTTTCTTCCTCGATGGCCACCGTGGTTTTGGGGTGCATCTGCAATTCCGCCAAAAGGGGTTTAAACCCTTTGGCCTCCAGGGCTTCCTTGACTTCGAAGAACTTAACCGGGTCGGTGAGGACCTCAAACTGGCTCTCATCGCTTTGCAGGTCGTCGGCGCCGCACTCCAGGGCGGCCTCCATCAGTTGCTCTTCCTCCATGCCCTCCCGGTCGAAGACGATGACGCCTTTTTTATCGAACATCCAGGCGACACAGCCGGGCTCGCCCAGGCTGCCGCCGTATTTGGTAATGAGGTGACGCACGTCGGACACGGTGCGGTTCTTGTTGTCGGTGAGGCTCTCCACCATCAAAGCCACCCCGGCCGGACCGTACCCTTCCAGGGTCAATTCTTCAAAATTGGCGCCGCCGGCCCCGCCTTCGCCGCGCTTGATGGCCCGGCTGATATTGTCGTTGGGCATGTTTTCGGCCCGGGCCGCGGCAATGGCGGCCCGCAGGCGGGGATTGCCGGAAGCGTCACCGCCCCCCAGGCGCGCCGCCACGGTAACTTCTTTGGCCAACTTGCCGAAGAGTTTTCCCCGCTTGGCGTCCAGGGCGCCTTTTTTGCGTTTAATGGTGCTCCACTTGGAATGGCCAGACATCTGGGCGTGTTCCTCCTTAAGACTTGCGTACACACGGGCTTTAACGTGGCCGAGGTCCGGATTGGGAGGCCCGGGCGCCGGACGGGGCGCTCCGTTTCTTGAGGCCCAAGAGATAAATTTCTCGGCTGGCGGGACGGGACCCCGCCGGTTTCACATGGCGGCAGAGATTAAAGCCCGCCTTCAGGACTGCCGTCAGGGTAGGGGTATCCGGCCCCTCGAAGACCTTGACCAGGAAATGGCCTCCCTCCCTAAGCAATTTCCGGGCCCAATCCCAGGCCAGGAAGGCCAGCTCCAGGGATCGCTGCTGATCCACCTGCCGCATGCCGGTGGTTTTGGGGGCCAGATCGCTGACCACCACGTCGAATACAGGGCTGATGGCAGTGATAATTTCTAAGTCTAGGCTTGTGACTTCTCCCGGCACAAAGTATAGGGGTGGAGCCACCGGGATGGCCAGCGGGTTCACGTCCACTCCGACCACCAAACCCTTGGGGCCCGTGCGGGAGACGATGTATTGCAGCCATGACCCCGGGCTGCACCCCAGGTCCAGAACCCGTTGGCCCGGTTGGAAGAGGTGGTATTTTTCGTCCACCTCTTTGAGCTTATAGACGGCCCGGGCCACATATCCTTCGGCCCGGGCCCGGGTCCGGTAGATGTCGGGCTGCCCTGGGCGAGGCATGCTTAAAATGCCTATCTTAGTAGATTAATTCAATTTCTTTTAGCATAGGTCCCGACTTTTGGCAATCAAAATCCGCCTTGCGTCAAAAATCTGACAGACTTTGCCTTCTTTGACAGGTTCGCCACCCGCCGCCGGCTGGATCAGCCGTGCCTCCACCGCCAGGGATGGCCTCCGCCGCCGGGGAAGGAAAATCAATAAGTAGTCATATTTTCAAGCTGTTAATCAATCATATTCGCTTCGGGGTTAAAATTGTGAACCAGCTTTATGGCTTGATTCAACGGGTGAGTTACGATGTTTTAAAGCTGGCACAATCATTGCTCATTAAGATGAACAAAAGGTGTAAAAGTGGCCTGGAGGCGGCGGGATGAGCTTCAAACCATCCAGCCCAGGCTAAGTGGCAGACACGGCAAACTTGGGACCACAAGTCCGGGCCAGGGCAAGGCCGGGCGGCAGTCTCGGGAGAGCGGCGATGAACCGGGTTCTTACCGAGGAAGAGATGGCGGCGTTGCTTGAGGGTTGGCTGGAAACTAAGGCTGCTCTGGTTTCCGATCTAAGTTCTGCTCCTCGGGTGAGCCCATCTCGAAGTCAGGAACCCGCTCAACGCCGCCAAATTCCCAGTTTCCATATTATTTCCAACTGGTTGATCGCGGTGCGCGAGTTGCGCTGGCCCCACTTATAGGGCGGGAGATATGGGCGTGGAAATCGGCTCGGAATCGTTCGGGAGCGAGCCCGGGGTAGTGCCTCGGGGCCTGACCTCAACCCCCCGCTGGGGCAGGGGCACCTCCCTGCGGGTTATTTCAGTAACCTCCGGCAAGGGCGGGGTGGGCAAGTCCAATGTGGTGATCAATCTGGGTCTGGCCCTGGCCCAGCACGGCCTCCAAGTCCTCCTGATCGATGCGGATCTCGGGTTGGGTAATCTCGATATTCTCCTGGGCCTAACGCCGCGCTTTACCATTCAGGATGCTATGTCTAAGGGCCTCGATCTGGCCGACATCATTATGGAGGGCCCCGGGGGTGTCAAAATTCTGCCAGCCTCCTCCGGCATCCCCGAATTGGCAACACTGGATGAATTCCAGAAAATCTTTTTGCTCAACGCCATGGACCATTACACCGAGAACGTCGATGTCGTCTTGATTGACACCGGCGCGGGCATCTCTCGTAACGTCTTGTTCTTTAATATGGCGGCCCAGGAACGCATCCTGGTGGTGAACAACCAGCCGCCCTCCCTGGCGGACGCCTATGCCTTGATCAAGATCCTGGTAACCCAGCATGGGGGCAAAAGCTTCAAGCTGTTAGTCAACGGGCTGTCTCAGGCCTGGGAAGCCGAAGCGGTCCATCGGACCCTGCTCAAGGTAATGGAACGCTTCCTGGGCCCGGAGATCAGGTTGGATTACCTCGGTTTTATTCCCCACGATGAAGCCGTCCCTCAAGCGGTGCTGAGACAGCAGCCGGTCCTGGCCTTATACCCCCAGACACCGGCCAGCCAATCTTTCGTCGAGATCGCCCGAAATTTATGGGAATCGCCGCTGCCGCTGGATGATGGCAATATCAAGTTTTTTTGGCGTCGAGTCCTCTGATCACCTTCGCAGGCAAGAAAGTGGGGCAATCATGCAAGAGACAACCGTGGCCCAGGTCAGTGTAGAGTCGGTGCCGGGATATGGTTCCAGCCAATTGGAACCCGACTGGCAGGAGCGGATGGTGCTGCAATATGCGCCCTTAATCAAATACATCGCCTCCCGGCTGGCGTTGCGCCTGCCGTCCCACATCTCCCTGGAAGATCTGATCAGCTCCGGCATTATCGGCTTGATTGATGCGGTCCAGAAATTCGACCCGACCAAAAACATCAATTTTAAGACCTATGCCGAATTCCGCATTAAAGGCGCCATGCTGGATGAATTGCGGAGCCTGGACTGGATTCCCCGGTCCGTGCGCAAAAAAACCCATTTTATCGAGCGCGCCTATGCTCAACTCCAGGGCAGCCTGGGACGACCGGCTGAAGCCGAGGAGGTGGCCAATTTTCTAAATCTGGGGTTAGAGGAATTCTATCAACTCCTGGATGAAACCAAGACGGTATCGCTGGTGGCCCTGGAAGAGGGTGGGGGCGGCCCCGGCGGATCGGCGCGCTTTATGGAACAGGAACTCCTGGAGACGCTGCAGGACGACAATGCTCGGGACTCGTTCCTCTCGGTCCATTTTGCCGAACTGCAGGAAATCATGGTCCAGGCCATCCAGGCCCTGCCGGATAAAGAGAAATTACTGATTTCATTATATTACTACGAAGAACTCACCATGAAGGAGATCGGCCAGATCATGGGATATACCGAGTCCCGGATCTCCCAGTTGCACACCCAGGCCGTGTATCGCTTGAGGCATAAGCTTCGGGAATACTCCCATGACATCTAACTTGGACGGCGAGGGCCGTATCGCCCGGAAAGTCTGAAGAACCGCTTGCGGATCGGGCCCGGCGAAGCCGGCGCCTGGGTCCGGGAGTTGGACCAGGATCACGGCAATTGCAAGGAGGTAGATCTTGTCTCTATGGTCTTACGAGATATTTTTGGTAGGCGCGGGGTTGGGAGGGGTGCTGTTGCTGGTAATTTTCAGTCTCCTGGCCATGGCCCAGAAGGGAGATGAAGATCAGGATGAGCTGGAATATAAACTGAGCCAGGGCCGGATTTTCCCTCCTTATGCGGCCAATCCGGGCACTGCTGATGAGGCCCGGGCTGCCGCTGACTCAAAGGTGGCGCAGGGGAGCGGCGCCGAAGGGGGAATTCTCCTCAGCCGCTGAGTTGGCCTATTCCCGGCAATTTCCGGTCGCGACTGGCCGGGAGAGTCGGGGAACGCCCTAAACCGATTAACCCGGTAGGCCCTCTTCCCGGCAAATCGCCTCTCCGGATGTACCCCCCTTCCCTGAGATCTCGCCCTGGGTCCTCGGGAATGAACCCCGGTATCCAGAGCGGCGCAGGTTCCCACGCTATGGCCGCCGCTGCCGCTATTCTCCGTCTTGCACCCGCCGGCGTTTTCCACTAAACTGCCCCTTAATAATACTAATAGTCGATATCCCGTAACCATCGGACTCCTTATGCGGATGGAGAGACTGCAACAACGGCTCAGGGCGGCCCGGGGGGAAGTGCCCTCGGACCTGGTCCTCACCGGCGCTCGGGTGGCCAACGTCTACACCGGCGAATGGCTGGACACCGAGGTGGCTCTGTTCGACGGCATCATCGTGGGCCTGGGGGATTATCCCGGCCCCCGGCTCCCGCTGCCGGGTCGCTACCTGCTTCCGGGTCTCATCGATGGCCACCTGCATCTGGAAAGCAGCATGCTCACCCCCCGGGAACTGGCCCGGGCCTTGTTACCCCTGGGGACAACCACGGTGGTGGCCGACCCCCACGAGATCGCCAACGTCTGGGGCACGGCGGGCCTGGATTATCTGCTGAGCGCGGCCGAAGGCCTGCCGGTGGATTTCTTCTTCATGCTGCCCTCCTGCGTCCCCGCCACTTCCCTGGAAACCTCCGGTGCGATCCTTAGCGCCGAGGCTCTAAGGCCGTACCGGGACCACCCCCGGGTCCTGGGGCTGGCGGAGGTGATGAATTTCCCCGGACTGGTGGCCGGCGATCCGGACCTCCTGGCCAAGCTGGCCCTGTTTCCCCAGGGGCCGCTGGACGGCCATGCCCCGCTGCTCTCCGGCCGCGCCCTCAACGCCTATCGGCTGGCCGGCATCGGCTCCGACCATGAATGCACCACGGTGAGCGAAGCTCAAGAGAAGCTGCGCCTCGGGTTCTCTTTGATGGTGCGGGAAGGCAGCCTGGCTAAAAACCTGGCTGATCTCCTCCCCGCGGTAACCCCTGCCAGCCTGCGCCGCGCCATGCTGGTCACCGATGACAGCCATCCCGAAGACCTGGCGCGGAGCGGCCACCTCAATCATCTGCTCCGTGAGGCGGTATCCCTGGGGCTCTCGCCGCTGGCGGCGCTGACCATGGCGACCTTGAATCCGGCGGAGTATTTCCGCCTCCGGGACCGGGGCGCGGTGGCTCCGGGACTGGCCGCCGATTTGCTGGTGGTGGAGGATCTCACGGAATTCCGCCTCGATAAGGTCTTCAAAAACGGCAGGCTGCGGGTGGATCAGGGCCGGCTGCTCAGCGAGCCGGAAACCTCGCCGCCGCCGGTCCCGGCCTCCGCCCTGCACGTCCAGGGCCTCGACCTGGAAGCTTTTTCGCCTCCGGCCGGCGGCGACGTGGTCAAGGTCATCGGCCTGATTCCCGGCCAGTTGCTTACCGACAAGCGCCTGCTGCCTACGCCTGTCCGGGAAGGCCGGCTGGCCGCCGACCCCGGCCGGGACCTCCTGAAGCTGGCCGTGGTGGAGCGGCATCACGGCACCGGCCATGTGGGCCTGGGCCTGGTTCAGGGATTTGGCCTGCCCCGAGGAGCCCTGGCCTCGTCCGTAGCCCACGACTCCCATAATATCGTGGTAGTGGGGGCCGATGAGGCCGATATGCTCCAGGCGGTGCGCCATCTGGTGGACCTGGGCGGCGGCATGGCGGTGGTAGCCGGCGGGCAGGTCCTGGCCGATCTGGCCCTCCCCATTGCCGGGTTGATGAGCCCCTTACCGTTGGATCAGGTGGCCGCGGCCTATAGCCGCCTCAAGGCCGCGTACCACGAGTTGGGAGGCAGCCTCCCCGACCCCTTCATGGCCCTGTCTTTCCTCGCCCTGCCGGTCATTCCGGCCCTGAAACTGACGGATCTGGGCCTGGTGGACGTGGACCGCTTCCAGGTGGTGCCGCTGTGGGGGGAGATTTAGTTCAAGGTTCAAAGTTTAGCGGAGCCTGGACCCCCAACCATAAAACCTTGAACCTTGAACCTTGAACTTTGAACTGCTTCTGGAGGAAATATGAGCCTGGTGCTGACCGGTTCCGAAGTAATGCAGGTGTTGGATATGGACCTGGCGCTGGCCGCGACCGAAGAGGCCTTCCGGGCTTACGGCGAAGGCCGGGTAAACATGCCCCCCAAGGCCTACTTGACCCTGGCCCAGGGCGACTTCCGGGCCATGTACGGGGAGATTTTTCTGCCCCGGGACCATATCTGCGGCCTGAAATGGGTCAATGTCCATCCCGGCAATCCTGCCCAGGGGCTGTTGACGGTGATGGCCAAGATTCTGCTTAACGACCCGGACACCGGCCTGGAGTTCGCCGATCTGGACGGCACCCATGTTACCGATTACCGCACCGGCGCGGCGGGCGGGGTGGCCGTCAAATATCTGGCCCGAACCGATGCCGCTCGGCTGGGGCTGATCGGCGCCGGGGCCCAGGCGCGCACCCAGGTGGCGGCCATTCTCAAGGTGCGGCCCATCCGGGAGGTCGTAGTCTTCGACCGGCATCTGGAGCACTCCCAGGCCTTTGCCGCCTGGGTGGCGGAGCACTTCGGCCTCAAAGCCCGGGCCACCCGCGAGGCCGCCGAGGCGGTGACGGGCCAGGACATCGTGGTTACCACCACCCCCAGCCGCAGTCCGGTGGTGGCCCGGGACTGGGTGTCGCCGGGGACCCATATTAACGCCATCGGCGCCGACGCCGCGGGTAAACAGGAATTGGCCCCCCTCATTCTCACCGCGGCCAAGGTAGTGGTGGACGACTGGGCCCAGGCGTCCCACTCCGGGGAGATCAACGTGGCCCTGGCCCGGGGCGACCTGACCCGGGAACAGGTATATGGCATGTTAGGAGAGATTGTCGCGGGGAAGAAGCCGGGGCGGCAGACGCCGGCAGAGATCACCGTATTTGACTCCACCGGGCTGGTTATCCAGGACCTGGCCCTGGGATTGGCGGTTTACCAACGTGCGAAGGAAAGGGGTCTGGGGGTGGAGAAAGATTTCTTGAAGTAAGGCAAGGCGACCCAGGCGGTCAGCCCCCTCTGGCGATTCACAATAATTTTAGGAAATCTTCCATGCTTAACCCGGATTGCCGGATTATGGCTCTTAACGTGCCTCTATCGAGTTCTTTATGGTCCGGAACCACAAGTTGGGCAAGAGGATTGATACGGCGCAAGATGATGTGACTGCCTTCCTGTCTCTTAAAAATAAATCCGCCCTTTAGTAAGGCCTTAACGCATTTTTGCCCCGAAATATTCGGCAACCTGGTCATACTGCCACTAACAGAGACTCAAAGCGTTCCTCGGGCACCGGCAAGCCATCCTCTTCAAGCGCCTTAATATAGCCCTCAATGGCTTCCTTAATATTGGCAATGGCTTCTTCCCTCGTTTTCCCCTGGCTTATACATCCAGGGAGGCTGGGACACTCGGCCACCCAATAGTTATCTTCGCCAGGGGAAATAATCACTTGTCTCATAAATCCTCCCAGCCAGTATAGCGACGCGTTGAGCCGTCTCTACAAGCCCAAGAAGGTTTTGATCTTTTCCAGAATTTCCGGCCTTTGGGACGGTTCGAAGTCCCACATGGTGGTTTGTTGGGGGGCGTCTTTGTCGTCATCCTGACAGTCGCCGAACCCGCAGACCGACGGGGTAGCCTTGGGGGGGCCCAAGATCTGGGCCAGATGATCGGTCACCTGGACAATCTCGCCCCGGACCGGCCAGACGCTGAGGACCAAGTGGTCCCGGGCGACCCGCAACTGCAGGTTCAGTGCCCCTTCCGGGTCGGCCCCGGCCTCGACGCCTTCGAAAGTCACTCCCCTGCGGTCTTCGTTTTCCTTGAAGTCAAATTTTACCGGTAGCATAAGTCGTTATCCTTTGCCGGCGCATCGCTGGCACACAAGACCCCTTGGCGTTTCCCGGTGCCAGCCCTGAAGCACCACCGCGCCGCATTGTGAGCAGATACCCTGGATGTTAGGCGATCCCGATCCCCAAACCGGCAGCCCCTTGGGGCCCAACCCCAGTTTCTGGAGGGCGCGCTGCCACCATACCCGGAGAAGAGTGCATTCCATTGCTTGCATTATAGCAAAGTTCCTGCTATTTTCCAAAACTCTGGGAAATTACTTCCGGGGTATGGGGGCTGCATCCCTCCTTTCCCTGCCTGAATTCCGGGTCTGGACCACCGGCTGGCAGACCGGGGGGACCGTGATGGGAGCCGGGATGAATTTTCCTTTTGAAATTTTTCACAAGAACGTGGTATGAAAAGTTATATCCCTCCGGAGGGAATCGGAAAATAGACGGATAAGGAGATAGGCGACATGGCCAAGGCAACAAAAAAACGTTATTGCTATGCCTTCGAGGAAGGCGATGGGACCAATAAAAAGCTGCTGGGAGGCAAGGGAGCCGGACTGTGTTCCATGACTCAGATTGGGCTGCCGGTGCCCCCGGGGTTCTGCATCACCACCGAGGCCAATCTGGATTATTTCGCCCAGGGATCGCACTTCCCGGAGGGTCTCATGGATGAGGTCCACGATTACATGTCGGCCCTGGAAGCCAAGACCGGCAAAGGCTTCGGTGACCCGGCCAAGCCCCTACTGATATCGGTCCGTTCCGGTTCCGCCCTGTCCATGCCGGGCATGATGGATACCATTCTCAACCTGGGACTCAATGACGACACGGCCAAAGGCATGATCGAATTGACCCAGAATGAGCGCTTCGTCAATGACGCCTATCGTCGTTTCCTGCAACTCTTCGGCAAGATTGGCCTGGGATTGGCGGATGCCGATTTCGATAAGATCTTCGAAGAAGTTAAGGAGAAGCATCGCGCCACGGTGGATACCGAGTTGACCGCCGAAGCCCTGGCCGAAGTAGTAGAAGGTTTTAAGAATCTCATCAAGAAGCAAACCGGGCGGCCTTTTCCCCAGGACCCCTGGGCCCAGTTAGTGATCTCCATCGAGGGCGTACTTAAATCCTGGATGGGCAAACGGGCGGTGGATTATCGGCGTCAGTTCAACATTACCCCTGATTTGGCGAATGGCACCGCGGTGAATATCTGCACTATGGTCTTCGGCAATATGGGCAACGATTCCGCTACGGGCGTGGGGTTTACCCGGGACCCGGGCACCGGCGAGAACGTCCTCTACGGCGATTACCTCATCAACGCCCAGGGGGAGGACGTGGTCGCGGGTATCCGCACCCCCCGGCCTCTCCGGGAACTGCGCACCGACATGCCGGCCATCTACAAGGAGCTGGAAACGCTGCGCACCACCCTGGAGAAGCATTACCGGGAAGTGCAGGACTTCGAGTTTACCATCGAACGGGGCAAGCTTTACATGCTCCAGACCCGCAACGGCAAGATGAATGCCTGGGCCCTCACCAAGACTTCGGTGGACATGTATAAGGAAGGCCTGATCTCCGAAGAAGAGGCCCTGCTCAGGATTGAGCCGGATATGCTGGAACAGTTCCTGCACCGGCGCATCGACAACGCCGCCAAGATCGAGCCCCTGGCCGAAGGCATCTCGGCTTCTCCCGGCGCGGCCGTCGGCAAAGTGGTGTTCGACGCGGACCGGGCCGAAAGAATGGGCAATGCGGGTGAAAAGATTATCCTGACCCGGATCGAGACCAAGCCGGAGGACATCCACGGGTTTTTTGTGGCCCAGGGCATCCTTACCAGCCGGGGGGGCAAGACCTCCCACGCCGCGGTGGTGGCCAGGGGCATGGGGAAACCCTGCGTGTCCGGGGCTGAGGGCCTGGACATCAATTATGAACTGAAAGAGGCCCGGGTAGGCGGCGTGGTCTTGAAAGAAGGGGACATCATCACCCTGGATGGCACCTCCGGCAAGGTCTATCAGGGCGCCGTCCCCATGCTGGACCCGGAACTGCCCGTTGATTTGGCCGTCCTGATGGAGTGGGCCGACAAGGTGGCCCAAATCCAGGTGTGGGCCAACGCCGATACCCCGGACATGGCCAAGAAAGCCCGACATCATGGCGCCAAGGGCATCGGCCTGTGCCGCACCGAGCGCATGTTTAACGAGGGGGACCGCCTGCCCCAGATGCGCAACTTGATCCTGGCGGACGGCCCGGAAGAGCGGAAGCGCTGGGCCGATAAGCTCATGCCCATGCAGCGCCAGGATTTCGTGGAAATCTTTAAGGCCATGGATGGGCTGCCCGTCACCATCCGGCTGCTGGACCCGCCGTTGCACGAATTCTTGCCCAGCATCGAAGAGCTGCTGAACGAGATCACCCGGCTGAAGGAATTCAACCAGATCTTGAGCGCCCTGGAGCAGATACCCGGCACCCTGACCATCCTGGACCCGGAGATGCACAAACACGTGCCCAGCATCGAGACGGTGACTCGGGAGTTCAGTGATTTCAAGGCTAAGGGTCTGGATCGGAAGATCCTGGAGCAGAAGGAGAAGGTGCTCCGGAGGGTCAGAGTGCTCATCGAATACAACCCCATGCTGGGCAACCGGGGTGTGCGCTGCGGCATCTCCTTCCCGGAAATCTATGACATGCAGATCCAGGCAATCTTTGAGGCCGCGGCCATGGCCTTGAGAGAAAAGATTGACGTCCGCCCGGAAATCATGATCCCCAATGTCTGCACCCGCCAGGAACTGGTCTGGGTGCAGCCGCGGGTGGTGAGGATTCACCAGGAAGTGGAAAAACGCTATAACGTAAAAATTAAATATAAATTCGGCACCATGGTGGAAATCGCCCGGGCTTGCGTGCGTGCGGGCCGGCTGGCCGAAACCGCGGAGTTCTTCTCCTTCGGCACCAACGATCTCACCCAGGGCACCTTCTCTTTCTCCCGGGAAGACGCGGAGAACAAGTTCCTGCCTATTTACAACACCGAGGGCATCCTCAAGCACAACCCCTTTGAGATCCTGGACGAGATGGGGGTGGGCTGGCTGATGCAGCACGCGGTCACCGAAGGCCGTAAGACCAGGCCGGACTTGAAGATCGGCATCTGCGGCGAACATGGCGGCCAGCCCCAAGCGATTGATTTCTGTCACCGCATCGGGCTGAACTACGTGTCCTGTTCGCCCATGCGCATCCCCATTGCCCGTATGGCCGCGGCCCACGCCGCCATCAAGGATAAAAAGGGCGGCAAGATAAGGTCCAAGTCGCTGTAAGGACGGTTGGAAGAGGCAGAGACTGGCACAGGCGTCTCGCCTGTGACTCCCCCGTTATTCTGTTAAAATAGGGGCGACCCGCTGGGTCGCCCCTTTCTCTTTTACTGATTGTCGGATCTGCGGGAATACTAAGGGGTCAAGGCAATACGCAGGCAATAGAGCGGGCCAAGGCTGGATAATGAAGTTTCCCCGCCTTCAAGACCTATACTCTTTGGCTTCCATTGCCGGAAAAAACACCTTTACCTCCCTGGCGATTCTCTCCCCCAGGCGGTCTGTAGCCATATGCAAATCATAGTCGGCCTGCAGTCCCAGCCAGAATTCGGCGGAGGTGCCGAAATAGCGGCTCAATCTGAGGGCGGTGTCTGCAGTGATACTGCGTTTGCCGTGGATAATCTCATTGATGCGCCGGGCAGAAACGCCGAGATCGCGACCCAGCCTGGTTTGGCTAAGCCCCAAAGGCTTCATGAATTCTGCCAACAAGATCTCCCCAGGATGAACCGGAGCTAATTTCATTTTAAGTTCATCATTAATTTCTGTCATAATAAGACATATACCATAAAAGATGGCGGGCACAGAGGCCCGCCCCACCAATAAAAGGCTTTGATTTGGGTGGGGCGGCCGTCACTGGCCGCCATAGTTGTCTTAGACCTTTGCTTTGGTAACCCATCAAATATGCTATCTCAACGCGTACGCCGGATTTTGGTAGAGAAAGACGCCCGGGATTATCCCATGACCCGGCGCGTCCTGGCGCGGCTGCCCGGCGTGCCGGTAGAGATGATCCTCGACCGGGAAACCCTCAGACGCGCAGGGCCCGACCGCGCTGCCTGGCTGGCCGCAGCCAAGACCACCCTGTTGCTGGCCGTGCAAAAAGGGCCTTTCCAGCGCCCCTGTCCCGGCACCAAAGACTATATCTGCTGCGGCTACCAGGTGCTCCAGGTAACGGTCAACTGCCCCATGGATTGCACGTACTGCGTCCTCCAGGGCTATATCAACACCCCGGCCCTCACCATCTTCGTGAACGTGAAGGATTTGCTCGAAGAACTCGAGACCCGGTGGGCGGCGGAACCGGACCGGCTCTGGCGCCTGGGCACCGGAGAATTCGGCGACAGCCTGGCCCTGGATAGCCTGATGGGCCTTAACGAGCGCCTGATTCCCCGGTTTGCCGGCCAACGGCGGGCCATCTTGGAGATCAAGAGCAAATGGCCTCAACTGGAGCGCCTTCTGCCCTTCGGGCCCAATCCTCAGGTCATTTTCGCCTGGTCTCTCAATCCCCCGGGGCTGATTTCCGGCGAGGAGAGGCTGGCCGCCTCCCTGGAGAGGCGCCTTAACGCCGCAAGTCAGGCCGCGGCCGCGGGGTTCCGCCTGGCCTTTCACTTTGATCCGTTGATCTATTTCCCGGGCTGGGAAGACGCCTATCAGCGCACCGTGGAGCGCCTCGGCGCCGCGGTGCCCCCTCAAGCCATTGCCTGGATCAGCCTGGGAGGATTGCGCTTTCTCCCCCCCCTGCGCCAGCTCATTTTACGGCGCTTTCCCACCAGCCGCATTGCCGCCCAGGAAATGGTCCTGGCCCCGGATGGCAAGCTCCGTTATTTCCGGAACCTACGGGTCGAGATGTACGCCCGGCTGCGGGAATGGCTGAACCAGGCTGTCCCGGGAGCGTTGGTCTATCTGTGCATGGAGAGCCCCAGGGTCTGGCACGAGGTCTTTGGGTTCACTCCCGAGGCCAAGGCCCTGTCTCATCTTCTAGACGGTCGAGTCGTTCCCGCCCATTGAAGCCGCCGGCCGGCCTTTGCCTGGTCGGGGCTTGGCTTTGTGACGGCCATCGCCTTCGTGCTTGCCCTCAACGAGTTCTTGCAGGCGCAGTCGCACTCCGCAGGCCGTCAGGTGTTCCTGCTCCAATAATTGCTTGATGACTTTAACCCGGTCCAGGTCCTCCATGGTGTACTCCCGCCGATTGGACTGGGTGCGGGCGGGTTTCAAGAAATCATCGAAGGATTTTTCCCAATAGCGCAGGGTAGATTTGCGCACCCCGGTAAGTTGGGAAATTTGATCGATGGTGAGCATCAAATCAAAGGAAATGCCAGTTTTTTCCATAACTCTCCTCTCTTATTCCGGCCGGGTCACCGTGGCCCGGTTCAAGATATTAAAGTCGCTCCCCGTAACTTCTTGCCTCCAGACGGGAAAGCCTTTTGGTCCACATCCTCCCTGGGCTAAAAAGGTGCAGCGCCTCAAGGCCGGAGATTTTCATTTCTGGGGGCTATCCTCCGGCCCCAGGGATAGTGCCTGAGGCCGGACTCAACTTCATTCCCGGGTTCGTGAGCCATATATCCCCCTTTTCGAGATTTTCGGAGAGAAACTTTAAAAAAATATGATGGGGTGGGCAATTTTCGTAATCTGTGGGATTACCTAAAAAAATAGTGAAAAAATAAATAGTTAACCGGTATAACAGCTACCGGTTTAGAGAAAAGAAGAGAAAATTGTTTGGCTCGGGTGAAATGTCCCCAGAAGTCTGAGGATACGGAAAGGCTTAAGGAGGTTAGGAAGAGCAGACTGAACAATGAGAATTCGCCCGGATGAGTTTTTCCGTAAATTCAAATAGATCGCCCTTGAAAGTCAGGAGTCGGCCCAGGAGCGCCGGTTTCAGGCCTCCCAGGATGCGCAGGACCTCTAAGGCCTGCAGTGATCCCATGATTCCGGGCAGGGGGCTCAGCAGGGCTGGCCGGATGGTGGAGGGAGATTCCAGGAAGGCGCACGACAGGCAGGGGCCGTGACCCGGCCACAAGGTGGTCAAACGGCCGGTCATTCCCCAAACCCAGGCATGCACTAAGGGAATCTGCTGTCTGACGGCAGCCAGGTTAAGAAGGGCGCCGGCGGTGGCGTTATTGCTGGCGTCGATCAGAAGGGTACAGCCAGCCGCCAGTCGAAAGACATTATGTTCGGAGAGGACTTTGACCTGGGTCTCTACCACGACGAAGGGGTTGATCTCTCTGAGTCGAAGTCCGGCCACGGTAGCCTTGGCTTTGCCCAGGTCCTGTTCCCGGAATAACACCTGGTGGTTGAGGTCCGAGAGACCTATCCGCGCCTCATCCACCAGGCGGATGCCGCCGATACCCCCCGCCAGGAGGTAAAGGGCGGTGGCCGATGCCAGGCCGCCGGCCCCGGCAATCAGGACTTGCGAGGCTTTGAGGCGTTCCTGAGCCTCCCGCCCCCACCCTTCCAGGCTCATCTGGCGGGCGTAGCGGGTGATCTCCGCAGGGCTTAAAAGAGAAATACCGGCGCTTCCCCGAAGGGACGGAATGAAGTGATGAGACATGGGATGCTATCGGTTGGCCCGCGGTGACCTTCGCTCCAGGCCTCTTACCCCCTTTTTTTATATCGACCGCCCGGCGGCCAAACTTTAAATTTCCCGGGCGATAGTTATAATGAAATGGACAGTTAATTGAGCGGAGAGGTCCGGTGATCGAGTTAATCGAGGTGAGTAAGGTTTACCAGCGGGGGTCTGAAGCGATTCAGGCCCTCAAGGACATCAATCTTCAGATCGCCTCGGGAGAATTTGTGGCCATCACCGGCAAAAGCGGCTGCGGCAAAAGCACCCTGCTGCACATCATCGGCGGTCTGGAGCCCGTCAGCCGCGGCCGGGTCCTGGTGGACGGGCGCGATCTGGCTCGCCTGCTCGAGCCCGACCTGACCCGCTTTCGGCGGGACCGGGTGGGCGTGGTCTTCCAGTCCTTTAACCTGTTGCCGCTGTTGACCCTGAAAGAAAACGTGGCCCTGCCCCGGGTGCTCCAGGGAACCCCCTACGACCTGGCCCAACAAGAGGCCACCCGGTGGCTGGGGGAGGTGGGGTTAAGCGCCCGCCTGAACCATAAGCCCCACCAGGTTTCGGGGGGCGAAATGCAGCGGGCCGCCATTGCCCGGGCCTTGATCAACCAGCCCGCGGTGATTCTGGCCGACGAACCCACCGGCAACCTGGATTCCGTCACCGCCGCCCAGGTCCTGGAGCTCTTCTCTGATTTGCACCGCCGCTTCCAAAAAACCATTGTCCTGGTGAGCCACGCGCCGGAAGCCGGCCAGGCCGCCGACCGGGTGCTGCGCTTGCGGGACGGCCGGCTGCTGCCATGAAACCCTGGCTCTTCCGCATCTCGTTGAGCCACCTGGCCCAATATCCCGGCCGCACTCTTTTGGGGATTCTGGGCATCGCTCTAGGGACCGCGGTCTATCTGAGCATCTCCCTGGCCGCGGCCAGCGCCCTGCAAAGCTTTCAGAGCGGCGTCGCCGCGGTGGCCGGCAAGGCCCAATGGCGCCTCCAGAGCCCCGGCGCTCCTCTCGATGAGTCCCTGTTTGTTAAAGTTCGACACCTCCCGGAGGTTCAGGCCGCGGCCCCCGCCGTGGAATCGGTCCTGGAACTCGCCGGCCCCCGCCAGGGCCCCGTGCTGCTCCTGGGGATCGATGCCTTCTCGGAGCGCCCCTTCCGGGACTATGAATTCTCCCGGCAGGCGGGATTGAGCGACGCGGCCTGGTCCGATTTTTTCACTCAGCCCGGCGCGGTCATAGTGAGCCAACCTCTGGCGGCGCGCCTGGGCGTAAAGGCCGGCGACGCCTTGCCGGTGATGGTGGGGCCCCGGCGCCGCACCTTGCGGATCGTCGGCGTCTTTACGGCCGCGGGCGGCCTCTATCCCCTGGACGGCGCGGTGCTGCTCATGGATATCGGCGCTGCCCAGGAACTCCTGGACCGGGTGGGAGGCCTGGACTATATCGACGTGATCGGCGCGGCCTACGCCTCTAATCTGCCGGAGCGCCTCAAGACTGTACTGCCGGCCGGGGTGGAAGTAGTGCGGCCGGCCGCCCAGGGCAGCCGCACCGAGGGTCTGGTGGCCTCCTATCGCCTCAACCTGGCGGTGTTGAGCGCCATCGCCCTGTTTGTGGGCATGTTCCTGATTTACCAGTCCGTCACCCTGTCGGTGGTGCGCCGCTGGCGGGAAATCGGGCTCCTCCGTACCCTGGGCATGACGCCGGGCCAGGTGCTCCTCCTGTTTCTGGCCGAAGGTCTGGTGAGCGGCCTCATCGGCGGGCTCCTGGGCCTCGTCCTGGGAGCGGGTTTGGCCCGGGGGGTCTTGGGAGTGATGACCCAGAACCTCTCCTCCCTCTATATGCCGGTGGTGGCCCAGGAGGTCGGCGTGCAGGGCGGCCTCTTGCTCCGGGCCTGGGGCCTGGCCGTGGCCGCCACCCTCCTGGCGGCCCTGCTGCCGGCCCGGGAGGCGGCCCGCACCCACCTGAAGGCGGTCTGGCACCGGGAGGAACTGGAAGAAAAGCTCGAGAGCCGGGCGGGGGTCATTTTCGGCTGGGGCGTCGTGGCCCTGGTCCTGGCCGCGGCAGGGGCCTCCGTTAACCTGGGCGACGGCCCGCCCTGGCCCGCGTTCATCGCGGCCTTTCTCATCCTCCTGGCCTTTGCTCTGTTTGCGCCCTTGGCTGCCCGCCTGTTGGGCCAAGGCTTACAGCCGGTCTTCCGCAGGGTTATGGGTCCAGCCGGGGACCTGGGCTGCCGCTACCTGGCCGGTTCCTTAAGCCGCAGCGCGGTGTCCATCGCCGCGCTGGCCTGCGCCCTGGGCATGCTGATCGCGGTGACGGTCATGATCGGCTCCTTCCGCCAGACGGTGAACGACTGGGTGAGCCGGGCCATCAGCGGCGACATCTTTTTCGGCCCCTCAGTCTTCTCCACCGCGGCCTATGACCAGTTTCTGCCGCCGGAGGTCCTGCCGGAACTGCAGCGGGACCCGGACATCCAGGATATCTACCTCTACCGCTGCGTCCGCCTCCCGTTTCGTGACCGCTATATCCTGGTCATCGGCGGCAGCTTCGACGTCCTGGCCCGCCACGGCGGCCTCTGGTTCCGGCAGGGGGATACGCAGGAGATTATGCAGGCCGTTGGGAGGGGAGGGCAGGGGCCCGCGGCCACACTGGGGCCTCATAATCCCCCCCACCCCCCTTTAGAAAAGGGGGGAGAAAAGCTGACCTCCCCGCTGGCGCGGCAGCTTGAAACAGAAAGTCCCCCTTTTTTAAAGGGGGATTTAGGGGGATTATCAGAACCGAAAACCGGAAACCGAAAACCAGCCGCCGGAACGGTGGCAATCTCCGAACCGTTAGCCGAGACCTTTCATCTTCAAGAAGGCGGGACCATCACCCTGCCCACGCCGGCGGGACCCCAGGCCCTCACCATCGCCGGGGTGTTCTACGACTACCGCACCGACGGCCCCAGCGTCTGGATGGATATCTCCCAATTCCGGCGCTTCTGGCCTGATAGCCACTTGAATGCGGTGCGCCTCTACCTCAAAGACCCGGCTAAAGTGGGGGAGGTCCAGACCCGGCTGCAAACCCGTTACGGCCAGCGCTACCGCCTCCTGTCCCTGTCCCACCGGGACCTTAGGGCCGGCATCCTGCGCATCTTCGATGAAACCTTCGCCCTGACCTACGCCCTGGAAGGAGTGGCGGTGGTGGTGGCGGTCTTCGGCATCATCACCACCTTTCTGGTGCTCATCATGGAGCGGGAGCGGGAACTGGCCCTGCTTCAGGCCCTGGGGGCCGCCCGCCGCCAAATCCTGGGCATGGTCCTGGTGGAGTCGGGCCTGGCCAGCCTCCTGAGTTTCCTCCTGGGCGCGGCCTGCGGCTCGGTGCTGTCGCTCCTGCTTATCTTCGTGATCAACAAGCAGGCCTTCGGCTGGACTATCCAGCTCCACTGGGTCCCCGGCATCTACGTCCAAACCTTCTTCCTGCTAGTGGGTCTGGGCCTGGCCGCAGCCGCCTATCCCGCCTGGCGGGCCATCCAACCGCACCTGGCCACGATCTTGAAAGAGGAGTAAGGAGATGGTGGGCCGTGCCCACCCTACACTTTTCTTTGTCGCCGGAGGAATTCTTTCAGAAAATGTAGGGTGGGCACGGCCCACCTTTCCCGGATTAAGCATAAACTATGCCTACGTTCATTAGATCAAAAAAGCCAGGTGGAACATTTTTCTTTACGGTTGTTACTTAGCGACGCCGGAGAATATTAACCGATCCACATAACCGAATTCTTTTGCGGGAGGCTATAACCGAGGTCCGCCTTCAATATCCATTCACTATCGATGCCTGGGTGCTTTTGCCCGATCACCTTCACTGCATTTGGACCTTAGGTGAGGGAGATGAAGATTTCTCCAAACGCTGGGGCTTGATCAAAGCCGGATTCTCCTGCCGAGCCAAGCCATCACTACATAAGGATGAGTGGATGACCGACTCGAAAGAACGACACCACGAGAATACCATTTGGCAGAGGCGTTTTTGGGAACATCAAATACGGGGTGACGAAGATTTTCACAGGCATCTAAATTATATTCATTACAATCCCGTGAAACATGGATTGGTGGCCAACCCCATTGATTGGCCCTATTCCACTTTTCACCGCTATGTTAAGCAAGGCCTCTATCCATCCAACTGGGGTGAAAACCTTTCTTTTCCGCTCAATATTAGTTATGGGGAATAACCTCAATGGTGGGCCGTGCCCACCCCACATTTCTTATTTATATTAGTCGTCGGATGAGTTCTATCAGTCTATGGAGCCCCGCTGAAAAAATCTTCAACTCCGGTAGCTGGCATTAATGCGGATGTAGTCCTCGGTGAAATCGCAGGTGTCGTAGTAATCCGTGAAATTGCCGGCTTTCAGGTTGATGGTCACGCTGAAGGCGCCGGACTTGATCACCTGTTGGGCCGCGGCTTCCGCCTCCGGGCCCAGGCCCCGGCCGTTCTGCACCACTGGCTTATCGTCGAAGGCGATGTCCACCCGCTCCGGGTCGAAGCGGGCCCCGGAGCGCCCCAGCGCGGCCATGATGCGGCCCCAGTTGACGTCTTCCCCGGCCATGGCGGTCTTGACCAGCGGCGACAGGGCCACGGTCATGGCCGCTTTTTTGGCTCCGGCCGGAGTGGCCGCACCTTGAACGAGCACCTTATAGGCGTGGCGGGCGCCTTCGCCGTCGGCCACCACCTGCCAGGCCAGCTCGCCCAGGACCTGGTTCAAAGCCTCGCCCAGGGCGGTCATGGCCGGGCCTGCTGCCTCGATTCGCGCATTTCCCGCCAGCCCGCTGGCCAGCAAGAGGATGGTATCGTTGGTGGAGGTGTCGCCGTCCACGGTGATGCGGTTGAAGCTCACCGGCAGGGCCTGGCGCAGCAGGGTCTTGAGGACCTTGGGCGTGGCCGCGGCGTCGGTGAACACGAAGACCAGGAGCGTGGCCATATCCGGATGGATCATGCCCGAGCCCTTGGCGATGCCGGCCAGGGTGAATTCCTTACCGTCGATCCTGCCCTTGACCAGCGAGGCCTTGGGCCGGGTGTCGGTGGTCATGATGGCCCGGGCCGCCTCGCCCAATCCATCAGGGTTCAGCCCGGCCACCAGTTGGGGCAGGGTCGCGGTGATCCGGTCTCCCGGTAGGGGCGCGCCGATGACCCCGGTGGAGGCCGGCAGCACCAGGCGTTCGGGAAGGTTCAGCAACTCCGCGGCCCGGCGGCAGGTCTCCCGGGCCACCGCCAGACCCTCGGGGCCGGTACAGGCGTTGGCGTTGCCCGCATTCACCAGGATGGCCTGGGCGGAGCCGGCCCGCAGGCGTTCCCGGCAGACCAGTACCGGCGCGGCTTTGACCCGGCAGGTGGTGAAGACCCCGGCCGCGGCCGCGGGGCTATCCGCGACCATCAAAGATAAATCCAACACGCCGGGCTTTTTGATGCCCGCGGCGGCAGCGGCGAATTTAAATCCTGGAACGATCATATGAACAGGCCTCCAGAAAAAAACCTATAGAGCGTGCAGGGCACGCCGTATGATGGCGGCCACAGGCCGCCCAAAAGTAATTCATCGTTTGTAGGGGCGGACCTATGTGTCCGCCCTCAATTCAGGGCGCACACGCAGGTGCGCCCTACTGCGTTCAGAATGACAAAAAAAACCGGCACAAGCAAGATGCCTGTGCCACTAAATTTATTTGTAGGGGCGACCCGGCGGGTCGCCCCTCCTTAAAGAGTTGGGTAGGGGGTTTGGGGGAAGGGGCCTTCGCCCCTGGCCCCCTCAAATATCATTTCCCGCAGCACTTCTTATATTTCTTGCCGCTGCCACAGGGGCAGGGGTCGTTGCGGCCGACTTTTTTATTCTGGCGCTGCTTGGGCTGCGCCTCGCCGTCGCCGTGGCTGAAGGTCATGGGTTGCGACAAGGGCCGGGCCTCGGGCGGCGGCTCCTGGTGGGGCCGCACCTGGAGGTGGAATAATGTGCCCACGGAGTCGGCCTCGATGCGGTGGATCAGGTCCATGAACATGTCATAGCCTTCCCGCTGGTACTCCCGCAGGGGGTCCACCTGGGCATAGCCCCTGAGGCCGATGCCGTCCCGCAGGTGATCCATGGACAGCAGGTGTTCCTTCCAGTGGTTATCCACGATCTGGAGCATGACCATTTGCTGCAACTGCTCGAAGGTTTCGGGATCGATCTCCTGGCGTTTGGCCTCGAAGCGCTGCTTCACCAGGTCGGTAAGGGCCTCGTGCAGGTCGCCGTCCAGGTTCTCCAGGTAGGGGCGGAAGCCGAACTGGCGGTACAGGACGTCTCCCAGGGCTTTGAGGTCCCATTCCTCGGGCATCTTGTTGGCGGTGTATTCCTCGACGATCTCCTCCACCAGTTGGTCGGCCATTTCCAGGACGTCTTCTTCCAGGCTTTTGCCGCCCAGAATCTGGCGGCGCTGGGCGTAGATCACCTCCCGCTGCTTGTTCATGACGTCATCGTATTCCAGGAGGTGTTTGCGGATATCGAAGTTATGGCCTTCCACCCGCTTTTGGGCCTTTTCGATGGCGTTGGACACCAGGCGGTGTTCGATGGGCTCCCCGTCGTTCATCCCCAGGCGGCCCATGAGGCCCTTGATGCGGTCGGACCCGAAGATACGCAGGAGATCATCCTCTAAGGAGAGATAGAACCGGGAGGTCCCGGGGTCGCCCTGGCGGCCGGAACGGCCCCGGAGCTGGTTGTCGATGCGGCGGGACTCGTGGCGTTCGGTGCCCAGGATATGCAGGCCGCCCCGCTCCACCACACCTTCGCCTAAGACGATGTCGGTGCCGCGGCCGGCCATGTTGGTGGCAATGGTCACCATGCCCATCTGGCCGGCGTGGGCCACGATCTGGGCCTCTTTTTCGTGCTGCTTGGCATTGAGCACTTCGTGCTTGACGCCTTCTTTTTTCAAGAGGCGGCTCAAGTGCTCGGATTTTTCGATGGAGGTGGTGCCGACCAGAACCGGCTGCCCCCGGTCGTAGCAATCCTTAATGTCTTCCACCACTGCCGTGAACTTTTCCGCTTCGGTCTTATAGATGGAGTCGGGGTAGTCCTCCCGGATCATCTTTTTGTGAGTGGGAATGACCATGACTTCGAGGTTATAGATCTTCTTGAATTCCTCGGCCTCGGTGTCGGCGGTACCGGTCATGCCCGCCAGTTTCTCGTACATGCGGAAGAAGTTCTGGAAGGTGATGGTGGCCAGGGTCTGGTTTTCGTTCTCGATCTTGACCCCTTCCTTGGCTTCCAGGGCCTGGTGCAGGCCGTCGGAGTAACGCCGGCCGGGCATGAGACGCCCGGTGAACTCATCCACGATGAGGACCTGGCCCTCTTTGACAATATAGTCCACGTCCCGCTTGAACAGGTTATGGGCCTTCAAGGCGGCGTTCAGGTGGTGCAGGACCTCGATGTTCTGGGGATCGTAGAGATTGGGGAGGTTGACCAGCTTTTCCGCGTGGGCCACGCCTTCCTCGGTAATGAGGACCGACCGGGCCTTTTCGTCCACGGTGAAGTCCTGTTCATTCTTCAACTGCCGGGCCACCTGGTTCAAGGTGTAGTAAAGCTGGGTGGATTCCTCGGCGGGGCCCGAGATGATCAACGGGGTCCGGGCCTCGTCCACGAGGATGGAGTCCACTTCATCGACGATGCCGTAATGAAAGTCCCGCTGGACATAATCTTCCAGGGAGAATTTCATGTTGTCCCGGAGGTAGTCGAACCCGAACTCGTTGTTGGTGCCGTAAGTGATGTCGGCATGGTAGGCGTTGCGGCGTTCGTTATCGTCCAGGCCGTGAACAATGGTGTCCACGCTGAGCCCCAGGAAGTTATAGATGCCGCCCATCCACTGGGCGTCACGTTTGGCCAGGTAGTCGTTGACGGTGACGATGTGCACACCGCGGCCCGTGAGGGCATTGAGGTAGGCGGGCATGGTGGCCACCAGGGTTTTACCTTCACCGGTCTTCATTTCGGCGATCATGCCCTGGTGCAGCACGATGCCGCCGATGAGCTGGACGTCGAAAGGACGCATCCCCAGGACCCGGGTGGAGGCCTCCCGCACCGCGGCAAAGGCCTCGGGCAACAGGTCATCCAGGGGCTCGTCTTGATCCAGGCGTTCCTTGAACAGGGCGGTTTGGGCCTGGAGCTCGGCGTCGGACATGGCCCGGTAGCCCGCCTCCAGGGCCGTCATGCGGTCCACCAGGGGCGCCAGGCGCTTCAGTTCCCGCTCGTTTTTACTGCCGAACAGCTTTTTCAGAAAGAGACTTATCATATGGATATCTACCAATAAAAAACCCCGATAAAGCCAGGCTTCACCGGAGAAATGCAGGCGTAGTCAAAATTGCCGTAGTGCTGGCCGCGGTGTCCAGGTTCATGACGGCCGGGGGACTAGCCATCACGTTGATGACCAGCCTCTCTACAAAAAATAACGCACCCTCCCCCAACTGTCAAGGTACTCCCCCCTGGCCGGGCGCAGTCAAATCCAGGAGCATGGGGATTTCGTCGCAGTCCGGAAATTTTACGCAGTTAACGCAATCCGCCCACACAATGGGCAGCAGGTCTTCCCGGGAGACGACTTTAAAACCGAAGTGCTGGAAAAATTCCGGGCGTAGGGTCAGCAGGAAGATTTCACTCAACCCCATCACCCGGGCTTCGGCCAGGCAAGTCTTGACCAGGCGGGAGCCGATGCCCCGCCCGCGCAGGGCCGGGGTCACGGCCACGGAGCGGATTTCTCCCAGGCCGGCCCAGCAGATGTGCAGGGCGGCGATACCCTGGATCGGCCCGGCGTCTTCCCGGTACACGTAATAATCCCGCAACTGGCCGTAGAGATCGGCCAGAGTCCGGGGCAGCAAACCCCCATCCTGGGAGTATTCCACCAGGAAGCGGCGGATTTCCGGGACTTCTTGAATCCTGGCTTTGCGAATCATTTTAGGGCCACAGGGTTACGGAAAAATTAGCCATACGTTATACTTTAAGATTATATCATCAACTCAAAGGTAAAACCATATGTCCGTCATCGCACAAGATCACTATGTCCGTCTGGAATACCGCCTGTGGCTGGATTCCGGGGAACAACTCCGGGGCACCCCGGAGGGGCCGGCCGTCCTCACTTTTGTGGCCGGCTACAATGAACTCATGCCGGGGCTGGAACGCCGCCTCCGGGGGCTTCGGGAGCAGGATGCGGTGGAGTTCGTGGTGCCCGCGGCCGAGGCCTTCGGGGACTATGATCCCAACCTGGTCCAGGCCTGGAGCCGCAAGGTCTTTCCGCCGGAGATGGAGATCAAGCCGGGCCAGAAAGTGGTCCCGGCCAACCTGCCGTTTCCCCCGGAATACCCCCTGACCGTGAAAGAAGTCAAGGAAGACGCCATCATTCTGGATATGAACCACCCTTTCTCCGGCCATGACCTGCGCTACCAGGTAAAGGTCATGGAGGTGCGCCCGGCCACCCCGGAGGAGTTGGAGCCGTTGAAGGAGTGTAAATCCTGCTCGGAGGAGATGAGCTGCGAGCACTGAGGGACGCCGAGGCGCACAGATAAAAAGAGAGGGGGCTGCCTAAAGACCCTCGACAATAAAAAGGGGGAGGGGGACTCGAGGTCCGCCTCCCCTTTCCAGACTGTCGTTGTCGCGGCGCTTACATTTCGGTTACCGTAATGGCTCCCGAGGGGCAGACCTCGACGCAGCTCTCGCAACCCAGACATTCGTCCACGTTGACCGGATCCGCTTTGTCGCCCTTCATTTCGAAGACGCCCACGGGGCAAACGTTAACACACTCTTCGTCGCCGGTACATTTGTCAGTGTCAACTTCAACCTGCCAGGCCATGTACAATTACCTCCCTTAGAATATCGCACCTATAATCATAATATATCAAAAAACAATTATTCCGAAACAGGGAAATATTTTTTTGGGGACTGCAAATTGAGACCTCTGCGAAAAGCCAGTTTGTCATCCTGAGCGCAGCGAAGGATCTCGTATTTGCCTGTAGTTATGAGATTCTTCGGTCGCTTCGCTCCCTCAGAATGACAGATGAGGGGACTTTCGGAGGGGTCTCAAATAGGGCAGGGGGCAGAACCGGAAATTAAGAGGGGAGGGGAACCCGACCCCGCCGGCTAAAGACGGGCCCGATCCGGGGTCTCGGTCTCAGGGCGCTGCGCAGTGGCGTCCAGGTCGGCGTCGCCGCGGTACTCCCGGGCCCGGCGCACCAGGGCCGCGGCCCACTGGGGGCAGCCCAGGGCGTGGATATGGGTGTAGGTCGCCAGGACGTTGCGGTAGAGAAGGCCTTCCCGCCGCCCGCCGATCCCCGTGCCCCGGCTGACTGTGAAGGCCATGGGGGCTTCAGGGTCCGGGTCGGGCGTGATCTGGGAATAGTGGAATTCGTGGCCCTTGAGCACGGTGCCCTGGGGGAAATAGGGGTTATCCCCAGCCACCTCCAGGACGGTGTAGCCGTGCCCCTGGGGTTTCTTGCCCATAACAAAATCATAGGGGAAGATCCCCACCATCGGGAACTTGTTGCTCCCGACCTGGATATGCTCACCGAGATACATCAGGCCGCCGCACTCCGCATAGATGGGCATGCCGGCCCGGGCTGCGGCCTTGACGGAATTGCGGAAGCTCAGATTCTCGGCGAGGGCGGCCGCGTGGGTCTCGGGGAAGCCGCCGCCGATATAGAGGGCGTCCAGATGTGGCGGCAGCGCCGGGTCGTCCAGGGCGCTGATCTCCAGGACCGCGGCCCCTGCTTCCCGCAAGGCTTCCAGGTTTTCGGGATAGTAGAACTGAAAGGCCGAATCCCGGATAACGCCGATAACGGGCGGATGGCAGTCGGCGCAAAAAGACGCCGGTGGTGCGGCTACCGCGGGCAAGGGCGGCGCCTGGGCGGCCACCCGCCAGAGGCCCTCCAGGTCCAGGTAGCGCAGGGCCAGGTCCCGGGCGGTGGTCACGGCGCGGATGGCCGTGGCGTGCTCCTGCGGAGGTACCAGGCCCATGTGGCGTTCGGGGAAGACTTCGCACTTGAGACGCGGGATCGCCCCCAGCACCGGGATGCCGCAATAGCTTTCGATGGCCTGGCGGATGATAGCTTCGTGGCGAGGGCGGGCGATTTGGTTCAGGATTACCCCCCGGATGGGCACCTGGGGGTCGAAGTGCTGGCAGCCCAACACCATGGCCGCGGTGGTGCGGGTCCGCATGGTGCAGTCCACCACTAACACCACAGGAGTGGCCAGGAATTTGGCCAACTCTGCGGTGCTATAGGTGCCTTGGGCGTCGAGGCCGTCGTAGAGGCCCCGATTGCCTTCGATCAGGAGGGCGTCAGCCTGGGCGGCATGACGGGCCACCGAAGCCAGAATCTGGTCCCCCTCCATGAGGAAGGGGTCCAGATTATGGCTGGGGCATCCCGCTGCCAGGTAGTGCCAGGCCGGGTCGATATAGTCGGGTCCCTTTTTAAAGGGCACTACTCGACGCCCCTGGTCCCGCCAGGCGGCCAGAAGCCCCAACGTCAAGGTGGTCTTGCCGGCCCCGCCCCTGAGAGCTGCCAGCAGCAGCCGGGGACAGGGCTGTTGCATCAGTGCTTTGCGGCCCCTTCTACGTGGGGGATTTCGATAAAGCTCCCCCCGAAGTAGGTATAGACGCAACGGCCGCCGTCGATGAGTTCCTTGATGGCGAACTTGACCATAGTCTTGTCCTGGTCAGGGTGCGCTTTGAGGACGGCCTTCTGCAGGTCCATGGCCTTCAACTGCTTTTTGCCTTGGGCCTTGAATACCATGTCGAAAATGAATTCTACCAACTCTTCTTTGGATAGTGCCATTTATCCCACCTGCTTAGAATTTAAAATGCATCGACGTCCGGTAGGTGTCATAAGCCCAACGGTAGTCGTCAATGTGCTGGAAGGTAAACGGAATCTCGCATACTTCAAAGAACTTCTCCCAACCGATGCGCTCGACCCACTCGCCCACGCGCTCCCATTTGTTGGCGCCTTCGGCGTACTTGATGAGGATCTTGCGGATGGCCTGCACCACTTCCGGCCAGCGGGGCGGATTGTTGGGCAGATACGGCACCGCCAGTTTGGAGAACATGGGCGGGGTCTTGGCGTTGGATACTTTACCACCTATCAGCAGGGCCACGCCACCTTTCTCGGAGTCGAACACCGGCATGGCCGGGCACATGGTGTAGCAGTTACCGCAGTACATGCAGCGCTCTTCGTTCACCACGACGCTCTTGATGGACTTGTCCGGATGAGGCCGGATGGCGCCGGTGGGGCAGGCGCCGATGGTGGTGGGAATTTCGCACAGATGGCGCAGCCGCTCGTGGTTGACTTTGGGCGCCGTGCGGTGGATCCCCAGGATGGCGATGTCGGAGCAATGCACCGCGCCGCACATGTTGAGGCAGCAGGCCAGGGCGATCCTAACCTGGGCCGGCAGCTTGTGGCTGCCGAAGTACTCGAACAGGTCGTCCATCACGGACTTGACGATACCGGAGGCGTCGATGGCCGGGGTATGGCAATGTACCCAGCCCTGGGTATGGACGATGTTGCTCACCGAGTGGCCGGTGGCGCCGATAGGCACGCCGAGCTTTTTGCAGGCATCCTTGACGCCGGCGATCTTGGTGTTGTCGGTAAGCAGGAACTCGACGTTGTTCCGGCTGGTGAAGCGCAGGTAGCCGTCACAGAACTGGTCGGCGACGTCACAGAGTTCTTTGACGAAGTCAGTGGTGACGAGACGGGGAGACCCGCCGCGGACGGAGTAAACCTTGGCGCCGCTTTCGGCGACGTGCACCAGGACGCCGGGTTCCAGGATCTCGTGATATTTCCACTTGCCGTAGTTGTCTTTGATCACCGGCGGCAAGAATTTGTCAAACTTTGGAGGTCCAATATCAGTGATACGGTCAGCCATTTTCCTTATTCCTCCTTATCTGATCGCCACTAAGTCAGGTAAGCGACTTGGATGGATGATGATCTTACAGCTTGATATATTTGCGGCCCGCGGCCTCGGCCTCGAAATCTTCCCCATGCCAGAAGAAGAAGGGGTTGGCCCGAGGAGTTCTGACGGTCTGCGGAGGCGGTTCCAGGCCCACGGCCTTAAAGAAATTCCGCATGCCCAGGCGCAGCATCAACTCGCCGGTGCGCTCCCGGTTCTTGCCGTTTTCAGACCACCACTCATGGATATTGCCTACCAGTTCCATGAATTCATCGTACGGGGCTTCCATCTGCATGAAGGGCACGATAACCCAACTCATCTGCGCGCCTTCCAGGATGGGGGCGTGGGAACCCAGGAGCAGCGTGGCGCCGGTCTCGGTGCCGATTCTCAGGGCTTGAGGCATCAGATCGATGCAGTGCATGCAGTGGTTACAGTTCTTGTTATCGATGGTCAGCTTGCTGCCGTCATAGCTCATGCAGCCGGTGGGGCAGAGGTCGGTGACGTCGGCCTTGACATCCAGCTTGGCATAAGGGGTGCCGCCGGCACGGGGTTTCAATTCGCCGCCGGCATAGGCCTTAACCGCGGCCTGGTCGATGCGGATGTCGTCTTTCCAGACGCCGATGACGCTCATGTCGGCCCGGGCTACTGCCGCCACGCAATCGTTGGGGCAGCCGGAGCATTTGATCTTGAACTTGTAGGGGAAAGCCGGACGGTGCATCTCGAACTGGAAGTTCTGGGTGGACTGGTAGCACAGGTCCATGGTGTCATAACAGGCGTATTCGCACCGGGCCTTGCCCACGCAGCAGGACGGGGTCCGCATCGCGGAGCCGGAGCCGCCCAGGTCCCAGCCTTTGGCAGTCAGCGCCGCAAAAGTGGGCTCCAACTCATCGGTGGTGGTGCCCAGGAAAACCATGTCGCCGGTGGAGCCGTGCACGTTCAGCACGCTGGAGCCATGCTCATCCCAGATGGCGCACAGGTCCCGCAGCGCCTGGGTGGTGTAAAACCAGGCCGAAGGCTGGTTCACGCGGACGGTATGGAAGTGTTCAACGCCGGGGAATTCGTCCGGCAGATCGGAGTAACGGCCGATAATGCCGGAGCCGTAACCCAGGACGCCCACGATGCCGCCGTGTTTCCAATGCGTGATCTTGTCCTTGTAGGAGCGATCTAACTGCCGCAGAAGATCCTTGGCTGACGGCTTTCTGGCGGCCGCACGTTTCAAATCCTTGACAAAACTGGGCCAAGGTCCGGTTTCAAGTTGATCAATCAATGGGGTATCGGACATGCAACTTTCCTCCCTCTCATTATGGTCCCCAAAGGGCTTATCCTTTTTTTCACAAAACACTCCTATCTCATAACATCACAAGCCATTTGTCAACCAAAAAAAATTATAGCCTAAATTTCGTTAAGGATTTTGACCGGACCCAGGTCCCTCAAGGCATCGGCGCAGCGTGCCGCCGGCCCCATGACCAGGGTCACCAGGTTATCGGGCTGGAGATGGTCCCGAGCCGCGGCCGCCGCGGCGTTCAGGGTAACTTTGCGGATTTGGTCACAATACCCCTTCAGGTAATCCGTCCCCAGGTCATAGAGGTCGATGGACAAAAGCTGCCGCGCCAGGCCCCGGGAGGTCTCCAGCCCCAGGGGAAAGTGGCCCACGTAGTAGCTCTGGGCCTCCTCCAGTTCCTGGGCCGTGACCCCGTTCTGCTGGACTTCGGTGATCACCGCCCGGATCTCCTTGACCACCTGGGCGGTGTTCTCCGCCGGGGTGAAGGTGGAGACGATGAAGGGCCCCGGGGCCCGCCGGAACGAGAAGCTGCTCCGGATGCCGTAGGTGAAACCCAGATCGGAGCGGATGCGGGCCATGAGCCGGGAGGAAAAGCCGCCTTCGCCCAGGATGTAGTTGGCCAGTTTAAGGGAAAAGTAATCGGCATGGGCCCGGGGCAGCCCCAGGTGGCCCACCCGGATTTCGCTCTGGGTCAGGTCGGGCCTGTCCAGAAGATAGATCCCCGGGGCGCAAAGACTCGCCGGGGCCGCGACGTACGGCGGGCTGGCCGCCCCCTGGACCTGCCAGTCCCCCCAGAGCCGGGCTGCCTCCTCCTTCACCCGCGCAAAGGCCGCCATGCCCACCACCACCAGGGTAGACGTGGCCGGGGTGAATTCCCGCCGGTAAAAATCCTGCAGATCGGCGAGGTTGATCTGATCCAGGCTCTTGAGCTCGCCGGGCACCGCGTGGCCGTAAGGCGAGTCTCCGAAGAACAGGCGCAGGTAGTGGACATTGGCCATCTCCCGGGGATCGTCCTGCTGGTGGACCAGTTCGGCCCGGCGGCGTTCCTTCAGGAGCGGAAACTCGTCGGTGGGAAACCCGGGAGTCCGGACCACCTCGGCCAGGGTGGCCATCAATTCCGTATAATCCTCGGCCAACCCTTCCAGGCTCACCAGGGTGGCGTCCCAGCCGCCCCGGGCGTTCAAGGCCGCGCCTCGGGATTCGATGTCCTCGGCCAGTTGCAGTTGGGCGCGCCGGGCGGTTCCCAGGGTGAACATCTCCGCGGCCCAATCGGCCACTCCGGGTTTATCCGGCGGGTCGGTTTCGGCGCCGCGCTTGGCCATGAAGGTCAGGCTCAGCCAGGGGGCCCGGTCGTATTCCACCCCCAACAGACGCATACCGTTGGGCAGGGTGGCCAGGTGGATGTCAGAAAGATTGTATGCCATAATAGCTCCAGTTTTATGATTTCGTTTTATCAAATATTGCAGTGAGGCCAATATTTACCGTGCTAACCAGGTGACGATTGGCCTAAAAATCATTTTTCCCAAAAATAACCGGTGGTTATCGGGTATTAAATGGTTCTCTGCTACCGCCTCCATTTTAGGTTAATATTTGGGTTCTTATTTTTTCAGGAAGCCGATCCCAAAAACACTTGTTGAGATAACCTGATATCTTCCATAGTCCCAGGGTGAGGAGAGTCGCGAAATATCCATCGATGGCATAATGCCACCCCAAAATTATCGACCCAACCTGGACAACCAACCAATATCCCCAAAATATCAGTCCGATGGGCAAGCTAATACTTGAGACCGTTAAAGCAAACAAAGTTGCAAGGGCCACGTGGATACTCGGCATAGCGGAAATGTGCTCATAAGAGCGCCCTTCTTTACAGGTATAATTTTTCCACAGTCTATTCTGCAAGATCAGTGCGATTAGTGGATCTTTTTTGTCAATGGTTGCCAATTTATCCATTAAGGGTTCGTATGGATTATTTTGCGTCACTTCGGTAACCTTTGCATAGTAGCAAGGGCCGGCTGAACTGAACATAGTTGCCATAATATTGCCAATAATAAATAAAATTAGAATATTACAGAGGAAAAATTGCATGCGAAGCTTACGTTGTTGGCTCCAAGCCAACCAAAATGCCATAAAATTGATCATCAGAAACCAGACAACATAAAGTTGATCAATTAATCGCAGAACTAAATTATTCTGCAAAATTGGGAATAATAACACCCAAGGATGGTTATGAAAATGGAGTAAATGATCTAATTTCATAAATGTAACATCCCAATCAAATGGTTGGACCAAAGGAATCGATCCTTTTATACATTCAAAAATACTTACTATAGCAGGCAGAAGTAAATAGATTAGAATAAATCCACCGATGCTTTTAAAAGTTAAATATTTATCTATAATATCACGCTATTTTGGCAATAAACCAGGGATATCATTTTTGATAACTCTTGTTGCAAATAGAGCAATAAAGAATGCTAACAAAGTAAATAACGTTAGCAATGAAAGATGGTCAAGTAATCTAAATCTTATACTTAAAATGCTCCAATTTGCCAATCTATACTCGATATAAAAGGCATAGCATAAGTAGATTAATAGTAAAATAAAAATTGGTGTATGTTCTATAAGAATAAGCATTAAGCTATTTTGAGCTTGCTATAAGCATCTCGCCAAAGAAACGTCATGGTGGAACTCACTCCAGTTTGACGCCACTGATAAAGGCGCCATTCCATTTGGTTATTCTCCCGTTACGACCTTGATGGTCGCCGTGGCGGGCTGCAACTCCCACCCCTAAATGGGTAAAATCGGTCGAGTATATTGGCCCGGTGACCGGGGCTGCTCATCCAGTCATCCACGATATCTTACCTGGTTTCTTTTAAAAACGTCCCGATTCTTTCAGCGTGGTGTTTCCAGGTCGGCGGCGCGGGAATGTGAGGCCCCTCCGACACTTCCACTGCGGTGAGACTGGGGAGCAGTTCTCTGGCCCGACGCCGCGCCGATTCCACCGGAATGAAAATATCCGATTCAGCCAGGAGCAACAGGGTGGGGGCCTTGAACCCTGCCAAAGTTTTCTTATCGAAGGGTCCCGGCGGAGCCACATTTAACTTGACGTTTCGCAGGGTGGCGTCGAACACCTGCAGCGAATAGTCATCTATTTCGCCGGCCAAAGGTTGGACGGCGCCAATCAGGCGTTCCCGGCTGGGGAAATAGCGGTACAGCAGGCAAGGGATAAAAAACTTGACGGCCGAACTGAGGAAAGGGACCCGGGTAAGGCCGGCGGGCGCGATCAATGCCGCTCGGGAGATGCGCTCCGGGGCATAAGAGGCCGTATCCAGGAGAATGCCTCCTCCAAAGGAGACCCCAATAAAGGGAAGTTGTTCGAGGCCGAGGCCGTTCAGGACGTCCACCATCCATTTGCCATAGTTGTGATCCCCGGGCGGCACGCGGGTCTGGGCGCTGCGGCCCGGTTGGCCGATGGGGTCCGGAGCATAGAGCCGGAAGTCTTTGCTGAGCGGCAAAAACCGTTCCAGGATGCGAGGCGCCCCGGTACTTATGCCGGTCAACACCATGACGGGCGGCGCCTCTTGGGGGCCGGCTGCTAATACATGGGTATGGCCGAAGCGGGTTTCCACCATCCGGCTATGAGTTTCGACCGCGAGACTGGCCAGCTTCTTCTCATAGAGGGCAATAACTTCCGCCTGGCCCCGGGCGCTTCGGTAAATCGATGCAGCCGACATGCGGTTTCCCCCGATACCATCTCCTATTCAGCCCATGGCCGGTTTAAGGCCGGGTGGGCCCTGCCCGCCATCAAGAAGCGATCATTACCAAGCGGGCCGTACCCCGCCCTCATTCCTTACTGGGCCTGCGTGATGAGATCCCTAAAGCTAAAAGCCTTAAACCTCCCGACAAATTCCTGCGTGGCCAAAACGGTGCGCTGCCGGGCTGAAACTCCCACCCCTAAATGGGTAAAATCGGGGTCGAGGATATTGGCCCGGTGACCGGGGCTGCTCATCCAGTCATCCACGATTTCCTGAGCCACTCGATGCCGGTTGGCGGGATTGTAGCCCAACGCGGTCCAAATATTCTCCCCCAAAGTTCTTACCCGGTAGGGGTAGCGGCCGGAGATGCGTTCATCAAAAGATACCCCATCGGGAGTGGTATGGTCAAAAAACCGGCGCACCAGCATATCATCGCTGTAGGCCCGGGCCACCTGCGTGAGGTCCTCATCTTTGACCAGGGGCGGCAGACCCTTGGCCCGCCTGACCCGGTTGGTCAGCTCAAAGACCAGGTCTTCCACCTCGGGCATATGCTTAACTCCGGGCGGCGGCAAAACCGCGGCCGGCTTCTGAACCGCCGGCGGCATAAAGGCCCGGCTCAAGCTGGGTATCCCCAGCAGGGAAACGGCAATAACCGCCGCAACCAAAAGACCCGCTCTCATGAGTTTCATCACCATTGATTGCCTGAAGGCTTCCTAAAGTTCGCGGTCAGTGTAGGGTGCGCCCTGCGCACCAAAAAAGGCTGCCGTCAACTTACCACTCACTGCAACGTCCCTAGCGCCTCGCTTTCCTCCGGCGTAACCGGCTTCAGCACCACCACAGTACGGTTGTCTTCTTTAAGATAGGTCCGGGCCACCCGGAGGATATCTGCGGCAGTGACCGCGTCCACCGAGCTGAGGATGCGGTTGGCCAGGGTGGCGTCCCCGGTCTTCAGGTGGAACAGGCCCACCAGCAGGCCCCGGAAAAAATTGTGGGCCAGGGAGCGCACGGCCTGGGCCCGCACCAGTTTTTTGGCCCGGCCCAGTTCCGCCGGGGTGACGCCGTCCTGCTGGAGCCGCTCCAGCGCGCCCCAGAGCTCCTGCTCCAGGTCCGGCAGGGAGTGCCCCGGCGCGGCCACTACCGCGATCACCATGAGGTCCGGGTCCTGGGCCGAGAAGGGCAGGGGTGCCAGTTCCACGTCCAGGGCAATAGCCTTGCCCGGACGCACGAAGTCCTGATGAAACCGGGAGGCCCGGCCGCCGGAGAGGATGGTGGCTAAGAGGCTCAAGGGGTAAAGGTCCGGGTGGTCAATACCCACGATATGATACCCGGCGAACAGGGCCTCCACCTGGGAGACCTTCTTGAGGACGGCCCGGCGCTCGCCCCGCTGGGGCGGCTCCACCACCACGGACTCGGGTGCCGCGGCCGGCGCGGGTATCTGCCCGAAGTAGTGGTCCACCAAACCCCGGGCCTTCTCCGGCTCCACGTCTCCGGCGATGACGATGGTGATCTTGCCCGGGTGATAGTGGCTGCGGTAGTAGGCCAGGCAATCATCCAGGGTCATGCGGTGCAGGTCCTGGTCCCAGCCCACCACCGGCCAGTTGTAGGGGTGCTGGGTGTAGGCGGAGGCGAAGAGCTGCTCCTCCAGCAGCCCGAAGGGGCTGTCCACCGAGCGCAGCTTGCGTTCGCTGATGACCACCTGGCGCTCCGGCTGGAAGGTGTCGTCATCCAGCTTCAGGTGCAGCAGGCGGTCGGCCTCCAGTTGCAGCCCCAGTTCCAGGTCTGCCGCGGGCAGATTTTCAAAATAGGAGGTATGGTCCTTGGTGGTAAAGGCGTTGATCTCCCCGCCTTTGGCCTGGAGGATGCGGGAGAATTCCTCGGGACCCAGGGTCTCGGTGCCCCGGAACATCAGGTGCTCGAAGAGGTGCGAGATGCCGGTGATGCCCGGCAGCTCGTGGCGGGAACCCACCTTATAATGAATCTGCAGGGAGACGATGGGCAAACGGTGATCCGGGAGCACGAACAGGGTGAGGCCGTTGGCCAGATTAAAGCGCACCATGGCGATATCGGGCTGCCAGGCGGCCGGATCAAACTGTAAGGCTGGGGTCATGCGCAACCTCCACAAGAAATTTTGGGGCGAAAAGGCGAAAAGGGCCGAAGGCGAAGATTTTCCATCTCGTTCCCAAGTTGAACTTGGGAACGAGATGGACTCTTGATGAAATTTGGCGTTTTGGTGGTAACAATATCATGCATCTCTAATGCTTCCCCGGATACCCGCTCCATTTCCGCACTAACATTTCGTCCACTTCCACTTTCAGAGGGGTCTGGGCCGTGAGCGGAATGGCCTTGGGCGGCTCCCCCGCCAGGACCCGGCGGGCCAGCTCCCCGATGTCTTCTCCCAGACGGCGGTAATCCAAGGCCACCCAGAGCAACGCCCCGGTGTGCGAGCCCTCGGGGTAGCCGCTCACCACCATCACCTTCATCTGCCGGCCCCAGTCCAATACCTGCGGCGCGTAGCGGGCCGCGCTGGCCGCGGGCGGCAGATAGACCACCCTGGCCCCCCGATTCCGGAGCCGTTCCAGCGCGGGCTCATCCGTGGCGGCCCCGGTGCTGGTCTCGGTTAAGGGGGTAATCCCGAAACGCGGCGCCTCCTTGAGGAACTGCCCGGCCAGATCCGCGGCCACCCCGTCCGTGGGGTCGTAGAGCAGACCCCAGGTGACGCCCTTACCCAGGAGGCCGGCGCCGTGTTGCAGCGCCGCGTTCAAAGGCGGCGGCGAGGCGATGCCGGTGACGTTTTCCTGATGAATCTCGGGATGGTCCGGTAAATAAGCGGCCCCGGTAAAATAGGGGTCGGCTACCAGGCCGAAGACTATGGGAACCTTCTTTTCCACCGGGGCCGCCAGCATGAGCGCCGGGGTGCCCAGCACCACCAGGAGCCGCGGATTTTTCTGCCGCAGGCGGCGCCAGGTTTCTTTCCCCTGGGGGCCGAACTCCGCAACGCAGACCACTTCCGCGGGCGCGGCTCCCAGCTTGGCCTCCAACCCGGCCACCGCCTGGCGCAGCCGCGGCGAATCCGGAGAACCGAAAACAATGATGGGGCCGGGCTGGCGGCTGCAGCCGCCCAGGGCCAGGGCCATGATCAGCAGCGCGATAAAGAGTATTCGGTATTCGGTTATCGGTTGTCTATTGAAAGTTATCGGCCTGAAAGGAATTTTCATAAGGGCAGTGGAATGATCAGAGCAATCATCTATGAGCCTTTGGACTCACCCACTTCATAAACAGGATCGGTAAGGCGGACCTCCGGGCCCGCCGCCAGTTGGGGCAATGGTGCGCAAAACGCATCCTACGCGGCAGCACAGCCTTTCAGCCCGGGCGCGATCGACCGGGCCGCATGGAGCCTTCCTGCTGATCATCTTCCGAAAACTGAAAACCGTTTTTGTCAGCTAATGGATAATTTTGCCGATCCGGTCCCAGCGAATCTTGAAGTCATTGCTATTCCAGGATAAATGGTAAACCAGACCCTTCAGACCTCCCAGGAAGGCCTGGTAGAGCGGTTCGCCCGGCGGCCCCTGCCAGGAAAAATAGATAATGAAGGCCTTGCCCCGGAAATTGTCCATGGGCACGAAGCCCCAAAACCGGCTGTCATAACTATGGTCCCGGTTATCTCCCATGACGAAATACGAATTGGCTGGCACCGTGACCGGGCCGAAGTTGTCCCGGGCCGAATCAGTGGGGCGCTGCGGCGCCGGGATAATCAGGGGATCGTCATAGACCGCCTGGGGGGTCTCGGTCAACTTGCCGTTGATATAAATCTTCTTGTTGATGATCTGGATCTTGTCGCCGGGCAGGCCCATAATGCGCTTGATGTAGTCTTTGGTGGGGTCCTGGGGGAAGATGAAAACCACGACATCCCCTCGCTGCGGGGGGCCGATGGGAATCCAGACCTTGTTGGTGATGGGGTTGCGGATACCGTAGGCAAACTTGTTCACCAGGAGGTAGTCGCCGATGAGTAAGGTCGGTTGCATGGACCCCGAGGGAATGGAGAAGGCCTGCACCAGAAAGGCCCGGATAACCAGGGCCAGGATGAGAGCGATAAATAAGGCTTCGCCGTATTCCCGCCAGAAGGGTTTCTTGAGGGAATCGAGTCGCGCGCCAGGGGTTCTTGGCTTCATAGATGGCATCGTCAGGATTTTAGGGGCGCCGGTTCGGCGCCCCGTCTCGTAGTCGCGGGCTTAATCCACCGGGCTAAATTGGTCTTGAGCGGCGCCGCAGATGGGGCAGACCCATTCCGGCGGCAATTTATCGAAAGGGGTGTTGGCGGGCACGTGGTTGTCCGGGTCGCCTTCGGCCGGATCATAGATATAGCCACAAACCTGACACTGGTATTTCTGCATGGCTTCCTCCTAGGCTCAGGGCAGTCGGCCCCGGGTCAGATCCCGAATCAGGTCGGGCCCGGCGGCGAAAGAATCGAGATAATAATCCGCGCTCAATTCACGGTTGCGGTAGGCCACGAACGGCACGCCGGCATTGGCGGCGAATTTTTCGTCCACCCGGGAGTCGCCGATATAGATGGCATCCGCAGGCTTCAGGCGGAAGTGCTCCAGGATGCGCTCAAAGGACTCCGGGTGGGGTTTGGGCCGGCTGACGTCCTGGGCCGAGACCACCAGGTCAAAGTCGTCCGTCAGCCCGTGGTAGAGGAGGACGGCCCGGGTGGTGGTGGTGCGATTGGTGGCCAGGGCCGTAAAGCAGCTTTGCCGCAGGAAGCGGAGAAACTCCCGCAGATGCGGTTCCTCTATCATCATGGCGATAAAGGGAGAGTAGTCGAAGCCCCGGGTGAAGCGGGCGACTGCCTCCAGGTCCAGGAAGCCCTGGAAGATATGCTCTAGGGATTCCGCCACGGTATGGCTGTGGATATAATCCACGGCTTCGGGGCTGAGTTCGGGCCGGTCGAAGTGGGCCAGAATGGCATTGTAGAACGCGATGTTGGCCTGCAAAGAATCGAACAGGACCCCGTCGCAATCAAAAGCTACCAGTTTGATCAAGGTATCGTTCCGCCATGGTTGGCGGCTGCAGGGGCGTCGCCGCCCGGGACCGCCAACCGCTAATAATATTAAACAATAAATCATATCAAATTATTGTCAATTATCAATGCTCTGGAAAGAGGGTTTGGGTCATTGCGAATTTCGGAGCGGTGCATCACGAAATTACCAAGCCTTTGTTGGACCCCAAGAGAGAACCTTGGTGATGGAGGCCGGCTAGCAGACCATGGTTGGAGGTTGAGGAACTATCCGCATTTACAGAATAACTTGCTATGGCCAGGATTTTTTCTCTTGCATTTTGGCAAAGAACGCATTAAAAATGACCTCAAATAGAGGTCATATGACCTATAAATGAGGTTTATTAGATGTTGGCAGCCCTGCTTGGCTCATTGAGTGGCGAAAGAGTCTTGGTTTATCTCTTTGCCAGAGGAGAAGGGTATGCGCGCGAGATCGCGCGATTTTACCAAACTAACTTAACTCCCATTCAGAGAGGGCTTGAAAAGTTTGAAGCCAATGGTATTTTAACGAGCCGTCTGGCCGGCAAAACTCGTTTATATGCATTCAATCCAAGATACGCTTTTAAGCCAGAGCTCGAAAATCTTCTCAAAAAGGCGTTAACTTTTTATCCTCTCAGCGAGCAAGAGGCGCTTTTCATGAATAGACGCATGCCCAGAAGAAGCGGGAAGCCTTTGTGAAGGTAATAAGTGATATGTCGATTGGAGAATTGGCTGCCTTTGTCAGTAGCCATCTCCAACGCTATGGTATTGAGGTTGTCCTTTACGGAGACAGTTGTGTCTCAATTTACACCCAAAATAAATATGCTTCTCTTATTGATAAATTAAAAACTATTATCAATTAGCTCAGTTATTTGGTAAAATGTACATAATCACTTTAAAAGGAGAACCGCCTATGAAAAGATCACTCGTAGTCGTTTTGGTGACTCTGTTGAGCTTCATGATGCTTGCCGTCGCTTTTGCGGCTACTCCCGGAACAATGGACCTGAAGGTGGGCGACGAGGCCTACGTGTGCAATTGCGGCCCGGGATGCCCCTGTAGCACCATGGCCAAAAAAGAAGGCAAATGCACCTGCGGTAATCAGATGGTCAAGGCCAAGGTGGTAAAGGTTGAGAAGGATATGGCCACTATGCAGGCGGAAGGCTGGGACAAGCCCCGGGCCTTCAAGACCGCGGGAAAATATATGTGCAATTGCGGACCGTCCTGCAACTGCGGCACCATCAGCCAGAACCCTGGCAAATGCGTCTGCGGCAATGATATGAAGGCGGTGATATAATTCGCATTTAACCGCTATAAGATTAACTATGCAAGGGGACAGGGGAAAGGCTTCCCGTCCCCCTTATTTTTTCTGAGGTAAACCAGGGGGAGGTCGGGCCCCCTGAGTCAGTCCCCCGCATTCCTCCTATCATTCACTACTTGTCCAATAAGAGAAAGCGGCTTTTGCCTGAGGCGATGCGGCTGCCGTCGGCCAACCGGATGATCTCCCCTTCGGCCAGGCGGCGGCTGCCGTTTTTCGTATGGAGCACGCCCCGGACCAGGATGGGGTCGTCCGGTTTTAGGGGTTGGTGAAAGCGGACTTCCATGCTCAAGGTGAGGCCGGGCCCGGCAAAGTGCCAGACCGCGTGGGCCATCATTTCATCCAGCAGGGTGGAGAGGATACCGCCGTGGATGACGTTGGCCCAACCCTGGTACTCCCGAGGCAGGGAGAGTTCGGTCTCGGCGACCAGCTCGGCCTCCCGGTAGCGCACCTGGATTTTGAAGCCTTTGGGGTTGTCTTTCCCGCAGACGAAGCAGTAGTTGTCAGAGATGGGAATGGCCATTTTAAAAACCCGTTTCCGGTTTCCGGTTTTCTGTTACTTGCCCTTCAGTGTTAATTGCAGCAGGGCGGCGATCTGGCCTGCCAGGTCTGCGGTCTTCTGGGCCGGGTCCTCGGTTTTCGGCTTCAGCAACTGCGGCCGGTTTTGGTATTCCGGCTTCGGGGTGACCTCGAACTCCGGCGGGAAGGAGTCTTCGAAGTACATCTGCTGGAAGCCGATGAATTTCAGATGGTGGGCAGTGGCATCCAGCACCGCGGTGTCCTCGGGCCCCAGCAAGCCCTCTTGCAGCGCCACCCTAAAGCCCGCCAGGGATTCGCCGCCCTGGGTGCAGGCGATATGGCCGTGGCGGTTGGCGAGCAGCATGGAGTCCATGATTTCCTGTTCGCTGACCTGGACCACCGCCACGGAGCCCGCACCGGCGCGGCGGTGATACTCCTGCACCAGGCGGATGACCCGGGGCATGGACACGGGGTTGCCGATCATGGCGGCCTGGGCCACGCTCGGCTGCACCGTTACCGGCACGAAGACGCGTTTGGCCTGATCGGGCTCCAGGTAGTAGCGGAATACCGGGTCGGCGTGGCGGGACTGGACCCCGAGGATGCGGGGCAGGGTGTCGATGATGTTCAGGTCATGGAGGCGCAGGAAGCCCTGCATGATGGCGGTGATGTTGCCGGCGTTGCCGATGGGCACCACCACGCTCTTTTGCGCCAGGTCGTAATCAAACCATTGGGCGATCTCGAAGGCATAGGACTCCTGGCCCCGGATGCGCCAGGAATTCTTGGAGTTGAGCAGCGCCACCTGGTAGTTGTCCGCCAGGGCCTCCACCACTTTCATGCAGTCGTCGAAGACGCCGGGAATCTCCAAGACCCGGGCGCCGCTGCCCAGGGGTTGGGCCAGTTGCTGGGGCGTGACCTTGCCGTGGGGCAGGATCACCGCGGAGGCGACCCGCTCTCCCAGGTAGGAGGAGTAGAGGGCCGCGGCCGCGGAGGTGTCGCCGGTGGAGGCGCAGATGGCCAGCATGCGGCCGGCGCCGGGCTGGCGCACCAGAAAATTGAGATAGCTCAAGGCCGCGGCCATGCCCCGGTCCTTAAAAGAGGCGCTGGGGTTCTGGCCGTCGTTCTTGAAATAAAACGGGGCCCCCACTTCGGCTCTCAGGTCGTCATTAGCCGCCACCTGGGGGGTGTGGCCTTCGCCCAGGTAGATGATGTCCGAGAGCGGGATGATGGGGGTGATGAGTTCGTAAAAAAGATGAATCCCCTTCAGGGCCGGGATATTCAGCATCTTGCGGTAATCGAAAAGGCGCCGCCAGAAGGCCCCGGGATGCTTTTTCAGGCGGTCTGCGGCCTTGTCTTCCAGCATAAACAGGCCCTTGCACTTGGGACAGGTGTAAAGCAGCTGGCTGATGTCGTATTCCGCCCCGCATTCGAGACAGCGATAGACCAAATCGCCTTCCGGCTTGGGGATGAGATGGGGACGGATGTCGTCGGGGAAGTGTTCGGGTTTCAAGGGGCCTCCCATTTCATTAGAACAGTAAAAAAGCCTCTATTTTAAGTATTATTTGCTTTTAGATACTATTTCCCTTCTTATATCTTCGCTACTCTTTTTAATCCCATTATCCACATTGATCCAAGCAATGCCTTGAATATCAGTGGGTAACTCAACCTCCCCCTTTTTTAAAACTAAAACCCTCCCTTCAAATCGTCCTAATAATCCATAAAAAAAGCCAAGTTCAAATATTACGTTCTGCCGTGCTCTGCGCTTTTCATCATTACTTTTTGGATCAAATGCCTTGTCATCAGGTGATATGAGAACGAAAACCCAATCTAAACCTTTAGCGTATTCTTCGAATTTCTCAATTATAGTTCTCCCGGCATGTGCGTGCTCTCTCAAGATTATAGGTTCAGGCCACTTCAAAATATTCTGCAAGTAATCCTTCAGTTCCAACAAAAGGGCTTCATCATGACCATGGACTATGAATGCACGGGGATATTCAGTAGTCTGAACTATGCCTAATTTAGATAGTGTAGAAAGTAAACGAGACCTATCTTCATATTTAAACACAAATGGAATTCCATTTTCTTTAGCCCACTGCTTTGCCTCGCCGCCAAAAATCTCTTGTGAGAAAAGAATTACAGGAAAATGAGGTATTTGTTTTCGGAACCGACGCGTCAAAGCAATACCAGCAAGATAGCCACCGCGAGCTTCTTCTGATGATATTCCTGAAAGATCTGTATCATTAGGTAGCATAATGTCTATGATCGCTACATTATACTCTTCTAATCGAATTGAAAGTGCTTCTTGAGTGCTTTTAACAACATGGACAAATAAACCATTGTCAGTGAGATACTCACTTACTATTTGTGCAAAATATGGATCATCTTCTACTAGAAGAACCTTCATTATAAGTTTAGCCTCCAAACCGCATAACACCAGTAGCTTTAGATTCAATTAGGCGAGCAGCTTTATCTAAAGATGTCTCTCCTTTTCGGAGGTATTGAATTCCTCTTGTTTTCAAATCAATAATTTTTGATTGATCACCAATTACAGACAAACAGATTATTCCAATATTAGGAAATTGTTCTCTTACTTTGTAAACAAAGTGAAAACCAGTCTCGGATGAGTCGATTTCGGGAAATGAATCTCCACTTGGCATCATAATATCGGAAACGAGGGCTGATACATTTTCTTTCTTGAGGAAGTCTAATGCCTCAGTCATATTAGTTAACGAGACACAACGAAAACCTTTCGCTTCCAATAACATACGCAAAGCTAATGTTAAATTAGGTTCATCATCAACAAATAAAATTGTGCGCATGACTATCCCCTCACCAATCTACTATGTGGGAATACCAAAGTAAATTTTGAAATATGATTATTAGTTTCAAGCTTGATAGTTCCTCCATGAAATTTCATTACTCTTGATGCCAGATAAAGGCCAAAACCTGTTCCAGCAGCAACTTTTTGTTTTGCAGAATGCCCTCGAAATCCGCGGTCAAAAATATTTTTCGCTTCTTCTGCTGAAATAGGAATCCCGAGACTCTCAATCTGAATTCCTATTCCATCTTCTTTAGTGCAGGCTGAAATCCTAATATCAGTATCACGTTCTGCGTATTTAACTGCATTTTCTATAATATTTGATATGGCTTGGGCCACCAGATTTTTTTCTATCTCTAATTGTTGCGAACCAAAAACTTTTAAGAAAGAATTATCATCAACTTTTATTTTGATATCCATATCATGTGCTTGAGGCTGGAAATCATTTGAGAGATTTATAGCTAACATCATCATATCAATGGGTTCAGGTTGCTCACGAAATTGTCCTAATTCATGGTCAGCTTCCAGATTTGACATTAATGCAAAATTCTTGACTATATGAACAAGAATTGTAGCTTGAGAATAAATTGAGCTAAGCAATGTCTTCTTTCGGCTTATTGGCACTCTATCGTCCTTTAGGGCCTCGATACTCCATTTGATTGCGCCTAAGGGTGCAGTTAGTTGATGCGCCACATTTTGAAGATACTGATTACTTTGAGCTTTTGTTTCTTTCAGCTCTTTCTTTAAAATGGCAATTTCCATCTTAAGAGATTCTATCTCATTCATTTTCATTGACCCTTATAATTCATAGTTATTCTATTAAGTTGTCAAGTGATACTTCTTTAGCTTGTACTGCAACAGGCTCTTGGTGATGCCCAGTAATTCCGCGGCCCGGACCTGGATCTGGCCGCTTTTTTCCAGGGCGCGGCGGATCATCTGCTCTTCGATGGCCTCCAGGGCTTCGGGGAGCGGGGTGGCCAACGGGATGAAGCGGTCGATGTCCAGCTTGGCTTCGGGTTCGGTGGGGGCGAGCTCGGCAGGCAGGTCGTGAGGGCTGATGACGTTGTTGCTGCACAGGATGACGGCCCGCTCCATGACGTTTTCCAGTTCGCGCACGTTCCCCGGCCAGGCATATTGGACCAGGATCTTCAAGGCCTCCGGAGTGATGCGGGTCTTGCCCCGGAGATTTTCCTGGACATACTTGTTGATGAAATGGGCCGCCAGCATGGGGATGTCCTCCTGGCGTTGGCGCAGCGGCGGCAGGTGGAGATGGACCACGTTGAGGCGATAGAACAGGTCTTCCCGGAAGCGGCCGGTTTCCACCTCTTCCTTGAGATCCCGGTTGGAGGCGGCCACCACCCGGACGTCCACCTTGATGGTGCGGTTGCCGCCCACCCGCTCGAATTCCATCTCCTGGAGGACCCGGAGCAGCTTCACCTGGAGGGCCTGGGACATCTCCGCTACTTCGTCCATAAACAGGGTGCCGGTGTCGGCCAGCTCGAAGCGGCCCTTGCGCATGGCCACGGCATTGGTAAAGGCGCCCCGTTCGTGGCCGAAGAGCTCGCTCTCCAGCAGGGTTTCGGTCAAGGCGGCGCAATTGACGGAAATAAAGCTCTTGGAGGCCCGGGTGCTGCACTGATGGATGGCCCGGGCGATGAGTTCCTTGCCGGTGCCGGACTCGCCGGACACCAGAACGGTGGCCCGGGATTGGGCAACCCGCTTGACCAGGGCCAGGATATCCTGCATGACCCGGGATTCCCCCACGATATTGGGGAAGCCGTATTTTTTGTCCAGTTCCTGGTTTAACAGGCGGTTTTTGAGGATGAGATGGCGGTGCTCCAGGGCCTTGGCGATGGTGACCAGGATTTCCTCATTTTTAAAGGGCTTGAGGATGTAATCGAAGGCCCCTTTTTTCATGGCCGTGACCGCTTTTTCCACGGTGCCGTAAGCGGTCATGATAATCACCGGCAGGTCGGGATAGAGGCGGCGCATTTCGTCCAAGAGTTCGATGCCGCTCATCTTGGGCATCTTCATGTCCGTGAGGACCAGGTCGAGATCGGAGACGCCGGCGATCTTTAAGGCCTCGACTGCGCTGGGGGCAGTGAGGACTTCATAGCCGGCCTCCCCCAGGAGGGCTTCCATGACGGTGAGATAGTTGCTTTCGTCGTCAACGACTAAAATGGTATCCATAGGAGACTCTATCAGGATTACCCGGCATTGGCGTAACCACATTCTTTCGAGTGAAATAGCTGAGTTCGGTTCAGTTGCAAAACAGGAAACTTCGTTGGGGCCATGACGCCCCCGGCCTAGCGATCAAGGTTCAGGCGCGTACCTCAGATGGCTTTCTTCAAGGCCAGTTCCGGAATCGTAATCACCACCGTGGTCCCCATGCCGCCCAGGCTGTCGATCTTCAAGTGCCCCTGATGAGCTTCGATGATGCTTTTGACAATGGGCAGGCCCAGGCCGCTGCCCTTTTCTTTGGTGGTGAAGAAGGGGTTGAGGACCTTTTTCAGGGCCTCGGGGTCAATGCCTTCCCCATCGTCGTGGAAGTGGAGTTCCACCCCTTGCCCCCGGGGACCGGGCAGGGTGGACACGGTCAGTTGACCGCCCTGGGGCATGGCCTGAATGGCATTCAAGAGGATATTCAAGAAGGCCTGGTGCAAGAGGTCCGGATCGACTACCAGGGCGCGGCCGTTGAGGTGAAACTCTCGAGTGACGGTGATGCCCAGGCGCTCGATCTCAGGCTGGAGGAATTCGAGGCTCCGGTTTAAGGCGGCCTCGAGATCACAGGGGCGGAGGTTGGGAATGCGCGGCCGGGCAAAATCCAAAAATTCGGTGACCTTTTCATTGAGGCGGTTGGCCTCTTCCACGATGATCCGCGCCAGGCGATCTTTGGGCTCATAGCGGGCCAGGCGGCGCTGGAGAAGCTCGGCGGTGGAGCTGATGATTCCCAAGGGGTTACGGATTTCGTGGGCCACGCCCGCGGTCATCTCCCCCAAGGCCGCCAGGCGCTCGGACTGGTGGAGTTGGCCTTCCAGGCGGCGCTGTTCTTCCTGGCGGCGTTCCAGGATAATGCCGGCCTGCTTGACGATTTGCCGCAGCACGATAAACAACAGGCCCATGATCACCACGAGGGTGATCAGGATAATCAGCCGGAAATTGCCGATTTCCGCCAGGTCGCCGGAAATATTCTGGGTAATCTCAATGACGCCCACGACCGGCCCGGTCTGGGGCAAGAGCTTTTCCTCCAGCCGGAAGGGGATGTAGGCCCTAAGGTTTTGGTTCTTATAACTGCGGGGCCAGAGAATGCTCCAGAAGTTACTGTAGCCGGGCAACTCGAAGTAGTTTTCTCCCTCCAGGGCCTTTCTCACTCCCAGGACGTCGTCACATTTTTTGCCCAGGGGCTGGTTGGTGGTGCTGTATGAGAAGACGCCTTCTTGATCGTACTGGTTGAGCTGCTCGACGTGAAAGCCATGGATGGTGGTGCGGACCACCATGTCCAGGCGCTGGGATTGCTCCGGGTCCGACAGGGTAATGCGTCCGCCCTTTTCAAAGGCCGTGGGCAGGACGAATTGCTGATAAATCTGATGGTTCAGGTTGGAGGCCAGCAGGATCAGATAGTCCTCATTTTTCTTCAGGGTCATCTGCTGGGCCCGCAAAGTCAGAAGCACCGTCAGGATGCCGGTAAACACCAGAATGACCACAAACCCGGGCAAGGAGAAAAATTTTACCAAGCCGAAGGTGTCCAGGTCTTTACCCGGACGCCACCAGGAGGTGGTGAGTTTCAGGCGCTTCATAGGCTCAGACAATCCGGTATTTCTCCAAAGCGGGCGGGGCTGCGGCGAATTCGTCACGCTCGTTATCAAACCCCGGCCGGCCCATAAGGCCGTAAGTGGTCTGTTTGCCCCCCTCCACTCCCGGCTGGTCGAAGGCGTTGACCCCGAAGAGGCCGGCGGCGGCCACCGTGGCCACCTCCAAGAGGAAGATTAATTGCCCGATGGTAAAGGGATTGACCTCCGGCAGGTGCAGGGTCATGTTGGGCCGGTCGGCCTTCATGAGATTAAAGGCGGTAGCCTGGTGCTCCACCCGGATAAGCTCATTGAGTGAATGGCCGCCCAAATAGCTGAAGGCTTCCTGGTCGGGGTAAAGGGCCGGGATCTCCAGGTCATTCTTGAATTTGTCGACGGCCAGGAAAGTAATCAACTTATCGGGAGGTCCTTCCATGTAAAGCTGCAATTGGGAATGCTGGTCGGTGACGCCCAGGGCCCGGATCGGGGTGCTGCCGGCCTGAACGAGGTTGCCGGCCAGATCGCGCTCTTTGCCCAGACTTTCGGCCCAGAGTTGGCAGAACCATTCCGCCATCCCGGCCAGGGCGCCGGCATAGGGCATGAATACCAGATTGGGCCGGTGTTTGGCGGTGGCGAAGAGGTAATAGAGGGCGGCCAGGCGATAGGCCGGGTTACTGTCGGGGACGGCGTCCTTCAAGCGCTGGTCCATAAATCGGGCCCCGGCCAGAAGTTCTTCGACTTCGATGCCGGTGAGGCCGGCGGGCAGCAACCCCACGGCGGAGAGCACCGAGAAGCGGCCCCCGACATTGGCAGGCACGCTCAGGGAGGCCAGGTGCTCTTCGGCGGCCAGACGGCGCAGGGGCCCTTTTTCCGGGTCAGTGACGATGATGAAACGTTGCCGGGCCGTGTCCTCGCCCAGGCGGTTCTTGAGGAATTGATAAGCCCAGAGGAATTGGGCCAGGGTCTCTGCGGTATTGCCGGACTTGCTGACGACGATAAAGCCGGTACGGCGCATATCCAGGCCGTCCAGCAGGCCGTAAAAGGAGTCGGGGTCGATGTTGTCCGCTACCCAGAGTCCGGGTTTATGGTTACGGCGGCCCATGGGAAACTTGTTGTGTTGCGGAGGGCGCAGGGCCTGATGCAGGGCCCGGGCTCCCAGCGCGGAACCCCCGATACCCAGAACCACCACATCCCAGCACCATTCCAACAACGGCTTGGCGACCTGGCGGATCTGTTTGACCACCTGGTCCTGATAGGGCAGTGCCATGAAACCGAGTTGGCCGTTCTGCCTTTGGGCGGCCAGGTCCTGGTCCAGGACTTGAAGCCGAGGGGCCAAGTCGTGCAGGTCCGATTCCTTGAGGCCAGGCTCTCCCAGAAACTCGGCCATGGCATAATTGTGATCGAGGGTCAATATCATCTTCTGGACCCACTTGGGGTCTTCGTGGCGTTTCATGAAGTCTCGCTTTACGGAGGTCGAGGGCCAGGCCCTGGACCGAAAAATTGCCTTCTCTTAAAACTTTAGCCCAGAGTGCCAAGAGATTCAAGGGGAATCGGAGCAGGGCCGCCTGCCCCAAACTTCGCTTGACATCATCCCCGTCCTGCACTTAGGATGCTGTTATTATAACAAAAATGGTGACAGAGGCGACCACCTCTTTACAACCTGTAAAAATTATTGACAGGTATCGGGGAGAACTGCGTTAAAGCTCCGGCGGCATAGGCATTTTTCACCTTTTAATTCCATGAGTTATCTTAGGCCGGGGGACCGGACCATCTTGGAACGACCATTGCTTAGTAGATCAGTACATCGGCAGTTCTGATTTGGCCGCGACTTAGGTTAACCTGAGTAGGTCATAACGAGGCGGATACCCGGGTTCTTTCCTACGCTCATTTTAATAGGAATCAAAGAGACGCTGATGGAAGCGCAACATTATAAAAAGTTATGGTGGGACATTATCCTGGCCACCCTGAGCTTTTCGGTGATCCCACTGTTTATCCTGGGAGGGGTGATTTACCATCAGTTCAGCGTGTCGTACACCGCCAAGATCAAGGAAAACATGAAGACGCTGGCTGAAAATAGGGCCGGGTCCGTTGATCTCTTTCTCGATGAACGGATTGCCCAACTCACCAGTCTGGCCAATACCCATTCCATAGAGCAGCTAAGAAATGAAGATTATCTCAATAGAGTTTTCAATATCATTCAGACCCGTTCCAAGTCTTTTCTCGATCTGGGAGTCATCGACGGGGAAGGCAACCACCTGGCCTATGTGGGGCCTTACTATAATATTTTAAAAAAAGTTAATTATAAGGATGAGCCCTGGTTCCACGAAGTGATGGCCACCGGGATATACGTCAGCGACGTGTTCCTGGGGTTCAGGAAAGTCCCTCATTTCATCATTGCGGTGCTGGTGCGGGAAAAGAATCAGAGCTGGATCCTCAGGGCGACCATTGATTCGGACGTCATCGAGAACATCGTGCGGGCCGCCTGGATCGGGAAAAAAGGCGACGCGTTTATTATCAACCGGAGCAATGTGTTGCAGACCACCCCTCGGTTCGGCGGCAAGGTCATGGAGCCCCCGCAAGCTCCCGATTTTGCCTCGGCCACCGGGACGATGGTGGAGGAAATGACCTTTGATGAGGAAACGTTCCTCTTTGCCAGCAGCCCCATCAAGCTGAAAAAATGGGTTCTGGTGATCAGGGAAGCTCCCACGGAGCAACTGACGCCGCTGCTGCAGGCCAGGTTCCTGGCGGCCTTAATCGCCTTGGGCGGCGTTTTACTGATTATTATCGGGGCGTTTTTTACCACCCGGGCCATGATGAAGGAACTGGTGCGGATGGAACGGAAGAAGGCGGCCAGCGACGAGATGGTGATGCAGTCCAGCAAAATGGCGGCCCTGGGCAAAATGGCCGCGGGCATTGCCCACGAGATCAACAACCCGCTGGCGGTGATCGGCGAGAAAGCGGGGTGGATCAAAGACCTGTTGGGCATGGAGGATGTAGCCAAGAGCGAGAACTTCCAGGAACTGTCGGATGCAGTAAATAAGATCGAGTACCACGTGGTGCGGGCCAAAACGGTGACTCACCGATTGTTGGGGTTTGCCCGGCGGATGGAGCCGCTGGCCGAGCGGGTCAGCATCAATTCCGTCCTGGAGGAGAGCATCGAGTTCCTGAAGAACGAGGCGCGGTACCGCAATATCGAGATTGTGGCCAATTACGCCCCGGACTTGCCGTTGACCACCACCGATCCCACGCAACTGCAGCAGGTTTTTCTCAATCTGCTCAACAATGCCATCGATGCTATCGGCAAAGACGGGGAGATTACCATCAATACCCGGAGTATCCCCAAAAACAATGTCCTGACCATCGAAATCCACGACAATGGCCCAGGGATTCCCAAAGAAGTGCTGGACAAGATTTTCGATCCCTTCTTCACCACCAAGGAAGTGGGCAAGGGCACCGGCCTGGGCCTGTCGATTTCTTATAGTATCATCGAAAAATTGGGCGGCAATATCATGGTGGCCAGCGAGGAAGGCAAGGGCACTACCTTCACCATTTATTTACCGGTGAGATGACTTGAGGAGGCGAGAAGGTATGGAGAAATTCAAGATTCTGGTCGTGGATGATGAACAAGACTTCCTGGAGACCATCATTAAGCGGCTGAAGACCAGGGGTATCGAGGCCGCCGGGGTGGAGAGCGGCTACAAGGCCCTGGAATTTTTGGATGGGCATGACCTCGACGTCATGATTCTGGACGTCAAGATGCCGGGCATGGATGGGATTGAAACGCTGCGGGAGATCAAGAAGAAGAAGCCCCTGGTGGAAGTCATCATGCTCACGGGCCATGCCTCGGTGGAATCGGGGATTCAGGGGATGCAGTTGGGGGCGTTTGATTACGTCATGAAACCCGTGGCCCTGGACGAGTTGCTGGAGAAGGTGCGCCAGGCATATGAACGGAAGCTGATCCAGGAAGGGAAAGCCTGAAGCATCTGGCCGGAACTTATCAGCAAGCTCGGCAGATGAGCCGTTCCTGACAGGGTCCTTCAAGGGGGTCGGGGTGCGGGCCGGTTCGGTTTTCCGGCCGGCCGCAGGAGGTGAGTGAGGCACGATGGAGGCGCCGGAAAAGAAAGATTGGCTGCTGGACGAGCGTCTGCTGCAATCGCAAAAATTGGCGGCCATCGGCCAACTGTCGGCCGGCATCGCCCACGAGATCAACAATCCCCTGGCCATCATCCGCCAGGAGGCCGAATGGCTGGACCGCCTCCTGAAAAAGCAGGCGAACCTGGAGGGCGCGGAGGAACTGCAGGGGTCGGTGCAGCAGATTATGCAGCAGGTGGACCGCTGCACCGAAATTATCCGGAACCTCCTGGATTTTGCCCGGAAGCGGGACCCGGTGATTCAGGCCGTGGACGTCAACCGGATCATCGAAGACATGACCATGCTGGTGGAAAAGGAAGCCAAGCACAATAATATTACCATCGTGCGCCGGTATGATCCGGAGTTGCCACGGATTTTGAGCGATGCTCCCCAATTGCGCCAGGTGATCCTGAATTTTCTCACCAACGCCACCTATGCCATCGGCAAAGGCGGGGTGGTCACCATCACCACGCGGCTGGCGGACCGCGACTCGGTAGATATTGTCATCAGCGATACGGGCTGCGGCATCGCCGAGGAGAATCTCAAGAAGATTTTTGATCCGTTTTTCACCACCAAGCCGCCGGGCCGGGGCACGGGGCTGGGGCTGTCCATCTGCCACGGCATCATTTTGCGGCTGGGCGGGCGCATTACGGTGGAAAGCACTTTGGGGCAGGGCACCGCGTTCACCATTACCCTGCCTTTGAGCCGGGAATCGGAGTTGTTTGCCCATGGCTGAGCCCCGGATCTTGCTGGTGGATGATGAAGACCGGTTTCGCACCAATCTCCACAAGCTGCTGACCGACGAGGGGCTGGCGGTGAGCGCCCGGGCCAGCGGGGCCGAGGCCCTGGAGGAGCTGCGGCGGCAGCCGTACGACGTCATCGTCCTGGATATCCGCATGCCCGGCATGGACGGGCTCACCACCCTGAGGGAGATCAAGAGCATCGACCCGGAGGTGGAGGTGATCATCCTCACGGGGCACGCCTCCATGGACGCGGCCATGGAGATCATCAAGCTGGGGGGCTACGATTACCTCATGAAGCCGTGCCCCCTGGAGGAATTGCTGCTCAAGATCGATGCGGCGTACGAGAAAAAGGTCGAACGGGCAACCAGGACCAAAAAGAGCCAGCCCCCGGAAGGAAGCGCATAAACCCCGCAAAATACGACCGAAAAGGGGTTTTCCCGGAATTTCGGATCTCTTTCCCCCTAAATTTTTAAAGCTCTTCCCGACAAGCTCTCTTTTCTTAATTATATCAATAAGATCAATTGCATGGATGAAGCCCCGGCAGGGTGGATTTTGCCCTTTTAGGGAGCTTAAGCCGGTGAGGCTGCAATTTTCCCCCCCCACGCCCTAACCCTCTTCCGCAAGGGGAGAGGGGATCAGAGGAAGGAACTTTGGGCAAGCGCTCTAAAAACGGTGCGCAGAGCGCACCCAACGGAAACTCAATCTATAATTTTTCCGGGAATTCCCGGTTTGGCCCACTGATAAAAAAGAAAACGGGCATGAAGGGGAAACACCCGGATACAGCCGTGGGAGGCGGGATATCCAGGAACTATTCCTTCATGAATGAAATAAGCATTGCCAATATTCAGGGCATGATCCATGGGCGCCTGATCAAATATAGTGGAGTTATGATGTTCATCCATATAATGGACCACAAATTTTCTTAAAGGCGTCGAATTGTGGGTTCCGGAAGAAATTGGATAGGTGTATTTCAAATTTCCCCATTCATAAAGGCCAAGATATTGCTGGCGGCGATTTATCAGAATGTACTTTTCATGCTTGGCCGCCTCAGACAAAAATTCCGGCAGAATTTCCGGCTCTATGGAAAAGTCGAGGGGCACGAATATTTTGTTTTTATCGGTGCTAATGTTACCGGGCCCATTCACGACCAACAGGTAATGGGTTCCATTAATAAGAGCAATCCTGTCCTGAGCCATAAGAGGCTTTTTCTTTAAAGAAGGTATGGAATAGACAAATGTCCTAATGCTTTCACCATCATTCAGCATAACTTCTACGCATGGCACCCCATAAACCATTTCTATCTGTCCAGTCGTCATCCTTTGCTGTTCAGCCAATTCCTTATAAATAGGATTATTTTGCTCTACGTCTTGAGCTCGAACTGATGGACTCCAAAGTAATAATGAAATTACTGCACTCAACAAAAGTATTGTTTTCATAAGTTTTCCGCTTATTTTGTATTGATGCTCATATGCATGGTCCTGGCCACATCCAATTCCGGCTGATAATACAGGGTGGCCAGAGTCAGCATGAAAAAATTTCAGGAAAATGCGGGCCAATTATAAAATTTACGGTCCAGATTGGTTTCAGGAAACTCTTTTAGTCTGGGGTTATTTAGCGGGCGGCTTTCAAAGTTGGAAGTGATTTGGTCCGGTGCAGGGGCCGGGGCTCAAATCCGATACAGGCCGCCACAGCAGCAATGAGCATTAAGGCCAAGAATGTTGTCTACCAAATCTTTGCATGAGAATAAAATAAAGATAGGAATAGGCGAGCGCCTGCGCAACCTTGGCCGGAGGGAATAATCACCAGGGGGATGGCTTTCTTTTAGGGCATCAAGGAAACATCAGAATGGAAACCAACTGTTATTAATGGGTTCATCAAGATGTTCTGGAAGTGTTTTACTATCCTGACTATACCTGATTTTCCTTGCTGCCTCGATAAGTCTATTTGGTGCAAGTGAAGGATTATTTGCCTGGTAAGGCCTCAACAGAAAAGGCAGGGCCAGGGCTGGCCCTGCCTCGGTTGGTTCAGTTTTGAAAACGTTTAGCCCTTGTGCACCTTACTCCGTCTCAGTAAACCCAGGCCTGCCAAGCCGCTCAAGACCATCCAGAGGGTGGGGGGTAGGGGTACCGGATTCGTCAGGGGAATTTGCATAACCGGGGCGAGGAAGCCGCCACCCATGAGGCCGTAGGTGCCGCCGTGGAGATAAGTATTGCCGGCCAGGAGCGGGTCATAATAGATATCCAGGCCGTCGGCCCCGAAGATATTGGTCACCTGGCCACCGCTGAGCATGGCGCCCAGGAGCAGGCCGACGTATTGGGCCCCGCCCCGGGTAGCGTCGTTACCATCCTGCAAATAGACCTGTTGGCCGGAAATATCCAGGGTGCCCCAGGCGAAGTTGTTTTCGAACCCCTGCCGGGAGCCACTCAGGTCGGCCCCGGGGAGGTAGAACTGGTGCTGAGTGTCGGTTCCGGTGGTAAAGGCCAGGTAGGCTTGGACGGTGTTGAAGGAGAGGTTTTGCTGGCTCTGGTTGATGAAATCGTTGCTGATAAAGAACCGATCCCGTGTGTCACCCACCATGGTGCCCGTCAGTTTATTTTCGGGTCCTACAATTAAGTCGGTGAAGTAATTGTCCGCCGGGTCGCTATCAAAGTCGCCGGTGAAGGTCCCCAGACAGGTAAAGTGGGTGCCGGTGACTTTGAAGGTGCCGTTGTTGACGATGTTCCCGGTAAAGACGGCCGGATTGTATTCCACTACGATGGACCCGCCGCTATTGTTGGTAACATCGCCCGTTATCGTGCTCGCGGCCCCGGTGAATTCGATCTTCCCGCCATCGAGGTTGGTGAGCCCCCCGGTGCTGAAGAGACCAGAGCTGAGGATCTTGCCGCTGTTGGCGAGGGTATGGCCGTTGTTGTCAAAGAAGCCGCTGTTGGTGATTACCCCGGCATTCTGGGCCAACCCCTGGTTGATGGTGAGCTTGGACTCGCTGCGCACGGTGATCAGGCCGTCGCTGGCGTTGGCCAGCGCCCCGGTCATCGTCACCTTGCCGCCCCCGCCAACGCCGAACATGCCGTGGTTGATGAGGTTATTGCCCACCGTGGAGCCGCCGGAGCCCCCTTCAATGGTGCCATTGTTGGTGATGGTCCCGCCAAAGAGGGTGCCGTTGAGATTAATGGTGCCAGTGTTGGTGGAGGCATTGCTGATGTTCAGCATGCCGCCGCCCATATTGATAACGCCCGCGTTAACCAAGTCGGAGATGATGTAGCCGTTGCCGTTGATAATCCCACTGGCATTGTTATTGAGGGTGCCGTCGTGGATGACGTTGCCATTCAGGTTAATGACGCCGTTGTTTTCAAGGCTGCCGTCGCCGGGCAAATCCAGGTCCGCCATGGGCATCGGCTGGGAAGGCATGGTGCCGGTTGGACTAACATAGACCAACCGGAGTTCGCCGTTGTTGACGAAAGTGCTGCCGTACCCGGATTCAAAATTGAGGTTATTGGTCACCTGCAAGATGCCGTTATTGGTGAACGCGGTAGCGCCCCAGAGGGTCACGTGGTTAAGTTGCATCCAGGCGTCATTGACTATCGGGCCGCTCCCGGCCAGGGTCCCGGCCGTCATATTGAATGCCCCTTGGTTTAAGAGGCCCGCGCCGTTGAAGGTCAGGTTGCGCCAATTGTTGGTGGGCAGGCTGCCCGGAAAGATGTTAACCGTTCCCTGGTTTTCCATGCCATTGGCCGCGGTGAAGTCGGCATTGAAAATAGTGGTGCCGCCATTCACCAGGCGGCCATTGAAGTCGCCGCCATTATAAGTATAATTTCCTTCAAAATTCAGGGTGCCGGTTACCGTGCCGCCGTTCTGGTTGAAGGTATTGGCCCACAGGTTGCCGCCGGTCTGGTTGAAGTTGCCGCCGGTGTTGAGGTTGATGGTGGGCCCCATCAGGAAGCCGTCCTGCAGATTATAGGTGCCGTTGGTGCCGGAGCCACCGCCGATGGTTACATTTTGGGCGCTAAAGCTCCCGCCGCTTTGGGTGAAGGTACCGGTAGAACCGGCATTATTGCCGATGAAAGCGTTCATGGCATAAAGGGAGCCGGTCCCGCTCAGGGTATAGGTACCGGTGCTGCCGGGGTTAAACCCCAGATAGAGACTATTGCTTATGTTATTGGTGCCGATTGACTGAAGGTGGGTGCCCTTGCCGTTATAGCCGATGTATTCGTTCGTGGATCCCAGCGGGTCCGAATAGCTTCCCTGGTTCAGGGTAATGTTCCCGGGGCCGCTGGCGTCTATGGTCAAATTGTTTAACCACGGCGTGATGGAGGCGGTATTCCGGTAAGTTACGCTCTTATTGGTGGCGCCACTTTGGGTTAAAAAGACATCGTCTCCGGCAATGGGCACAGCGCTCGGGCTCCAATTGGGGGCGTAGGACCACAGGCCGTTATTACCAATCCAGGTTTTGGTTTCAGCCAGCGCGGGGCCGGACAGGAGCAAAATCCCCATGGTTAATGCCAGGAGGGTTAATTTCAGCCCCCCTATCCTTGGTCCGCGTTGCCCTTGCTTTTGCCTTTGCATTGCCTTTCCCTCCTTAAAGATGGTTGATTGGGATGGCTGGCGACGGCTGTCGATCTTCCTCCCCTTGCCGGACCGGAGCCAGGACAAAAAGCCAGATGGTCTCCAGATCGACAACGGGAAAATTGACAGCCGGGCCGCCGGTTAGCCCCGCGGGCCCTGAGTGGTGTGAGTGGCTGCGGGATCACAATAACGGTAGTTGAAAACTGTGTGGATGGCATCACCCCGTTGAAAGGGGTGCGAGGGGGAGGGGAGAACCAGGTCACTGCCAGAGGCAACCCGGCTATCACCATGGAGAGAACTCCTTGTCTCTTCTTTCGCCCTAGACGCGAGTTTAATAATGTGACTGGAATTTTATACTAGGCATACTTTATGGGGTAATGTCCAGTGGTTTTTAATTAAATTAAAATTTTGTGGAAAGCAAGAAGGGCGGTTGCCATTAATAGTTTAAATAATACTTAATATGATTCGATTAGTAATGGACTTCTATCATAGATATCAATACTGTAATTGGGGAGACACATCCGGATCCCGGGATAACTCCCCCCACTGCGTCGCCTTCGACGAGCCAGGTGGGGCACATTCTTGGCGGTCCGCCGCGGCTCAGACCGCCGCCTCGGGAGAACCCAAAACCCTCAGGCCTTAATCAATTTGCAGAACTATACCTAGAACACTTAGTGAACCTGCCTCTGAAAAGAAAAGAGGTCGACAATCCATCGATTGTCAACCTCTTGTGATTCCTACCTAATTATGGTCGGGACGAGAGGATTTGAACCTCCGACCCCCTGAACCTCATTCAGGTGCAATATCTTTTTCTTATTCTTCCTGCTTTAAGATAATTCTTGACAATCCCTGTAAAATAAGCATATTATCAGCATAGACTTTGTGATGGTTCTTCCATTTCGAGATAATTTATTCTGCATTCGTGCACACTATGTGCACACCCTCATCAGGGGAGGGAACGTTATGGCAATTCATATTTTTTGCCCCAAGTGCAAGTCAACCTTCAGCCTGGACGCTAAATCCTGCTCAAAATGCGGGTCTCTCTTTAGCCGGGATAAGAAATATCGGGTGTGCGTTTCCATCAAGGGAAAGCGGGTTACTCGCGTGGTGGATAACCTGACTATCGCCAGGGAGACAGAAGCGGCCATTAAAGGGGACATGGTGCGGGGAGAGTACGAAATTAACCGCGGCATCAAGGAAGCTCCCACCCTTGGCGAAGTATGGGCGAAGTATCTTCCTTGGGCCAAGGAGCATAAGAAAACCTGGGATGATGATTTTTTGAACTACCGAAAGCACCTTGAACCCAGGTTTGGCAAGAAGTGCATGGATACCATCTCCGGGTTAGATGTGGAACGAATGAAGCTGGAATTAAAAAAAGGCACCAGTAAACAAGGGAGGCCCTACTCTCAGGCCACTATTAAGCATCAAATTGTTTTGCTAAGCCGGCTTTATAGCTTGGCCCGGCGCTGGGGTATTTACAACGGAGAGAATCCGGTTGACCGAGTAGAGAAGCCCCGCCTTGACAATCAGAGGACCGAGTTTTTATCCGACGAGGAAGTAGACCGGCTTTTAAAAACCTTGGCGACGTGGCCTTGTGGGGAGACTGTCGCATTCGTGAAATTTACGCTCTATACCGGCTTGCGTCGATCAGAAGTTTTCAAACTGACATGGGAAGACGTAGACTTTTCCCGGAGTATGATCACTTTGAGAGAACCCAAGGGCGGCAAGACGCAGACTATCCCTATCAGCGCCCAGGCACTGGACGTGCTCCGGGGGATAGAACCCACTTCAACCTATGTGTTCCCCGGGAAGCACGGGGGGCAACGCACCGACTTCAAGGGACCCTGGCGCCGGATACGCAAGGCGGCCGGCCTGCCGGACAACTTCCGCTTTCATGGATTGCGACATCATTTCGCCTCTACTTTAGTGAGCAACGGGGTTGACCTCTTCGTGGTTCAGGCTCTTATGACTCACAAGGACAGCCGGACAACTCAGAGGTACAGCCATTTGAGCCCTGGCGCCATCCGAGATGCGGCACTAAGAAGTGGCGACTTGCTGACCCCGAAGGGTGAGGCAGCGAAGGTTATCAATTCTGAATGAGGATTAGCGGCTATCCGACCCCCTGGAGGTCAGAAAGTAGCGAGGCCGGCCAGGTGAAGCAGCCCCAGGCCGGTCCTAACCCCACAACCTATTCGCTAAAGGAGGGAAGGTCACAATGGTTAAGCACTATTTAATGGATTTGGACTATTTTACCAAGATTGGAGTAGCCCCAGTCTACGCCCTTGAGGGTTGCTCGGGGTTTCCAAACGCCGTCTTGGTTGCCGAGGAAGAGACCTGGAAGAGCATCGAAGATGGCGATCATGTAGCCTACCACGAAGATCGGGACGTTATTCATACCGGCTTTATCAGTTTCGCCGGAGACAACATCATCCTGCACAGTTTTTCCCCCGACCTCCCGGATAAGGTTTTGTCACATGATGAGATCAAACGATGTGACCGGATTCGCACCGCAGATTTCAGAGATGATGCCCTAAAGCTCCAAACGGCCGAACTCAAAATGTTCCTGAAGAATTTCCTTGGGGATCTCTGCCCACTTCAATGAACTGAAAATTTCCGGGGGATAGGGTAGGCCACCCGAAAAGCGTTTTCCTGGACGCTTTCCCCCGGGATACTACAGGACCCGCAGCAGGAGGCGGCAAGATGAAAGATTCCACCCTCGAGTGTCCCCCATTCACCAGAAGACAATTAGACCTACTCGAAAAACTCAAGGCAGAAATTGAAAAACGAGATGCTCTTCCGGCCTTGGGCCCTGAAGTTCCCAAAATCAACAAGAGGATTGACGAACTTTCCGTTAAAGCCCTTGCGTCCGGTCTTATGAAGGGACGTCCTGCCGAATCCCGGCGCCCCGGTAAATTCTTACTTGAGTTCAATTCCACCGGCGAATATGCAGAGATTAAGCCAGGATTTGGCGATTTTCACCCAGACCTTCCCTCTTGGGCTAAAGACCATTTCATCAGGTGGATTCGGGAGCATAGGGCCGGAATTTGGGGGCCCGACGACCGTAAAATCTTGAGGAAAACCAAGATAGTAGGTATTGAAACTGGCATGAAGCGCCCGGTAGATATGACCTTTCTGATAAGGGTCCTGGAGCTTCGGGGTTATGAAGCAAAGGATGATCCTGACAAGGAGGATGGCCGCATATCTAAGAAGAAGAAAAAACGAACCAGAAAGGAAGACCAGCCCTGGTGGCGGGTCATTGAAAAATTGGTGGAAGAAGGCTTAGTGAAGAAAGTAAAAACTCCATCAGGCGAGAAAAACCCATCTGTCCAAGCATTCAAGAAGATGCTGAAAAATCGCTATTCTTTTCATCCTTGGGATGAGACATAATTTAAGTTTTATCACTAAGTAACCTTTTTTGCTCTTGTAAGAAAATTCAATAAGTTATCCCTTAAGCATTCTTTTTTGCCCCAATATATTTGCCTACAAAATCATCTAATAGCGTTAATTAATTAACAATAGCAAGAAAGGTTACTTTAAATATACAGGAAATAATAATTGTAACTTGATATTTTGTAATGCTTTGTTATTGTTTTAGCCAGGGTTGTAAAGACCTTGGCTTTTTTATTTAAATCAAGAGGTGCTGTAATGCAGAATCTTGTCAGAGTATCAAAAGCGGATGGTTTACCGGTCAAACGGCAAACTTTTTACAAATGGAACCACCTAAAAAAATACCCCGAGATTTTTGTAAAGCTTTCGGGTGCCTTGTTCGTGGACCTTGACCGGCTGGAACAGCTTATTGAGAATTCCCGTGCCCGGTAGGGCCGGCCAGAACAGCGAGAGTTAAGGGATGAGTCATGGGACGCTACCGCAAAATTGATCCCAGAATTCACAATGACGCCAAGTTTAAGGCCCTCTCAGAACGAGGCAAACTACTCTTCCTGACCATCCTCACCCATCCCCACATGACGGCCCTGGGGGCTATGCGGGCCACGGAAGCCGGCCTTTGTGAGGAAATGGCCCTGGGCGTCTCCCTGAAAAATGCAGACTGCCCGACAGACTGTCCCTCAGACTGGCCCGCAGGGGTCTTGAAAAGTTACCGAAATGCATTTCAAGGGATCATTGAAAAGGGCCTGATTAAGTTCGATCCTGAAAATGCTTGTCTGGTAATTCCCAAATTTCTGACATACAACCCCCCGGAATCTCCCTCTGTAGTGGTGGCCTGGAATCAGTCCGGGGACCTTATCCCAGAGTGTCAACTTAGGGATGAACTCATTGAAAATACGAGATTATTCCTTAAGGGCTATGCCAAAACTTCCTTCTTGGAAGCCTTCAAATTGGTTCCCAACGGATACTCACAGACTGCCCGGCAGACTGCGCCTCAGACTGGCCCGCAACAGGAGCAGGAGCAGGAGCAGGAAATTAAAAACCCCCTTACCCCCTTAAAAGGGGGAAACGATGTCGGTGATGAGAAAACCAAAAAGCGCAGCAAAAGAAAAGCTGATCGGGTTTTGCCTGCCTACTCTTTGGATTTCGAAAAATTCTGGCGGCGCTATCCGAATCGGCGCGGCGGCAAAGAAGCGGCTTGGGATATCTGGCGGCGGCGGGAGAAAAATGGGACCTTGCCACCTTTCCCCGAGTTGATAGCTGCCCTTGATAAATTGGTCAAAGACCCCGAATGGATGAAGGAAGAGGGGCGGTTTGTTCCGATGGTCACCACTTTTTTGAACAAAGGCCGCTGGACCGACGCCGACGCCCTGAAATCCCAGGCTCCCCCACAAAACCAGCCTGATCCTAACTGCCCTCACTGCCATGGCCGGGGCACAGTGGACGCCGAGATAGACGGAGCCCAGGGACAGGCAGACTGCCAATGCCGGAGGGGAAATCATGCCTCATAAATCGCAAGAGGGATACCAACCTCCCGCCAACCTCGAAGCTGAGCAGTCGGTTCTCGGGGCAATCCTGGTGCGACCCGAGGCCCTGGATACGGTTTCTGACCTCCTTACCCCCAGTGACTTTTACCGGGAAGCCCATGGCCGCATCTACAAGGCCATGCTGGACCTCTACGGCAAAGGCGAGCCGGTGGACCTGGTGACGGTCAATGCCTACCTGAAAGAACGGGGCCAGTTGGAAGACGTGGGGGGGCCCGTGTTCCTGGCCGGCCTCAGCGAGCAGGTCGGGTTTGCCGCCAATGCCGAGTATTACTCCAACCTGGTGCGGGACAAGGCCATTCTCCGGCGTCTCCTTGATGTGTCACAGCAAATCGCCGGGGCGTGTCTGGCACCCGTGGAGAGCGTTCCTGACTTGATCAACGAAGCCGAAAGCAAGCTCTTCCAGGTGGCGGTGAACCAGAAAACCCAGGCGCAATCCCTGGCAGACCTGGTGCCGGTAGAAGAGGCCCGGATTGAAGCACTCCATGACCGGAAGGATAGCATAATCGGGATTCCTACCGGATTTATAGACATTGACCGGTTGACCGCGGGGTTGCAGGATTCAGATTTGATTATCCTGGCGGCCCGGCCCAGCATTGGCAAGACCGCCCTGGCTCTAAATATCTCCTTCAATGTGGCCAGCCAGGCCAAGGCCCCGGTAGCTTTCTTCTCCCTGGAAATGTCTAAGGAGCAGCTTGTCCGTCGCCTGATAGGGAGTGCGGGCAAAATTAATGCGGAGCGGTTGAGGACCGGCAGGATGGATGGCCCGGAATGGGTCAAGTTTAACGAGACCAACCAAATGTTGATGGAGATTCCCATCTTCATTGACGATTCGTCCAGCCCTACCCCTTTGGAAATTCGGTCTCGGGCCCGGCGTCTTAAGATGCGTCACGGTATCCGACTGATCGTCGTGGACTACCTGCAACTCGCCCAGGACCCCAAGGCCAAGAGCCGGGAGCAGGAGATTTCCGGGATTTCCCGAGCCCTGAAAGCCCTGGCGAAAGAACTCAATGTGCCGGTGCTGGCCCTGTCCCAGCTCAGCCGGGAGCCCGAAAAACGGGGCGACAAACGGCCCCAACTGTCGGACCTGCGGGATTCCGGGGCCATAGAGCAAGATGCGGACCTGGTGTTTTTCATATACCGGGACGATCAGGCTAACCCAGGGATTGCCGAAGTGCGGCTTGCGAAGCAACGGAACGGGCCTACCGGCAAAATCGATTTAACCTATCTGGGCGAGTTTATGCGTTTCGAGAATTATTTCAGATTTTAGGGGGCCGGAGATGATCACTCTCAGAGCTAATAGTCAGACACACCTTTACCCGACAAGCGAGCTTCCGGGCCCCGTTCTGAATCAAATTAAGTCTCGGCTGACCTTTGACAACCCCCGGTATCTTGAGAACGAGCGGCGGCAGTTCAGTAATTGGGATGTTCCCAGGGAAATCAAAGGCTATCGGGTTGAAGGTGACAGCCTGATCACGCCCTGGGGCTTCACCCGGCAACTGGTGGGCATTCTTCACCGGGCGGGGGTGGGGGCAGGGGTACAGCATTGAAAGTTCTCGTGGACACCCGGGAGCAGGCCCCTTACGACTTCGACAAATATGGGACGACTGTCGAAGTGGCGCCCCTGGCCGTGGGCGATTACAGTCTGCCAGGCTTTCAGGACCGGGTGGCCATTGAACGCAAGGCCCTTGATGACCTCATCGGCTGTCTCATGGGAGGCAACCGGGAACGGTTTGGGCGGGAATTGAGCAAGGGGCGGCATTATGACTTTTTCGCCGTGGTGGTGGAGGCCAGTTTAGAGGACGTGCGCCTAGCCCGCTATCGCTCTGAAATGAAGCCCCACAGCGCCTTACAGAGTATCATTAGCTTTATGGTGCGCTACCGGGTGCCCTTCATCTGGTGTGGCAATCGGGCCGGGGCTGAGTATGTCACCTACAGCCTGCTTTCCAAATTTCTTAGGGAGATCGAGGAAAGGTACAAGCAGGCCACCAAAGCAAAGGAGTAATAATCATGAGCAAGCCAGTCTGCACAGTTTCTAAAAATTCTCAGGAGGTTATCAAGTTTAACCTCGAAGAATTTAAGGGCCACAAGCTGCTCGACGTGCGCGTGCATTGTGGGGATGGGAAGGGCGGCATGGTCCCTACCCGGAAGGGAATATCAATCCCGATCTCCTTGTGGCCGCAAATCCGTACGGCCTTAAGCAAAATGGAAGAGGCCATTATCGAGGCCGGCTGGCTGGACAAGGCAGACCTCGAACCTGGGGGATAGACCCATTAACCGGGCAATGGTGCCCCATCGTTTGGCCTGAAAAGGTCAGGAGGAATAAGGTCATGGCATTTGAAGATTTAGGCGGCGGCTGGATTCCAAGTTACGGGCTAAGAAGAGGGGGAGGGGGAGGGGGAGGCTTCCGGGCTCCGGCGGGGGATGGCGGAGTTGACCAAGACCAAGTCCACTTTGCCCACGAAATGGCCAGCAGAGCAGAGGATTTAGAAAATATAAGGGGTGGATTCAGAGTGCAAGAGGCAAAAATTGGGGCCGGGGCTCATAAGTATGCTTCTGATTCTCCTTGGCGGGTGGCTCAATATGACCAGAGTTTGGCAAAAGCCGCGGGGGACATGATGGATACCGCATTTAAATTGCCGCCCGGACCGGAAAGGGAAGCCACCTTGGCCCATCTTACGACCCAATATGGAAAGCACCTTCCTGAGCACATGGTCGCCCCCCTTACTGCTGCGTCCGGTTTCAGAGAGGTTCCGGAAAAACCTGGCGAAGGGGCCTATCAAAAGAGCCTGGCTGACGCGGTTAAGGTGCGGACTGGTCAGGAAGCAGAGAGAGGCTTTAAGCTTCACCGTGCGGACATCGGAAAAGATTTCGACTCCGCCTGGAACGCACAACACGGCACGCCGACGGGGGCAACCGGTTTTGGGCGTGCAACCTACGCTCCGATCACAGATCCTGGGATTTTGCAGGACCGGGAGCGGGCCAGGGAGATCGCCATAGCTCATGACCCCGAAGCTGGGATGAAGCATTTCCAAGAACGGCAGGAAGCCAGAAAATGGCTCCAAACTCAGGCGCTCCCTGATAATTTTGATGCGAACGCCTACCTGTCGGCGGTCAGCAGCGACCCCAGGGCGTGGGCGGAACTCATGGAGAAAGCCTCAGGAGTGCGTCCAGGGCCGGCGGCGGGCACCCAACCGGCGGCATCTACAGACCCCGCCTATAACCGTCTGTCAGGCTTCGTGGGTAATTTCGGTAAAGGTGCAGTACAGGCAGCCGAAATGTTTAATCGCGGTGTCAGGCAGGTTGTCCCCGGCTCATCTACTTTGATTGACGAGAGAGGACGGGTCAGTCCTCCATCCTTTAGGGAGTCAGAAAAGCAATCCCCGTGGAGGGTAGGACCATAGCCTACAATCCGGCACAGGCGGGGCATGGCAAGGCGGGCTAAACGAAAGGAGAGGTGACTTGGCCAAGAGGGGACTCTCACACTTACAGAAAACCATCCTGCTCTTCATCAGTGACCAGGGGGGCTTTGCATCTTCCCGAGAAATTCTCTCGCGTGTGTGGGGCCCCTCCTTGAGGCCTGAAGAGACTGGATACGCATCAGCCCATGCCAGCCTATCCCGGAGCCTGAGCAGGTTGTGGCAACGGGGCTTGATCGACATTTTCAAAAAACTGTCGGGATCTGGCACAAGCACTTCTGCCACGATAATTGGCTTGACCCCAACGGGGAAGGAAATGGCCCGCTTCATTGTGGAAAAGAGCGGTTAAGGGGAAAGCAAATCCCCAAAAAGAGGGTAGGCCTGTAAATCGGCCTGATAATTTATTCGCTCTATTTGCCATGAAAATTTAATGTTCTTAGTAAGTTATTGGTTTCTAAGTTGGAAAAGTTTCAATGATTTTTCTAGATTCTTCCGCCTGCGAGTCATACTTTGCCGCTATTTTTGGACACTTTTTTGAGTCTTTCCAACATACTCCCCCGCGAGACCAGGAATAAATAATAAAATCAATTTGATATGCTCTGTTTTTCAGCCCTTTTTTCTATAAAGGGAGATGGTTAAGACCCTCCGTTTTTCAGAGTCGCCAGACCCTCTTTGCTTCCGGTGTCTCTGTTACCATTCATTTAACCGTTTTCCACTTCCCCAAAAAGCCTTTCTTGTGGCATAGTGCTTTTGGGTGAGACCCCGATGAATCCCCTTGAAACCTACCTCAAAGAATTATCCGAAATCCGCTCTTCCGGCGCGGCCGTCAAGGAGACCTCCTATTACGGCCCCCTGGCTACCCTGCTGAATGAAACCGGCAAGAGCCTCAAGCCCAAGGTGAAGTGCATCATTAACTTGCAGAACCAGGGCGCCGGATTGCCAGACGGGGGACTCTTTACCCAGGAGCAATTTCAGAAAGCCGGGGATCATGAACCCATGGCCGGCCAGATGCCGGCGCGCGGGGTGATCGAGGTCAAGTCAACCGGGGATGATGCCTGGGTGACCGCGGACGGCGAACAGGTGACCCGCTATTGGGGGAAATACCGCCAAGTCCTGGTGACCAACTATCGGGATTTCGTCTTGGTGGGCCAGGACCCCGCGGGCAAGCCGGTGAAGCTCGAAACCTACCGCCTGGCCGATAGTGAAAAGGAATTTTGGCAGGCCGCCGCCCATCCCCAGAAGACGGCTAAAGCCCAGGGCGAACGCTTCACCGAATATCTCAAGCGGGTGATGCTCCACGCCGCCCCCCTGGCCGGCCCCCAGGACGTGGCCTGGTTCCTGGCTTCCTATGCCCGGGACGCCAAGGCCCGGCTTGAAGGGAAGGACCTGCCAGCCCTGGCCGGGCTCCGGGTCGCCCTGGAAGAAGCCCTGGGCCTGAAGTTCGAGGGAACTAAAGCAGACCCCGACAAAGGCGATCACTTCTTCCGGTCAACCCTGGTGCAGACCATCTTTTATGGGGTCTTTGCCGCCTGGGTCCTCTGGCATAAAAAGACTCCACTCCCGAGTCCTCAGAACCTTTTTGACTGGCGCCTGACCCCCTGGTATCTCCACGTTCCCATGATCCGGGTCCTCTATGAGCAGGTGGCCACCCCCGCCAAGCTGGGACCCCTGGGTCTGGAAGAGGTTTTGGACTGGACCGCCAGCGTCTTGAACCGGGTGGACCGGGCCTCTTTCTTTTCTCAATTCGACGAAGGCCACGCGGTCCAATATTTCTATGAGCCCTTCCTGAAAGCATACGACCCCCAGCTACGCAAGGACCTGGGTATCTGGTACACCCCGCCTGAGATTGTTCAGTACATGGTGGCCCGGGTGGATACCGTGCTCCGGGAAGAACTGGAGATTGTTGACGGCCTGGCCGACCCCCGGGTCTACGTCCTGGACCCTTGCTGCGGGACCGGGGCCTACCTGGTGGAGGTCCTGAAGCATATTCACGCCACCTTGAAGGAGCGGGAGGACGCCTTGACCGCCCAGGACCTCAAGGCCGCGGCGCTGGATAGGGTCTTCGGATTTGAGATTCTGCCGGCGCCTTTCGTGGTGGCCCACCTGCAAGTGGGGTTACTTTTGCAGAACCTGGGCGCGCCCCTTTCGGAAGAGAAGGCGGAACGGGCCGGGGTCTTCCTGACCAATGCCCTTACCGGCTGGGAGCCGCCGACAGGCCCTAAACAACATCTCATGTTTCCGGAGATGGAAGCAGAACGGGACGCGGCCGAAGAGGTCAAGCGGGACAAGCCCATCCTGGTGATCCTGGGCAATCCCCCTTACAACGCCTTTGCCGGGGTAAGCGCCGAAGCGGAAAAGACTCTGGTGGAGCCTTACAAGGATGGGCTCATTTCCCGGTGGGGCGTTAAGAAGTTCAACCTGGATGATCTTTATGTGCGGTTCTTTGGCCTGGCAGAGCGCCGCATCGCCGGGATGACCGGGAAGGGTGTAGTCTGCTACATTTCCAATTTTTCCTATCTGGGTGGCTCTTCCTTTGTGGTCGTGCGCCAACACTTTCTTTCCCAGTTCGACGCCCTGTGGTTCGATTGCCTGAATGGCGATAGCCGGGAGACCGGCAAGCTCACTCCGGAGGGTAACCCCGACCCCAGTGTCTTTTCCACGGAATACAACCGCGAAGGTATCCGGGTAGGCACGGCCATCGGCCTGATGGTGCGGCATAAACAGCGTAGGGCCGAACCTAAAACCCGCTTCCGGCATTTTTGGGGAGTGACCAAGAGGGCCGACTTGCTGGAAAGCCTCAAGGCTCCAAATTTTGATGACCAGTATAAAAATGTCATTCCGCAAGAGAATAATCGCTTCTGCTTTCGCCCTTCTGAAGTCTCAAATCATTACCTCACATGGCCGAGAGTATCGGATTTATGCGCCTACGAACCATTTAACGGGCCTATTGAGAGAAGAGGTAACGCCTTAATTGTCTTTAATGGGGAAAAAGAAAAACTATCATTGCTAGAGGCATATCTTGACCCAGCCAAAACAGATGAAGAGATCCTTTCATTGGCTCCCCGCTTGATGAAATCTTCAGGAGAATTCAAGGCAAAGAAAACGCGCAACTTATTGAAAGGCAGAGTAGATTATGCCGAAGATAAAATTGTAAGATACCCGTTCAAGCCTTTTGATATTCGCCTTGCATACCTGGATGCCGGGATTCAGCCGTTGTTTTCAAGACCAAGCCCCGAACTCTTAGCACAGCGTGTTATTCCTGGGAACGCCTTTTTCATAACCAGAGATACTCCTGATAAATACCCGGAAGGAACCCCTTTCTTCTTCTCCAATCTGGTTTGTGACTACGACAGTCTTTCCGGCCACGCAAGACTTTTCCCTATTTTGGTTTTTCCTAAGTCTCTCCAAAAAGCTAATAAAACTTGCCCCCAAAATGCTACCTTGCCTTTTGCAGAAGTCCAGGAAATCAAGCCCACAGCGAATCTCTCCAACACCGCCCGGACATATCTTGCCGCCCTGGGTTTTCCTAATCCTGACACCGATACCGAGACCGCCGCTCTCATCTGGATGAACGCTCTGGCCATAGGTTATGCCCCCGCCTACTTGACTGAGAACGCCCACGGTTGCCAGGACTGGCCCCGAGTGCCCCTCCCGGATACCGCCGAGGCTTTGCAAGCCTCCGCCCGATTGGGCCGGGAGCTTGCCGCCCTGCTGGACCCGGAAACCCCGGTAGCGGGAGTGACAGCCGGTGCCATCCGGCCGGAATTGAAACCCCTGGCCATGATCTCCAAGGTGGGCGGCGGCGCCTTGAACCCTGACGCCGGCGACCTGGCCTTGACCGTGGGGTGGGGCCATGGTGGGAAAGACGGGGTGACCATGCCCGGCAAAGGCAAAGTGATCACCCGGGACTACACCCCGGAAGAATTGAGGGTTATCCGGGAAGGGGCCGGGGTCCTGGGCCTGACCCCGGAGCAAGCCTTTGAACGCTTGGGAGAGACGACCTGCGACATCTACCTGAACGAGGTGGCCTACTGGCAGAACATCCCGGCCCGGGTCTGGGGCTATTACATCGGGGGCTACCAGGTCATCAAGAAGTGGCTCAGTTACCGGGAGCATGATCTTTTGGGCCGCCCCCTCACCATGGCAGAGGTCCGAGAAGTCACCAACATGGCCCGGCGCCTGGCCGCCATTGTCTTAATGGAACCGACCCTGAACGCCAATTACCAGGCCGCTAAAGATTACTGTTACCCTTTAGATAAGAGGTAGCAATGACAGAACCAATCAGAGTGATAGTCGGGCCGTCTTCTCACTACCATCAACTCAAGTCGGGGCAGATCAAATATCAGAAGAGTAAGCCAGCAAACCCGATTTGGCGAATTTTAGCGATAGACGAACACAACAACAAGCTGCATATGCGCTTCTTTGCCAGCCCGCCCTCTCCGGAAGACATTGACAAGATCATCATGGGAATGCTTTCAGCCGAGAATCTGGTTACCGAAGATATCGTGATCCCAAAGACAGTCGAAAGATTGTGCCCCGGCTTACAGAAGAAACTTATGGCCCGCGGTACACCGGTATACGTCCCGGCCCATGGTTTTGCTTCTGGATCTCTAGGAGCCAAAGAGTCGGAAAAGTTTCTATCTAACTTGGGAGCTTGCCTCTACTGGGTTAGGGAAAGCATGGCTTCATGTGAAGAGATCGCCGCCGTTGCAGGTAATCATTTAGGTCATATCAGTACTAACTTATGGCTGAATGACGTTAAAGAAGATGGGAAGTCAATCATCGCTGAAAAGCTTGCCCAAGATATTACGCGCCTCCGAGGCCGTGACCCGGAATTTGGACGGAAAATGCGGTGGAATGAATTATGGGGACCTCTCAATAAAGGCAGCTATATCCCTCCGCCAGAAGATGTTTTAGCCACTCTTCTTAGCAACCCCACCCGTCTCCTCGAAAAACCAGGACTGCGCGATGTCGTACTTCAACTCAAAAGGATCAGGGATGCAGAACCTGAGCAAAAGTTGTCTTTGGTTCAGCAACTTGGAGCGTTAGCAGTGATCAACCAGGTTGATAGTATAAGGCGAAGCCACTACGGGAATTTTCTTTCTTATCTGAGTTTCTATTTGCCGGACAAATCGCTGAGATATTTGATATTGCTGGGCATGAAAGAAGCCTTCAAGATGCTCATAGGCCTCGAAATGGGCCTGTTACAGGTTTTGACAGCCAAAGTTGTCGTGCATTATCCGAGGGATTGCGCCGACATCTCGCTGCGGGGCATTCCCGCTCATCATCGCCTTGAAAAGATGGTTCAGCAACTATCTGGTGGAAAAATCGCGATTACTCCCGAGCTTACAAGTTTCAATCCGAGAACTTCTGAATTCCCGCCCGAATTGCGGGAGATATGGGCGACTTTTTATTCATATCGGTTTTCTTCCCGCACGCCATTCAACCCAGCACAATGCCTCATACCGGTAACCAAGGCCGGCACGCAGAAAAGTGAAGGGCTCCTATTTGTCCTGGCCCTCTTACCAAGGAATACGAAAACGTATGTCCCCATTGGAGATCATGAATTGGCGAGCAGGATGACTTTTCTCGTGAACGAACGACTTGCCCGCAATGGCAAAGGTGTTACCTGTCAAGTTGGGCCTATGCAGATGTACGGCGAGCTGATGGAAATCGGAGATCCTCCACTTTGAAAAGCTCGCCGTGTTCCTAAACCAATCTTCTTAAACGCCCAAATACCTTGCCGAGCTACCTTCAGGCCGGGCATGAACTCGGTTAATGTCGGTTCTTGTCCTTCAAGGCCTCTCGCTCCTTCTGGTCCTCCAGATCCTTCATGTGGTTCTCCAGGGGCGGCAGATGCGGATACTTCTCCGCGTACGCGTCTTGCAAAGCTTTGGCCAAGTCCGGCGGCGTGGCGGTCCGCTTCGAGGGCTGCGGAACCTTCTTGTCAGATGACATTTTTTCACCCCATGTCTCGAGCGTGTCTCTTCGGTGGAAGCTATGGTAGCTCAAAATATGCTGAAAGTTCAAGTATGGGTCTTTTTCCCCCACCTGATTTCCTGGGCCGCTTCCGGTCAAAGAAGCATCCCTGATTATGTAAGAGAATTCGAGGGCAAAAATCGGTAGTTTCCCCGATTGACTGGAATGGTTTAAAAGGGTGAGATGGGGGATAAGGGGGGATAATGAAATCGAAACTGGTGCCACTGATAATTGGAATAGGGCTGATGCTATGTCCAAGTATTGGAAGAACACAGTCAATTGGACATACAATAAGTGGGGAACCTGTATATGCAAATCCTGGGCAAGAAAAGCGCGATAAACAACGGTTTGAATGGCAAAAGGAAGACCGACAGAATCAAAAAGAAATGAAGGAGGAACAGGAAACCCGGGCGCAAGATGCGCGGCGGGAATCAGCCTATGCGGGATCCAAGGCCGCCCACAGGGCTAAAGTCAAAAAGATGCGGAAGGCAGCGGGACCTTTCAATTCTTGGCAATTAAATCACTGATGGCGAACAGCGGCGGAAGCGGCTTAACGAGAATCCCGGAATGCAAGGATTAAAAAACTGCAGCGCTCCCGGGGAAGGAAAGTCAAATCCCGGCAGGTGTTAAATCGTTAAGAAAGGGAGAGATGGAAAATGAAAAAATGTATGAAATTCATGGTCCTTGCAATACTGCTAATGGGGCAAATAGGTTGGGCCGACGATACTCTACCTTATGCGCCAGACCGGGTGAATACCAATTATTGCACGAGCCAAGACGTGTTGGAGAACCGGAAGATTCCCATAACCCCCGAAATGATGAAAAATCAATGTAATCCTTTAAGGCTTAACCCGGAAGAGTCTTTCTGGGTGGCAGAAAGGGATGGGAGGCTGCGGCTGGTGGACCCGATCATTTCACAGAAATTAAAATAAAGGTTGTTCTCAGGAAGATGGGCATCGCCATGTTTCAGTAAGCCCTGAAGGCCCTGCCCCTATTATTGCCCCGAAGGAGATCGTGCCTCCTGCGGCATCTGGTGAGGTCGCCCCGGAGACCCCGGCCAATCCCCCGGGCGAGGAGGCGAGCACCCCTTAAAAAATGCGTGAAGCATTTGTAGGGCCATTCTGACACCGGGCCAGCACCCCCTTTCAGGAGAAGTTTTTTTATTCAAAATTTTTGGGAATCAGAAAGCCAGGGGGGGGTGTTGACGGATTTGTCAGACGAAAAAAAGAGAAAAATCTCTGCGAGGGTCATAGATTGATAGGGGGAGGTATGGGACCCGTCCTAGGCATTGGGTTTCGGGGGCCGCAATCCTTGGGGCCTGGGGCAGAGGACAGGGGGCGCAGGTTGCCCAGCAGGTCGCCGTGAGCGTAGGTCGGGCAGCGTGACCAGGGGCAAGTAGGAAGAGGGACCGGGCCACCTGGTGGGCCAGAGCCAGGAGAGCGCCACAGACAGCCCCCCCTTCCATCTTGAATATCCCTATCACTCCCCCGTAAGCCTTTGACCGGCTCCCTTCCTCTCAAACGATCCTCTGAGAAGCCCCATATTGATCGAAAAGGGTTGGCCTCTTCTACCGGCCACGGGGATAGGAAGCGCTGCCAGGAAAACCGACCGCATGAGAAGCCCCATGAAGGCGCGAACTGGCCTTGACCCTGCCCATTACCCCTGTCTATTCTCGGAGGGAAGGGCATCTTGAGTGCAGGGAAAAATGGCAGACGTGCACACTATATGCACACCGAATAAAAAAGGAAAAGGCAAGTTTAGGATATTCGCCTGTAACTTGCCTTTATAATTATCAATTTCTGGTCGGGACGAGAGGATTTGAACCTCCGACCCCCTGAACCCCATTCAGGTGCGCTACCAGTCTGCGCCACGTCCCGACAACGAAATAATATATCAACTGGGATTTTCCCTGTCAATTGCTGGCGCCATTAAAGGTGGCGCCGGCGCGATTTTTATGAATAGAAGCTATTTCAAAACTGGTTTTTCTGTCATCCTGAACCTATTGAAAGATCTCAATCTATTGAAAATACGAGATTCTTCGCTGCACTCAGAATGACAATTTCCCCGGGCTGAGGTTTTGAAATGACTTCTATTCTGCCGCTCGCTCCCGCCACCGGAAAGAGAGTGGAAAAGCGGTTGAGATTTATGGACAAACCTGTTAATTTTAAAAGGTTGCCCCGGACCGGGCTTCCGGACGGGGAGGTAACCTCGAGGGAAGGGAGAGTTTGATGTCCGGCAAAACCATGCAGATCCGCAATTTAGTACTAATTGGCCATGGGGGTTGCGGCAAAACCTCCCTGGCCGAAGCCCTCCTCTTTGGGGCGGGCGCCACCTCCCGGCTGGGGAAAGTGGATGACGGCAGTTCGGTCCTGGATTACGAGCCTGAGGAAATTAAACGCAAGACCACCATCTCCACCGCCTTTCACCATTATCAGTGGAAAAAACATACGGTTTATCTGGCCGACACCCCCGGGGACGACAACTTCCTGGCGGACACCCGGGCCGCCCTCCATGTCGCGGACAGCGCCGTGGTGGTGGTGGACGCGGTGGACGGCGTCAAGGTGGGCACCGAAAAGGTCTGGGAGACCGCCAACCACTATAACCTGCCCCGCCTGGCCTTCATTAATAAAATGGACCGGGAGCGGGCCGATTTTCACCAGGCCCTCAAAGAAATCCGGGAAGTCCTCGAAGTTCAGGCTGTGCCCATCCAACTGCCCATCGGCCGGGAAGCCGGTTTCAAGGGCGTGGTGGATTTGATCAGCCAGAAGGCCTATATGGCGGCCGGCGGCGGCAAAGTGGAAGCCGGACCCATTCCCGACGACTTGAAAGATGAGGTGGAGGTGCTCCGGGGCGATCTCCTCAATTTCGCCGCGGAGAGTGACGATGCCCTCATCGAAAAATTTCTGGAAGAAGGGGAACTCACTTCGGAGGAAATTTACCAGGGACTTAGGGTCGGCACCCTGAAAGGGAGCTTCGTCCCGGTCCTATGCGGCGTGACCCAGAACCAGGCCGGCGCCGCCCTCTTACTGGATGCCATCAACTTTTTTCTCCCTGCCCCGGAAGATCGCGGCCAGATCAAAGGCCAGCATCCCACCTCGGGAGCGGAAGTGGCCGTGGACGCGGACCCGGATGGCCCCCTGGCCGCCCAGGTTTTCAAGACCGTGGCCGACCCCTATGCCGGCCGCCTGTCCATCTTTCGGATTTACTCGGGCACCATGGCCGCGGATTCCACCATCTTGAACGCCAATCGGGCCGTGCCGGAACGCTTCGGGCAGCTCTTCCTCCTGGAGGGCAAGGGCCAGAAGGCCGTGGCCAACTTGGGCCCCGGGGCCTTCGGGGCCGTGGCCAAACTGAAAGAGACGGTTACCGGTGATACCCTGACCGCCGAGGGCAAACCCCTGGTGCTGCCGGCCATCCCGTCTTCCCGCCCCATGGTCACCTTTGCCCTGGAGCCCAAGAAACAGGGGGAGGAAGATAAAGTCTTCTCCGCCTTCTCCAAGCTCATTGAAGAAGACCCCTCCCTGAACCTGACCCGCAACGCCGAGACCAAAGAAATCCTCCTGTCCGGCGTCGGCTCGGTCCATATAGAGGCCACCGCGGAAAAGCTGAAACGCAAATTCGGGGTCGAAGTCAACCTGAAGCCCCCCAAGGTGCCTTATCGGGAGACCATTAAGGGAAGCGTCAAGGTGCAGGGCAAATATAAGCGCCAATCCGGCGGCCGGGGCCAATACGGCGATACCTGGCTGGAAATGGAGCCCTTGCCCAAGGGCAGCGGTTTCGAGTTCGTGGACAAGATCGTGGGCGGCGCCATCCCCCGGCAGTACATCCCCTCGGTGGAAAAAGGCATTGCCGAAGCCAAGAATACCGGCATCCTAGCCGGCTTCCCGGTGGTGGATTTCCGGGTTTCCCTGTATGACGGCTCGTTCCATGACGTGGACTCTTCGGATATGGCCTTCAAAATCGCCGGCTCCATGGGCTTCAAGAAGGGCATGGAGCAGGCCAACCCCATCCTGCTGGAGCCGGTTATGAAGATGACGGTGACGGTGCCGGAGGAGAACATGGGGGATATTATCGGCGACCTCAACGGGCGCCGGGGCCGGGTGTTGGGCGTGGAAGCCCTGGGCAAGCAGCAGGTGATCACCGCGCACGTGCCCATGACCGAGGTGCTGCTCTACGCGCCGGATCTGATCTCCAAGACCGGCGGCCGGGGCACCTACGAGATGGAGTTCGACCACTACGAAGAGGTCCCGCCCCACCAGGCGGAAAAGATCATCGCCGAAGCCAGGGCCGCGCAGGAAAAAGAGTAATTTGATTTGAGGGGAGGGCTGGGGGCGGCAAGTCCTCCGCCCTCACCTCAAACTCCCCTCCCAGCCCCCTGTCCTTAGGGTGGCACCGGCGCCCCGCCGGTGTTTCACGAACGGGGCCTAGGAAAACCTCAGGTGGGCTCATTACTCATGCCCCCACATGGACCAATCATAAAATATGAAGAAAACCCCCAATAAAAAAATCGCTCCCGGCCGCCTGGTGGCGGTCTCGGTCAGCGACCGCAAGGGCGTGGTCAAACACAACGTGCCCGAGGCCCGGCTGCTGGTGGACCACGGCCTCGCTGGCGACGCCCACGCCGAAGGCGGCATTCGCCAGGTGAGCCTGTTGGCCCAGGAGTCCATCGACAAAATGGTGGCCGCGGGCGCCAAGGTCAAGGCCGGCGATTTTGCCGAGAACCTCACGGTCCAGGGCCTCGAGGTCATGTGCCTGCCGGTGGGAACCCGCTTGAAGGTGGGGAGCGAGGTCGAGATGGAAATTACTCAGATCGGCAAGACCTGCCACGCGGGCTGCGCCATCCGGCAGTTGGTGGGCGACTGCGTCATGCCCCGGGAAGGGGTCTTTGCCCGGGTGCTGAAGGAAGGCGTGGTGAAGCCCGGCGATATCATTGAGGTGACGGATGTTCCGAGTGGGGATTCTGACCGTCAGTGACAAGGGGCACGCGGGCGAGCGGCAGGATACCGCTGGGCCCGAGTTGGGCCGGCTGCTGGACCCCGGCTGTTTTCAAGTGGCCGCGTATCAGGTGGTCCCGGATGAGCATGAGGCCATCGTGGCCCAATTGGTGGCCTGGAGCGACGATGACGGCCTTGACCTGATCCTGACTACCGGGGGCACGGGCCTAACCCCCCGGGATATTACCCCGGAGGCCACGCTGGCTGTGGCTCATCGCCTGGTGCCGGGGATGACCGAAGCCATGCGGGCTGCGTCCCTCGCCATCACTCCCCACGCCATGCTGTCCCGCGCGGTGGCGGTGATCCGGGGCGCTACTCTGATCATCAACCTGCCCGGCAGCCCCAAAGGGGCCCGAGAGAATCTCATGGTCATTACCGCGGCCCTGCCCCATGCCCTGGAAAAACTCCGGGGCAGCCCGGCGGAGTGCGGCGCGCCGTAAAAACCGTTTTCGGTTTGCAGTTTTCGGTTTTCGGTAAAATAATAAATGATATCAATGAGATAAGTAATGGATTGGTTGTATTTGAAAATGGACTCGGTATAAAAGCTTGGGGGGGGAGGGCAGGGCTTTGAGCTCAACTTACCCCAGAAAAATCGTTTTTCGGGAAGTGAAGGGTAGGGGCGGGTTTGACACCCGCCCCTTTTTTGGTGTTTGAACCGATGCTGACAAATATTGTTATGGCACTTCAGGGTTTTCGTCGATGCCGCCGGGTTGGTCCGGGGTGGCGACGACACAAGAACCTTTGATTCTCTCCCGGATGGCCTGGATGGCCTGGTAGTTTTTCTCTTTCCGCTCTTTCAATTCCTTGGCTTTTTGCACCGCGGCGTTGACTTCGGGCGCGGTCAGGGGGTTGGCTTCGCCAGCCTCCAGGGCCTTAAAGGTCTGGTCGCCCAGTTTGCCCAGGGCGCACTTGAGTTTTTGCTGCTGCCAGCACGCCAGGCCATAGCGGCCCAGGATCTTAAGCCGCCGCCCCAGGTTGACTGCGAAAGTCGCGCTGGTGCACCAGGTTTTTTTAAGGCCGGAAGCCGCCTTCTCGTTCATTTCCGCGCTCATTATGGTCCTCCTGTGCAAGAATGGGCTGGAGATGCGCCGGCCCTGACTGGATTATAGGCTATTTTATTAATATAAGAATAACTTGCGGCAGATGCAATGCAGGTATGAGCTGAAAATTGCCCTTAATCCTCTGCGGCCGGGTTCTCCAAAAGGTCCCGCAGGGCGCCGGTGATTCCCTGGATATGGCTGCCGGGCCAGTAGAGGCGATGGCAGCGGGGGCACTCGTAGAATTGCCGCTGGTAATGGAAGACGTATTCGGGCACCCGGTCCTGGACCAGATCCCGGTCCACCGGCGCGAGGGGCTCGTTGCAATGACTGCAGCGGCTCAGGGGCTTGAGGTCCCGGGCCGAGAGGCCCAGGCGGCGGAACACTTCGGTGAGTTGGCCTTCGGGGTCGGGGGAGGTGAGCACCAGAAGGTCCGGGCGGGGCAGGCGGTGGCCGGTCTCCTGGCGGGTCAGAATATGGGTCCGGGGACGGGGAGGCGGCCAGGTGGCGGGCTGGTCGGGGGCCAGGCGCACCAGGACGGCGTCGAAGCCGCAGAAGCGCAGCCATTTGGCCAGGCCGCCCAGGGGCTGATCCACTAGAAATTTCATCGAGCTTGCCTTAAAGCGGGTATAAATGAAAAGAGCTGGTGCGCAGGGCGCACCCTACACGAGTTATACGTAATCCCCGGCCACATTGGGGGAGAGGGGATGGAGATGGACCCCTTTTTTATAGGCAATCCGGAACCTGCCACGATTTCGATGTTTCGGGGCGCGAGGTGGTGGGCCGTGCCCACCCTACATCTTGCTTATGACCTTGAAGCCGGCGTAAGGGAAAAGCATGGTGCGCAGAGCGCACCCTACACGGCTACTTCCCCAGGGGGGCTACGGCTATGCCGGGCGGCGGCGTCAGGGTCAGATCGGCCGGGGTCAGGGGCGGATTGAGCTTCAGCTCGCCGTAAACCAGGCGCAGTTCCATCTTGGGGGTGGTGGTCTTCAGGGTGATCTTCTCGGGCAGGTCCGGCGCGAGGGCCCCGAAGTTGCTCAATTCCGCGGTAAAGCGGGGCTCGGGGGCGCCGCCGAACCACTCTTCCTGGACCGGATTGAAGCCCTGGGCCTCCACCCAGAGGCGTTCGGCCAGCTTGCCGTCTTTTTGCCACTCCAGCAGGTAGCGGCCGCTCGCGGCCTGGTACTCAAAACGGTCAGGGTTGCCCGGACTCAGGGGCAGGGACCCCACCAGCAGGCGCAGGGTTTGGGGCAGGCCGACGGTGGGAGGAATAAAGGCCGCCAGGTTCCGGGGCGTGGCCGGGCCTTTAAACAGCTTGTTCTCCCTGGGTGAGAGCACCTGGACTTCGCTGCCGTCGGTGGCGAAGCTCAGGATCGTGCGTCCCAGGAAATCCAGGATATCCACCTTGAGACTGGCCGGCAATTGTCCGGCGAGCAAGGCCGTGCCGGAATAATTCTGTTGGGGGGACAGGAAGGTGATGCGGCCCTTGGCCTGGAAGGCCTTGACCCGCTGTTGCCGGGCCTGGAGCCGGGAGAGCAGTTCCTCCGAAGAGGTGATCACCGCCGCGGGCGGAGCCGGCGGCAGGGCCCGGCAGCCGGTCAGCCACAGGAGCGCCAGAAGCGCCGGCCAGCAAAAGCGCCGCAGTTTCACTTGCCCGTCTCCCGCATAAATGATTCGAGGTTATTGATTTTTTTCCGCAATCCGGTGATATCGGCATTTTCCAGGGTTAGGGCCCGGCGGTAGAGGCGCAAGGCGTCCCGGTACCGCTTCTGCTGGTAATAGGCATCCGCCAAATGCTCGGCCACGGTGCCATCCCCGGGCATGATGCGATGGGCCCGTTCAAGTTCGACCACCGCTTTGTCATATTGGCCCTTCTTATAGAATACCCACCCCAGGCTGTCGACGATATGGCCGCTGTTGGGCTTGGCCCGCAGCGCCTCCCGGACCAGGCGTTCGGCCTCGTCCAGATTGGTGCCGCCTTCGGCATAGGTATAACCCAGGAAATTCAGGGCATCGGGGTTATTGGGGTCCAGTTCCAGGACTTTTTTAATCTGATCGATGCTTTCCTGGCGCTTATGCTGCTTTTCATAGAGCACCGCCAGGCGGAAGTGAATTTCCGATGGCCGGTCAACCTTGCCCAGCCCCGCCTTGAGGGCCTGGATAGCCCGATCCCACTGGCTTTCTTCTTCGTACAAAAAGGAACTGGTGAGATAGATTTCCTCCCGGTTCGGGAACTGAGTCAGGAGTTCATCGACGATCTGGCGAGCCCGGGCTTTTTCTCCAATTTGGAAGGAGAGATAGGCCATGCGCAGGCGCGCCTGGACATAATTCTCGGATTGCCGGTCCACCATTTGATATTCCCGGACGGCCGCCGGCAGATCGCCTTTTTCTTCAAGGCCCATGGCGATGAAGTAGCGGGCCCGTTCCTGGTAGCGAGGCAGGGTTAAGAGGGGACGCAGCAGGCGGATGGCATCGTCCGGCAGTTTCTGTTCCAGGCAGATCAGGGCAATGTTGAAGTCGGCGCCGGGATCATTCTTTTCCAGGTCCCTGATCTTGGCGAAGGCCTTTTGGGCATCGCCGTAGCGGTTCATCACCAGGTAGATGCGGCCGATCCCGGCCCAGGCCCGGCTGTTGCGGGGTTGGGTGCGCAGGACGCGGCGGTAGATGGCCAGGGCCCGCGTGTATTGGTGCTCGCGTTCCAGGACAACTGCCAGGTCAAACAGGGCCGGGACGAATTTGGGGTCCATGGTGAGGACCCGGAGGAATTCCTTTTTCGCCTCAGCCGGGTGATCGATTTCCAGGTAGATGCGGCCCAAGTAGTAGTACCCTACTACCAGTTGGGGGTCCAGGCGCAGGAGTTCCTGAATGGTGCGGATGGCTTTGGGGTAGCGCCGCTGCTGGGCGTAGAGGGTGGCCAGGAAGAGGCGGGCTTCCCGGTTTTCCGGATCCAACTGGAGGATACGTTCATATTCCCGGGTGGCCTCGCTCAACTGGTTCAGGCCCACGTGGAGGCCGGCCAGGAGAAAATAGGCTTCTTGCTGTTTGGGGTCTAACTTTAAGGCTTTTTCAGCGTGGGCCAGGGCCTGTTTGACATCCCCCTGGCGCTGGTAGAGGGAGGCCAACTCCATTTCCATGAGGGGAGAATCGGGGTCGTTTTTCAGGGCCTCCTCATATTCCTGAGTGGCCCCGGCCACGTCATCGGCGGCCAGCAGTTGTTGAGCCTTGAGAAAGTGGTAATAGGCCAGACTTTTGGCAGTATCCGACGGCTGGGAGGCCTCGGACCCGGACAGCGGCCGACCGAGAGAGGCGCAGCCCAGGAGCGCGAGAGACAGGGACAATCCCAGGATCCCATACAGCCAAAGGCGGAGCCGGGAGTTACTCATGGAAAAAATTCGGTGCAATCCGTTGCCTCGTTGTCTAGCAAAGCCGGTGCCGAGGAGGCGCCCCCGCCTAATCACCCATGGGGGTGCGGTAATCCTCCCAGTCAGCGATTTCGTTTTTGAGATATTGGCGTAATCTTTTAATCAGCCGGTCTTCGATCTGCCGCACCCGCTCCCGGGAGATCTGATGGCGAGCTCCGATTTCCTGAAGAGTCATCGGCTTTTCCGCCAGCAGCCGTAAATCTAAGATATCCAGTTCCTTATCATTGAGTTCGCCGCGAAATTCCTGGAGCTTCTGGCGGAACATGTCCTTCAGCTCGGCCTGGGCCAACACTTCTTCTACCTGGGGATCGGTGGAGGGTAAAAAATTCTTATGATATTCATCGGAGCCATCCTTCAAGGGGGCGTCCAGAGACAGCTCCCACCCTCCCAGGCGCTGGTCCATCTCGATGACTTCTTCTTCCCGCACGTTCAGGGCCTCGGCCAACATCTTGGGACCCGGCTCAAACCCCTGGGCCCGAAGTTTTTCCTTTTCCCGTTTCAGGTTGTAAAACAATTTGCGTTGAGACTGGGTGGTGCCGATCTTCACCAGCTTCCAGTTATCCATGATGAATTTGAGGATGTACGCTTTGATCCAGAAAGAGGCATAGTAGGAGAGTTTGATGCCCCGGTAAGGGTCGAACTTCTTGATGGCGTGCATGAGACCGATGTTGCCTTCCTGGATCAGGTCCAGCAGGTTTTTCATCCAGTACTTCTGGAACTCCAGGGCGATCTTGATCACCAGCCTCAGGTTACTGGTGATCAGATGGGAGGCGGTGTCCCGGTCGCCGGTCTCATGGTAAAAGGTGGTGAGGGATTTTTCCTCCTCCGGAGTAAGCAGGGCGTAGCGATTCGCCTCGCGGATATAGCGCTGCACCAGATCGAGATCGGCGGGAATCGGCAGAGCGGCCTCGGGCTCTTCTTTTTCTTCCTCGATCTCGGGCTCCAGAATATCCGGCAGCTCTTCCGGAAGCTCGGTGAAAGGCCTGTCGAAGGGATCGCTCAATGGCTTGTTCCTGAAAGGAGGCTCCGGCCTTTACCAGGCCAGGCGAACCGGGATCTGGCGCTCGGCCAGGTAATCTTTAATTCCTGCGATGGTATAAGTGCCGTAATGGACCATGGAAGCAATGAGCGCGGCATCCGCCCGTCCCTGGGTGAGCACCTCATAGAGGTGGCCGGGGGTGCCGGCGCCGCCCGAGGCAATCACCGGGATGGGCACGGCCTCCGAGATCATCCGGGTGAGGGTCAGTTCATAACCGGCCTGAGTACCGTCGGCGTCAATGGAATTGAGGCAGATTTCCCCGGCACCCAGACGGACCGCCTCTTGGGCCCACCAGAGCGCGTCGATCCCCATGGGCTTGCGGCCGCCCTGAATCACCATCTCATAGCCCGAGGGAATGGCCGGGCTCGGGCCCACCCGCTTGACATCCATGCCCAAGACGATGCATTGGCTGCCGAAGGCCTGGGCCCCGGCGGAGATCAAAGCCGGATCGAGAATGGCGGCGGAGTTGACGCTGACCTTTTCGGCCCCGGCCAGGAGCACGTCCCGCATGTCGTTCAAATTACGGATGCCGCCGCCTACCGAGAAGGGGATGAAGATCTCGGCGGCGACGCGGCGGACCACGTCGATCATGATATTGCGGCGATCGCTGGACGCGGTGATGTCGTAGAACACCAGTTCATCGGCTCCGGCTTCATAGTAGTGCCGAGCCATGGCCACCGGATCGCCGATATCCACGTTATTCTTGAATTTGATCCCCTTGGTGGTCCGGCCGTCCCGGACGTCCAGGCAGGGGATGATGCGTTTACTCAGCATAGGCGCCGTCCCAGGCCAGGAAATTCTCGAGGATCTTCAGGCCGAAGCGGCCGCTTTTCTCGGGGTGAAATTGGGTGGCCACCACGTTGCGCCAGCCGATGGCGCTGGGGAAATCGATCCCGTAGTCCGTTACTCCCAGCACCATGGCGGCCTGGTCCGGGGCTGGGTAGTAGCTGTGGACAAAATAGTATTCGGCAGCTGCGGGCAAATCTTTAAAGACCGGGTGGGATTTGAGGAAGCGCACCCGGTTCCAGCCCATGTGGGGGATCTTCAGGGCATCGACCCGGGGCAGGGCCCGGGTCCGGCCCGGCAACAGCCCGAGACAGGCGGCGGAGTTTTCGTCACTGCCCTCAAGGATGACCTGGGCCCCGAGACAGATGCCGAAAATGGGGATACCGCGTTCGAAACACTGGCGGAGGGCTTGATCCAGCCCCAATTCCCGGAGCGTGGCCATAGCTTTGCCGGCCGCGCCCACCCCCGGAAAAACGACGCGGCTAGCCCGGGCCACCACCGCCGGGTCTTGGGTCACCGTGCCCTCTATTCCCAGGGCCTTGAACGACCGGACCACGCTGGTGAGGTTGCCGGCTTGATAATCGATGATGACGATGACGGATTCCTTATAATGGACGGATGATGCTTACCGTTAAAATTTAACAATCCCGAAGCCCTGAGTCAACTGGATTATCCCCGGCCCCGGCATCTTTGTCGTTTAAGGAAAACTTTCATTAATTAATCCCGGTTCCCGGCTCTGCAGCACCTTTTTCGCTTGACTAAAATTTATTTTCAATAATAGAATACCCGAATTCTAACAGCTTCGAGGGGGGGAAACCATGAGGCGGCGAGGAAGGCCTGCTCATCATATTTGGTGTCTGGGATTAATTATCGTTCTCATAACCGCCGGTCTCTTGTTGCCGGCGCCGACGCCGGCTTTGGCGCTGAATACAAATCTGGCCATCGGCTGCACCATCCTGGGTTTGCTTGCCACCCCGGTCATCGCCTATGGCGTCTATGAAAATCTGCCCTCGCGCCGGGATAAGCCGCGCATCATGAACGGGGAATTCTACGCCGGAGGCTACCTGGGGGCGGCTTTCACCCCCGATCAGGATCTGGGCTATCCGAATGGCTTTGTGCTCGGGAATGGAGCCCGGGGGACGGGTACGCTGCGCAATAATCAATTTAACACTTCCCTGACCGGAGGGGTAAAGTTCGGCTATTTTACCCATATGGTTCCCTACCTGGGTCTGGAAGTCGAATCCAGCGTCAACAATAGTTACGTCAACCGCCGCAGCCTGACCGCCAGCCCGCCCATCCAGGGCTTCAGCCAGGCTGCGGTCCCCAATGACTTCTGGATCAACTGGACTACGGCCCTGCACATCGTTGGGCGCTACGGTTTTTTGAAGGATCAGGATGTGACCTTCGGCCGCTTGCAGCCCTATGTGGGCATCGGTCCGGCCTTTACCGTCTTGTACGAAGAAGTGGACTCGGCTAAGAATTTCGGCCTCGATATTATGGCCGGGTTACGCTACATGATCACGAAGCATATCTCCACTTTCGTGGAATACAAATTCAACTACCAGTGGGATGTCGAAGTTGAGTCGCATGCGTTCTATCTGCCCAACGGGACCCCGGGGCTGGGCATGGCGCATCTCGATTTTGCCACCCATAAGGTGGTTATGGGGCTGAGTTACCATTGGTAAGAAACGGCCTTGGCGTTGAGTTGACCAGGCGGCCTCCAGGCCGCCTTTTTTTCTGGATGCAGCCATTAGCCGTCAGCTTCTAGCTTTCAGCCAAAACCAAGTTGCAGCGGTCAGTGGTCAGAAATCAGAAAAAACTTAGGCAGGGTGGAACAGGCTTTCCAGCCTGTGCTTGGATAAGTTGCCGGTGCAGGCCCGGCACACAAAAGGCGGCGTCCACGGTGGACGCCGCCTTCACCTTCTTCTCCGGGGGGCAGGCCTGGAGATTTTTACCCCCGGCCCCGTAACCTCAGCAGGCCCAGGCCCATGAGCCCGGAGCCCAGGAGGAGGATGCCGCCGGGCAGGGGCACCGGGGAGCCGGTTACCGTGATATTGTTGTAGACACCGTTAGCCAGGGCGAAGTAGTCACCGTCATTAAACACGTAAAGCCAAAGATCGCTCAGGTCCAGCGTGGCGCCGGGGTCGCCCGTGAGGAAGTTTACGTAGAGGGCTTCCTGATCGCCGTGAACGCCGCCCCGGTTGCCGTTATTCACTTCATCCACCAGTACCAGGTTGCCGGTCACGGTCAGGGTGTCCAGATTAAAGTTGCTGGTGAAGCCCGCCGCTGCCACCCCGTAATCATATCCGGCCACTTCGAAGGTGCTGCCGCTCATGGTGAGATTAAAGCCGTTGGGGGAGGGCCAGTTGGCCTCGGTTTGGGAGTAGTTATAAAAACTGCCGCCCAGGGTGAGGGTTTTACCGGCGGCTGCCTGTAAAATGGCCATCTGGTTCAGGGTAAAATCGCCGGCCGCCAGATCGCTCGTCATGTTCAGAGTGGCGACGTCAGTGGCGCTGCCCCCGACCTTAACCGCGCCGCTGCCCAGGGCGTCGTCGTTGGCGGCCACCAGGGTGCCGGCGGTGATGGTGGTGCCGCCGGTATAGGTGCTTTCCCCGGACAGGGTTAAAGTGCCGGTGGTGTCTTTGACAACTTGGCCGCCGGTACCCGAGATCGCGCCGCTGAAATCACCCGCGCCGATGGTCATGACGCCGGTGCCGCTAAGCTCGCCTCCCCCGTTGAGGGTTGTGAAGGTCTGGTTATAGCCGCCCAGATTGACCTTCGCCCCCGTGGCCAGGTAAGTGGTGCCGGCCTGGCCGATGGCGTTGTTGGCTCCGCTCGCCAGGGTCCCGGCATTGACGACGGTGTCCCCGGTATAGGGGTTGTCGGCCATGGACAGGGTCAGGGTGCCGGCGCTGTTCAAAGTTATGCCGCCGGTGCCGCGGACCTCGCCCGCCAGGGTGACGTTGCCGGCCCCTTTCACCAACAGGGTATAGCTGTTCAGGTTGATGCCGCTGTTGTAATTTTCCCCCGTGAGGGTCAGGCCGTTGCTGGCGACTCCGTTGATGGAGGAATCGGCGTTCAAGGTGACGCCGTTGGTAAGAGTGCGGTCCCCGGTGCCCCCGGCCTGCAGGGTCCCTCCAACCATATTTAAATTACTGAAGCCCAGGGCCGAATCGCTGGCCGCCACCAGGGTGCCGCCGCCGAGGAGGGTATCGCCGAAATAGGAGTTTTCCTCTCCGGACACGGTCAGGGTGCCGTAGAAGGGGAAGATGTAGAGGCCGCCGGTGCCCCAGATGAGGCCCGACAGGGTGATGTTGCCGTCGCCCATCACATTGAGGTCATAGTCGTTCAGGGTGATGCCGCCCGTGAGGGTCAGGCCGTTGGTGGTGACTCCGTTAAGGAAAGATTTTTCGTTAAGGGTGACGGAGTTGGTAAGAGTGCGGTCCCCGGTGCCCCCGGCTTGCAGTATCCCGTAGTTCATGGATATACCGCCGGTGCCCAGGGCCGAGTCGCTGCCCGCCACCAGGATGCCGCCGTTGATCGCAGTGCCGGCGCCGTAATCGTTGTTCCCGGACAGGACCAGGGTGCCGGAGCCGGTCTTGATAATGCCGCTGCTAGCGGCGTTGCTCGAAGTGACTGTGCCTGACAGCGTAGTGGTGCCCGTATTGCTCACGTCAAGGGTGCGCACCGTGTTTCCCAGGTTGAATTCGCCGCTGAGGGTGAGGTCGCTGTCCCCGCTTAAGGAACAATTGCCGCCCAGGATGATTTGGTTGCCCACCGTGGGAGAAGTGCCGCTGGCGGCTCGCAACCCACCGCTGTTGACATAGACGGTTCCGGTCCCCCAGGCGCTGTCGCTGCCCGCAGCCAGGGTGCCGCCGTCCACGATGAGTTGTGCCTGGTTGGCGCTGGTGCCACTGCTGAAAGTGGTAGTGCCGGCATTGATGTTAAACTGTGCTTTACCGGAGTCGCTGGTCACCGCCCCGGCACCGTCAAAGTAAAGGTCCCCGTTGACATTAATGGTATAGGGGGTGACGATGTCTTCCCAGAAACGAAAGGTGCCCACCGTCAAGCCGCCGGAAGGGGTGTCGACGGTGTGTCTGACCGCGGCATCCTGAAAGACAGCCTCGTCTCCCGCTCCGGGGATATGCTTTTCATCTGACCAGTTAACCCAACTACTATAAGTGGTGTCTACACCAAGCCAGTAATTCGTCTCCGCCTGCGCCCCCGGCGGCAGGGCCAGGAGCCCCGCGGCCAGCAGCAGACCCGCCAGGATGAGTTTCGCCATCCCACAACCAACTTCCCTTAATCCTCCCTGCAACTGCCGTCTGAAAATCATGTTCCCTCCCATTTCCAAGATTTCATCATGACCGTGTCGGGCGCCCGGCCGGCCACCATCCCTCCTTGGACCCGGGCCTTATCTCTCCTTTGACGCGGCTATTTCCCACTCCGCCTTGATCCCTGGTGCTCTTTAGGATAAACCTGAGCCCCGGGCGGAGCGCGCCTCTTATTTTTTTCACCCCTGAGAATGAAAGCTGCTTGTAGGGACGGTTTGCGCCCCGCCCCTGGAAAGAATTTGCCTGGTTGACAGTTAAATTACCGGGGGTTACGAGAATCGCAAACGTCTGCGATCAATAGGATTGTGGCGCTTTATTAGTTTTACTAAATCAATCGCTGTTAAATTTAGTATAATCAACAATTTTTGATAATTATCTCTAATCAGAAGGACATATCATCTTTTTCCATCATGCAAGTCCATTATAGATATGTCAATAATTTTTCGATGATAATTAAATCATATTCTACTTTATTTATGCAAAAATCTAAAAAAGGACATTTCTATCCGCTCCTATTCACCTGGCCTCGATTCGATGGTTGTCGGATTTAATCCACTCCTGTCCTCCCGGCCTTACCTGCCCGGGCTGGCGGCAGACTCTGAGGAGATGGCCGCAGCGTTACACCCTGGATTTAGCCCCGGGCCTGTGTTATCTTAAATCGAAAATTCCAATCCAGGTTTAACTATGAAACTCGTGACGGCCTCTGAGATGCGGGAACTGGATCGCCGGACCATCGAAGAGATCGGCGTCCCCTCCCTGGTCCTCATGGAGAACGCCGGGCGCACCACCTACCAGATTCTCCGGCGGGAGTTTCCATGCCCCCAGGGTGAGGTGGCGGTGGTGGCCGGGCGGGGCAACAACGGCGGCGACGGGTTGGTGGTGGCTCGCTACCTGGCCCAGGACGGCGTGCCGGTGGTCGTGTTTCTCCTGGGACACCGGGACCAGGTCAGCGGCGATGCCCGGGTCAACCTTGAGATCCTGGACCGGATCGGGGTAGAGGTGGTGGAGGTCATCACTGAAGCCGATCTCAACCCGGCGCTGCACCGTCTGGCCAAAGCCGGGCTCATCGTGGACGCGTTGTTGGGCACCGGCCTCAACTCACCCGTGCGGGGCCTGCTGGCTGCCCTGATCGAGAAGATCAACCATCTGCGGGCCCCGGTTTTGGCGGTGGATATCCCCACCGGACTGTGCGCGGACACCGGGGAGATTTTGGGGGTGGCCCTCCGGGCCGAGGTCACCGTGACCTATGGCTGGCCGAAGCTCGGCCAGGTGTTGCCGCCGGGCCGGGATTACGTGGGCCGCCTTTACCGGGTGGATATCAGCATTCCGCCGAATCTCGCGCAGGACCTGCCGGTGGAGTTGGCCGAGGCCCGGAATCTGCGGGGGCTCCTGCCGCCCCGGCCCGCCAGCAGTAATAAGGGGAACTTCGGGCATCTCCTGGTCCTGGCGGGCTCCGAAGGCAAGACCGGGGCCGCGGCCATGTCTTCGGAGGCGGCGCTGCGGGCCGGGGCCGGCCTGGTGACCTTGGGAATTCCCGCCAGCCTTAACGATATTTTGGAAGCAAAGCTCACTGAGGCCATGACCCTGCCTCTCCCCGAGGCGCCGGGGGCCCGGGCCTTGGGCCATGGGGCTTTGGCGCCGATCCTTAAGTTCCTGGACGGCAAAGCCACCCTGGCTATCGGCCCGGGGCTGGGCACCCAGCCCGAAACCCGGGAACTGGTGGCCCGGTTGGTGCACGACTTGCCGCAGCCGATGGTGGTGGACGCGGACGGCGTCAACAACATCGCCGCGGATACCGCGTGCCTGAAAGGCGCGGCGGGGCCCCGCATCCTTACCCCCCACCCGGGGGAGATGGCCCGGTTGGTAGGGCTCACGGTCCCGGAGGTGCAGGCCCGGCGGCTGGACCTGACCCGGGAGACCGCGGCCCGCTTTAACATTACTCTGGTCCTGAAGGGGGCCCAAACGTTGGTGGCCGCGTCTGACGGCCGGGTCAGCCTGAATGCCACCGGCAACCCCGCGCTGGCCAGCGGCGGTACCGGCGACGTGCTTACCGGCCTTATCGGCGGCTTTTTGGCCCAAGGGCTGGCCCCCTGGGATGCGGCCCGCCTGGGGGTTTACCTCCACGGGTTGGCCGCGGATTACTTTGTGGCTCAGCATGGACCCCGGGGCCTGATCGCCGGCGATCTGCTCCGGATTTTTCCCGACGTCCTGGACCAATTTATCCAGGGCCTGATCCCCCTGGAAGAGGAAAATATATGCTTCATGCGCGTGATATCATGACGAAAGAGGTCATTACGGCCACCCCCGAGACCTCCATTGCCGAGTTGTCCAAGCTCCTGGAAAATCGCCGCATCGGCGGGGTGCCGGTGGTGGATAAGGGTGGCCGCCTGGTGGGAGTCATCACCCAGAACGACCTGGTGGAGCGGGCCCGGGACCTGGAGTTGCCCCCGGCCATTAATATCCTGGACTTCCATGTGTATATCCAGATTCCGTCGCATCTCTTCCACCGGGTGGAAAAGATGCTGGGCACCACGGTGGGGGAGGTCATGAGCCCCAACCCGATGACCGTGGGGCCGGGCGCCCCGCTTTCCCAGATCGCGGCGCTCATGTCCCGGCAGAAGGTGCACACCATTCCGGTGGTCGAACATGGGAAAATCGTGGGAGTCATCGGCAAGATTGATTTGGTCCGGGCCCTGGCCCAAGAAAAGGCCCAATGAGGCGGATGGCGAGTGCCAAGGTACACGCGTCGTTCCGGTGCAGGCGCAGGCTGAAGCCTGCGGCTACCAAACCTTCCTGAGATGAGGCCGTATACGCGGGTCTGCCATAGCCCCGCCGAGACCCGGGCCCTGGCGGCCCGGTTGGGGGAAAGGCTCGGGGCGGGGGACGTGGTGGCCTTAAACGGGGAACTGGGCAGCGGCAAGACCGAGTTCGTCCACGGCCTGGCCCAGGGGCTGGAGGTGCCGCCGCAGTTGGTGGCCAGCCCCAGCTTCACCCTGGCGCATGAGTACCCCGGCCGCCTGACCCTGGTGCACCTGGACCTGTACCGCCTGGAAGACCTGCCCCCTGAACTGCTGCCGGACCTGGAGGAATATCTCTCGGGCGAGTCGGTGGTGGCGGTGGAATGGGCCCGGCGCCTGGCGGCCCTGCTCCCCGGAGATTACTTGGAAGTTGACCTGGAGATCGTGGGGGAAAACGACCGCGAGCTTACTTTCGTCGGCCACGGGGAGCGGAGTTGGGGCCTGGTGCGGGGCTTAGCGGCGCAAGAATGAAGATAATTGTCTCTGAGGGAGGGGAGCCTATTAGATGACCACACTCATGGGTTCACCAATTGACCATAAAAATATTGGTTTGGCAAAGCTTCTATCTGAATTGCGCCAGGATTTAGACATTTTCTGTTTGGTCTCTGTCAATGTTGATAGCATTAAGAAGCACGGTGTTGGACTAAGTTTTTTTTGGCACCTTCGGGCCCTTATTATTAAATCAATCACAATAAATATTTATAAGATTTATGAAGAAGAAAGAACACATGAACTTAATTCAATACACGGAGTATTTCGTCATCTGTCTGTAGATGCCAAAACGATATCGAACGATGAAAAACTTGAGGCATTCATCCAAAAGTATAATGGTCCATTAACCATGGATAATGCTATTACTGCGCTAGGAGCAACTATCAAGAGATTTAGAAAAAGATACCGGGATGAATTGGATCGCTTTGGGATATTCAGAAAAAAGAAGGTTGCCCATGACGAGTTTGGATTTACTTGTGATTCGCTTCCTTCTTATGGTGTGATGCAAAAATTATTCGATTTTGGTGCCGATTTTTATGGCCTTGTTTCCAGATCATTTGTTGGGGTTATCCCGCATGATTTTAAGAGTCAGGAACCTGTTAAAAATGCTTTAATAAATATTTTTCGTGAATTGGGAATTGAGGATATTAAAACTGACATGGAATAAGCATGAGTGCGAGAAGCAGCGTCCCACGCCGGGGTTGGAGCACATTAGCCGTCACTATTTTTTAGCCCATGGTTAAACCGCTAGCCGGTAAGGACCTAGGCCCATGTATGAGCGCCACAGCGAACCACTCCTGCCCAGGCGACAGTTTCTGCGTCGCCTGGCCCGGCATGGTGAGATTGCCATGGCAGCCCTCTTGGTCTCTCTCGCGATTGGCACTTTGGGGTTCCATTGGTCGGCGCCGCAGGGTTGGCTCGATGCCTTTCTCAACGCGGCGATGCTCCTGGGCGAGATGGGGCCGGTGGGTACCTTTGAACAGCCTATTGGGAAGGTATTCGCGGGGCTATTTGCCCTATACGCCGGCATCGTGTTTCTGGGAGCCTCGGTGGTTTTGCTTACGCCCATAGTGCATCGGATACTGCACAAGCTGCATATAGAGGAGCAAGGCAGGCGCAAGCTAGATTGAAGATCAAACGTGCACCAAGGCAACGGAAGAAGGTATAAAAAGTAAAACCACAATTTTTGGGAGAATTACATGGCCAAAGCAACCCCCCGGCGCAAAGTGACGCTGGATAGTCCCGAAGAAATGTTGACCTGGGCCCAACTCTGGTTGGCGCGGCTGAAACCCTATACGAAATGGCTGGTGGTGGTCGTGGTGGTGATCGCCGTGGGCCTGGGCGCCTGGGAAATCAACGCCTGGCTGCAGGCCGGGAAAGAGGAGAAGGCCGCGGCGGCCCTGGCCCAGTTGACCCCCAAGGTGTCTATAGAAGCCCCGGACGCGGCCGCGGCCCAGGCCCTGGACCGCTTCGTCAAGGAATACGGCGGCACCCGGGCGGCCCGGGAAGCCCAGCTCATGCGGGCCAATCTGCTCTTTCATCTCAAGCAATACGGCCAGGCCGCCAGCGCGTACGAAGCGCTCCTGGACGGCCGGGACCCGAGCTGGGATCTGTTGGTCACCGAAAGCCTGAGTTATTGTTATGAGGGGATGGGTAATTTCAAGAAGGCCGCGGCGGTCTTGAAGCCCGTGGTGGAAAAAGCTTCGGGCCCCTTGCAGGGCGAAGAAATGCGGCGGCTGGCGCTGCTCTATGACCGGGCCCAGGAGCCCAAGGAGGCCGCGCTTTATTGGCGCAAGCTCCTGGAAAAGCCGCCGGAGGCCGCTTTAAAGCCTTACTTCCAGGAAAAACTGGCCGCGGCCGAGGCCCTGGTCAAAAAGTAGCTTAGAGGCCGGTAAATTACCGGGTGGCGAGCCGGGCCTTGACCATATCGATATTGAATTTGATCAAGGGCTCCAACTCCGTGTCCCCGTAAACCTCTTCCAGGGGGCGGAAGGCCAGGCAGATGCCATCCAGGGCGCACACCCGGTTCACCTTGATCTTATAGCCGCGGGCCCGGGGCAGGGCTTGCGACAGATAGGTGAGGGCCTCCGGGAATTTATTCTCCTTGACCTTGATGGCCCCCAGGTTGTTCAACGCCAAGGGGTTGCCGGGGTCCCGGGCCAGAATTTGCTCATAGATTTTCTGGGCCTGGGCCAGTTGACCCGCCTCGAGTAAATCGTAGCTCTGCACCAAGAGGCGGGTGAGGCCGGCGTCGGCCTGGGCCGGAAGCGGCCCGGCCACCAGCCCCAGGGCCGTGACCAGCAAAATCATCTGCCAGGATTTCCGTGGCATGGTTGCCCTCCCCAGAGAGAATTCAAAAAAAAATCCTCTTATAATTTTGACTGCTTAACTCATTGAATTTTATAATGATAATTATAAACGTCTTGAAAACGTTTCACAAGCGCCCATTTCTCTCCGGCTTAATTCCCCCAATGGCTCTTCCATAAAAAATAAAATAAATAATATTAAATAGTTATCTAAGTTGGCCCCTTCCTTGATCGGGTTGCGATACCACTAATACCAAGATGCGATCGAACCGGTAATTTATCTCTCGTAGGGGCGGACCTATGTGTCCGCTCTGGATTGAGGGCGCACACTCAGGTGCGCCCCTACAGGTCAAGGGTTTCCTGACTTCTATGGGCGCAACTTGGTATAACATTTCTGGAAAACGTTACGAGTTACTAGTTTCGATAGAGGTAGAAATAGGTGAGGGCGATCCACTTGGCAAGAACCGCCCTCAATCTGCCTCATGTCTATCCCGGGAAGACCCGACAGGCGCTCAGCGGGTCAGCCAGCCGCCGTTGCGCAAGGTCAGAAAGGCGTAGGGTTTAATCCACTTCATCAGGAAAAAGGCGTAGAAGGAGTAAATCACGCCGTAAACGAAGTCCATGTCCCGCTCCACTGAGATGTAATAGATAGTGAGAACAAAGGAGATGATGGCCACGGCGGTGATAAATTTCAGCAGCACCAGGGGATAGAGGCAGATGGAGACCACCAGGAGCGGCACGTAAATCAGCGACAGGGGGAATTCCAGTTCCCGGACGAAAAAGTCCAGGATGGGCAGGAGCCGCTGGCCTTTGCGGTAGCGGGTGAACATATATTTCAACTGGACCCAGTCTTCCCGGAAATTGCTGCGGTCCCAGCGCAGGAACATCTTGCACATGCCTCGGTAGTGCTCCGGCACCGTGGTGTACACCACGGCGCTGCGCTGATAGACGGTGCGGTATCCCTGGGACAGCACCAGATTGGTAAAGGCCCGGTCTTCGCCGATGGTGCATTTGACCCCCAGGAAGGTCTGGCGGCGCCAGGCCTCCAGGACCGGCATGATGGCCTCCCGCCGATAGGCGGACAGGGCTCCGGGAGTGCAGAACACAAAGCCGTACACGGACTGGGAAGCCCGGAGAAAATCAAAGGACAGGACGAAACGCACCCAGAGCATCCGGGTGAGCACATTGGCGGTGCGGTTATACACCTTGACGTTGCCGGCCACTGCGCCGACCCGGGGGTCGGCCAGCAGGGGAGCCAGGATTTGCTTGAGGGTAGCGGGCTCGATGACGCTGTCCGAATCCACGGTAACAAAATAATCGCCTTGAGCCCGGTTAAAGGCGACGTGGAGCCCCTCCCGTTTGCCGCGGTTTTCGGGAAAACGGATGGCCTGGATCAGGTCGGGATAGCGCTGTTGGGCCCGCTGGATATAGGTCCAGGTGTCGTCTTTGGAGCCATCGTCGATGCAAATGATCTCCAGGCGGTCCTTGGGGTAGTCGGCGGCGGCCACCGAGTAGAGGGCCTTTTCGACCATGGCCCCTTCGTTATAGGCGGGGATGACCACGGTGACCATAGGCAGGGGCCCCGGCGGCAGGGCATAGGGTTTATAGCGCCACCAGAGGGCGGTGCGCACCCCTTGAAAAACCAGGAAGGCTATGGAGTAACAGGCTGCCAGGGCCATCAGGGGGCTTTGAAATCTGCTCCCGTCAAACAAGCGCAGGTAGCCGTCCAGAGCCCCGATCTTGAGGCCCACGACCAGGGAGACCAAGAGACCGGCCGGCACCAGGATTTTTAGGGCCAGGTCCAGCTTTTGAAAATTCCGGACCTGAGCCGGGGAAAAATTTCCCCGGGACCAGGTTTTGGCGGTGGCGCTATAGACCGAAGGAGGCATAATCTAATCCTCAATTCGTGCAGGGAGATCGGCCCAAGGAGCTTTGGGCCATATTAAGATTGGAGTTTAAGCAAACGGCGGGAACCTGCATATTGGAGGATGGTAAATTCTGTATGCACTATTGGTGGAATCTGGGCAGGCCAAAGGAGAGGTTGGACAACGCTAAAGGAGAGGGGGGCCGGAGGCTTTAACCCGCAACCCTTGGCCCAGCCCTTGATAATCCGCCTACCGATATCCCATTCCTGGTCATGCCCATGGGGTACAAGCAGTAAGACCGATTGCTTATCCGAACAGGTTGAGCTATAAGAGGATCTGGGGCTATTGGATTCAGGTCGGACAGCTTCAAAAGCCTCAGAATGGCGGCTTAAAGGAAAGGCGTGGAAGGCTGGAAAAACCAACTCTACTTTGGCGATAACCTGGATGTGCTCCGTAAGCATATCCCGGTTGCCAGCATTGACCTGATTTACCTGGACCCGCCGTTCAATTCCAACGCCACTTACAACATGCTGTTCAAGGAACCCTCCGGGGAGCAGTCCGCGGCGCAAATCACCGCGTTCGATGATACCTGGAAATGGGGGCCGCAGGCTGAAGAGGCCTTTGACGAAACCATCATGGCGGGGCCGCCGAACCTGGCCGAGTTGCTCAAGGCCCTGCATCAGGCGTTGCACCGCACCAATATGCTGGCCTACCTCAGCATGATGGCGGTAAGGCTGGTGGAGCTGCAGCGGGTGCTGAAACCCACCGGCAGCCTGTTTTTGCACTGCGACCCCACCGCCAGCCATTACATCAAGCTCATTCTGGACAACATCTTCAGCCCCAAAAACTTCCGCAACGAGATCATTTGGGAGCGCTCCCAGCCCAAGGGGCACGCCACTACCCGCTTCTCCCGAGCCCACGACACCATCTTTTACTACAGCAAGTCGGAGAAATTGGTATTTAATCCCCAATTCACCGAGCACGCCCCGGGATACCTGGAGAAGTTTTATCGCTATGTGGAGCCGGAAACCTTGCGGCGGTATACTCTGGACAATCTTGCAAATCCCAATAAAGAACGGCCCAATCTCACCTATGAATTTCCCCCTGACAGCGGCACGGTGAGGGTGTGGCGCTGGACCAAAGAGCGGATGATGGAGGCCTGGGCCGAAGGGCGGGTGATAATACCCGAGGAAGGAGGTGTGGCCCGGTACAAACGCTACTTAGATGAAATGCAAGGCACCCTGGTAAAGGACATCTGGCACGACATCGAGCACCTGCACGGGTCTAGCAACGAATCTATAGGCTATCAGACCCAAAAACCGGAGGCCCTGCTGGAGCGCATCATTCGGGCGGCTAGCAACGAAGGGGATATCGTGC
>JALNYP010000163.1 GCA_023229795.1 Syntrophobacterales bacterium
AAAGCTACGCCCCCCGCCATGGTCAAAAAAATCCACAAGGTCAGAAAGCGCTCCACAAACCCCAGACGCTTAGCAACAGTGGCGGCCATAACTGCTCCTATCTCTTTGATATCCGTATAACCGATTTATTAAGTATCATAGGTCAAAAATTTTTTAGGTTTCAGGCAGGCTTTGCGGCGAACTCTTCCCATCCGGCTTTAGCCTCTTGGCACAATGAGAACGCTGTTTGGCCTCCAGGCAACGTGCCAGTTGCCCCCGCAGCGCCTGGGCTTCGGGTTGAGGGGCCAGCATTTCCGTAAGAAGTTTGAGCAGCTTCTCTCTCGGGCTGCCGGGGGTCACAGTTAAGCGGTAATTCATCCACAGGCCGTCCCGGCGGTCCATGACCCAGCCCAGGTGATAAAGATAACGCAGATGCCGGGAGGCCTTGGACTGGGTGATCCCCAGAACGCTAATGACATCGCAGACGCAAAGCTCTTCCGTCCCTGAGAGGAGCCAGAGAATTTTCAGGCGGGTCTCGTCCGCCAGGGATTTGAAAAACCGCGCTTCTGCTCTCATGATACTTCTTTATAACCGGATAACCGAGTAAGTCAAGATAAAAAATTGACTACGCCCAAGGCATGGGTAAAAAGCTCAAGAGCATTGACATGCAGCGGCGTCCTGGCTCTGTCCTTTGGCTGCCAGCCACTGCTCCAGCCGTTCTTTGAGCGCCTGGGCCTCAGGCTGGGAACGCAAAATATCCGCCAGCAGCTTGAGTTGTTTAGCTTCCGGGCTGCCGGGGGCGATGCTCAGCCGGTAGTTCATCCAGACACCTTCCCGGCGGTCGGTGACCCAGCCCAGATGATAGAGGTAGCGCAGGTGCCGGGAGGCCTTGGATTGGGTAATGCGTAAGACCCCCATGATATCGCAGACACAGAGCTCCTCTTTGGCCATCAGCAGCCAGAGAATCCTTAGCCGGGTTTCATCCGCCAGGGATTTAAAAAGTTGAGCTTCGCTTTTCATAATTTATTGATAACCGGATAACCGGATATTGTCAATCAAATTTTTGATGGTTATCTTTTCAAGCAGTTTAATTCTCATGGAATTGATTGCAGAAAGGAGAGAGGTCATGGCAAAAGTGGCGATTAACGGCATGGGGCGGATCGGCCGGGCGGCTCTGAAAATTATTCTCGAGACCCCGACCTTGGAGTTGGTGGCAATCAACGATCTTATGGCCCTGGATAACCTGGTCTACCTGCTGAAATACGACACGGTGTACGGCCGGTATGACAAAAAAGTGGAGATCGTGGGCAGCGATTTGGTGGTGGCCGGAAACCGCTATCGTTACTTGAGCGAAAAGGACCCGGCCCGCCTTCCCTGGCGCGACCTGGGTGTGGATATCGTGTTTGAATGCACCGGGGTCTTTACCCGCAAGGCTGACCTCGAAAAGCATCTCCAGGCCGGGGCCAAACGGGTTATCCTCTCGGCGCCGGTGAAAGGTGAGGACGACATCCCCATGGTGGTTTGTTGCGTCAATGTTCCGGGAGCTTCCTGCGAACTGGTGTCCTGCGCCAGTTGCACCACCAACTGCATCGCACCGGTCATGGAAGTTATGGGGAGAAGGATTGGGGTAAAGAAAGCTATCATGACTACCATCCATGCCTATACGTCCTCCCAGGCCATCGTCGATGGGCCGGCCAAAAAATGGCGCCGGGGCCGGGCCGGGGCCGCCAACCTGGTGCCCACCTCCACCGGCGCCGCCATCGCCGCCACCGAAACCGTGCCGGAATTCAAGGGCAAGTTCGACGGCGTGGCGGTGCGGGCCCCGATTCCGGCGGGGTCTTTGGCTGATATCGTTTTCTTGACGGCCCGCCCCACCACGGCAGACGAAATCAATAACATCTTTCGGGAAGAAGCGGAAACCCCCCGTTATCGGGGCGTCCTGGGGGTGGCGGAAGACCCCATCGTATCATCGGATGTCATCCAGGACCCCCGGGCCTCCATCGTGGACCTGAGCATGACCAAGGTGGTGGACGGCGACCTGGTCAAAGTCATGAGCTGGTACGATAACGAGTGGGGTTATACTAATCAGATGATCCGGGAAGCGCTGCGCATTGCCAGGGAATGCCTGGGATGAAACCGCTGCCGGAGAAATTGCTCAGGGCAGATGCCTCAGATTGCCTCATAAGCTGCTTCATCTGCCCTGATCGCTTTCTAACCTGGCTCTATCCGGGGTTTTCGGGGTTAATATAAGGCGCAGTGTACCAGTGGCCTAAAGCCGGGTCTTCCTCAAGAGCTTTAAGGTCGTTGGTTTGCCCGGCATCCTGCTGATGCTGATAGGCAACGGAATCTGCCTTGTTCTGCCACTGGGGGGCCGTAGCCGCGGAGCAGCCAGCCAGACCCAAGAATAAAGCCACGACCAACGCGATAGAACTTTTCATTTTATCCTCCTTGCCATGCCATTTTTTTAGTTGCCGGAGATATCAAAGTATCTTACAATCGGTTATCCGATTAGCCGGATTTAAATATATAAACCCAGCCCTCACGGAAATCCGGCGCGGCAAGGAGAGATTTTTGGCTTTGTAAAATTCTTGTCAAAAAAATCTTTCCCCGCGCCGAATTTGGATGATATAAGGGTTTATATGATAACAACCGGATACTCGGATATTCGACCACAATAGGGGAGGTAGGATGAACAAACCATCTCTGAGAAAAACGTGGGTAATTATTCCCCTGCTGGCGGCCTTGGGGCTGAGCCTGGGGGCGGTCAACCCGGCCTTGGCCCAATGCGGCGGCCGAGACATCTTGGCCAAAAACGAATCAGAGAAGAAGATACTGAGCGTCCTTGATGACATAAGGGTGGGGCCCTGCACGGATGAGATGCACGGGAGATTACTGCGGATCCTGACCGAGAATGCCAAGGCCAAGAATGTCGTGGAGATCGGCACCGGGACCGGCTACTCGGCCCTCTGGCTGTGCCTGGGCCTTAAGACCACGGGAGGCAAGTTGGTTACGCATGAAATAGAGCATAAACAGGTTTTGTTAGCCAGAGCGAACTTCAAACGGGCTGGGGTAGAGGACTTGGTTACGGTGGTAGAGGGCGATGCCCACGAGACGGTCGCCCAACTGAAGGAGCCCATCGATATACTTTTTATGGATGCGGAGGGGGAAAACCTGGAATATCTCAACCAGCTTCTGCCCTTGGTCCGCCCGGGTGGATTGATCCTGGCAGATAACATGAGGAAGCCCAAGCCCGACCCCGAGTTCATCGAGGCCATCACCACGAATCCAAACCTAGAAACCATCTTCTTAAACATGCGATCCACGGGGATCAGCCTAACGATCAAGAAAGATTAAGGAACCCGACCCGGATGGCCGCCCGG
>JALNYP010000164.1 GCA_023229795.1 Syntrophobacterales bacterium
CAGGGTAGGGTCGTTCACCAGGTCGATACTCAGGATCTCCGCATACTTGCGGTAGTTGTCTTCCCAGGTGAGTTGCACATAACCCCGGCCGTAATAGGGATAGTATCTGGAGAGATTGCGCCGGCGCCACTCCTCGTCATGCCAGTAGGCCTCCCGGACAGGTTTGAAGGTATGGCCCGTCTCCCATTCCGTCGTGGCCAGCACGTAAGCGCTTTGGGTGGGCAGGTCAAGGCCTTGTCTCTGGCATTCGGCTTTGATAGCGGCAATAGTGCTTTCCTTGGTGGAAAAATCATATTGAGCCGCGGGCCCAGTTTTTGGCGCCGCCAGGATATGGCGGGGTGGCCGCCGAAAACCTGCCACATTTCGCAATGGATAGGTAGTTTCGGTGACCGCGTTGCTCTGATTTCCCCCAATCACCCGAACTTGGTCGTCCTCCAGGGCCAGGCAATAGGCCACATGATGACTACCGTCATCCCACCGGAATACAACCACATCCCCCTTTTCCGGGGCTTCCACCGGCCGTCCGAATCCCAACCAATCTTTTGCCCGGGCGGAGCGCAGCCCTTTGACGCCATTCAGACAAAAACCAGCATTAACAAAGACGGCGCACCAGGCGGTGGCATCGTGCCAGTACTCTTTAGGTAAGGTGGTCAGCTCAAACCATGAAATTATCTCGGGGTTGTCTCCGGCTCCTGGCAATTCCTTTATTCCTATTTGCTTCATAGCCCATACAATCCAGGCTGGATCGCCATCTGATGGAAACCGTAGCGGTTCCGCCGACTTCAGCTCTTCTTCCGGAGCCTCCTGGAGATATTTACTGGACACCCAACCGATGGTGTCGTCTTCCAAAAGAATGGGCACCCACCCCTCCGTGTCGGGAGATATGATCTGCTCCCCGTGCGGCACGGTGCCCACGGTCTCATAATCGGTTCCCGGACCCGACCGGATGTTGAGCTCAATGCTGGCGGTTACGATGTATTTCTTTTCATTAGCCATTGCTCGACCCTTTCCCCAATAGCTGGGTATTCCAGCAAATTAGAGAGGTTGCCAAAAGTTCTTTCCTTATATTCTCCTCTCCCCTTGTGGGAGAGGGTTAGGGTGAGGGGTAATTAAGAAAAAACTTTTGGCAAAGAGTATATAATTTCCTCTCCCACCTTTTAATAAGCATTTATAAAGATATTTGCTAATTTTACAATATTATTTCACTATCAAGGTCTTTGAAAAAAAGACCTGGACTGCTATACATAGCGTCATAAATATTTTGACATATTTGTCTCTGCGCCCTCTGCGTCTCTGCGGTTATTATTTTTTTACCGCAGAGACGCAGAGGACGCAGAGAGCGCTTATGTTCAATTACTTAAGTCATTGCGTATAATATTAATTATCCAATTTAACTAAAAAGTTACCCCACCTTGCGCAAGGCCTCGGCGATACTCACCCGGCTGGCGCGCACCGACGGCAGCAGCGCGGCAAGAAGACCCACCGCCAGGGCAACCGCCAGTCCCAGGGCGAGGGTGGCCCGGGTGAGGGGAAAGACCCGGAAATACTGGCCCAATTGGGATTTGAAAAAATGCACCGCCGGGAAGGTCAAAGCCTCCCCCACCAGACCTCCCGCCAGGGCCAAAATCAGAGATTCCCCGAAGATCAGGCCGGCCAGGTGCCGGGCCTTAAAGCCCATGGTTTTAAGCACGGCATATTCTCCCTGGCGCTCTCGGGCGCTCATGGCCATGGTGTTGGCCAGCACCACCAGGATCACGCCGATGACCACCCAGGACACCACCTGGATGGCCAGGAGAATGGCGGAGGTCATAGACACAAAACCCAGGGCAAACGCCTGCTCCGTTTCCGTTAAAGTTTCGGCCAGGCTGTTTTTAAACAGGGCATCCACCTGGGCCGCCACGAGCGGCGCCGACTCCGGTCTGGCCACCTTGATGAGATACCAGCCCACGTTATCGGCCCGGCTGGAACCTTGTTTCTTCAAGGTCTCGTTCAAGTAATCCCAATGGAAAAAGAGGCGGGATTCATCGGTATTGGGTTCGGCGCCGTCATAAATGGCCCGAATGATGAACGGCCACTCGCCCGGATAAATGGTGCCTTTGAGGACAAGGGGGTCCCCCACCTTAAAGCCGTACCGGATCGCCAGAGAGCGCCCCACCGCCGCGCCCCGGCGATCCTGGATAAACGCCAGCTTTTGGTCTTCGCGCATGACATATTCGGGATAGATGGGGAGGTAGCGGCGCACGTCCACGGCAAACGTAGGGAAAAAATGGCGCTCATCGATGTAGACCCCGCCGAACCAGTTGCCGTAAGCCACTCCTTCGATGCCGGGAATGGCCTGGATTTTGGGCAGATAAGCGATGGGCAAAGGAAAGATCAGGGAGATGGCATTCCGGGTCACCAGGCGGGCCGGCGACGCGGCGTTCACCCCGGAATACCAGGCCGCCACCACGGTGCGCAGCAGGCAGAAGGCCAGCACCGCCACCGCCATCCCCAAGATGGTCAGCGCGGCCCGGAGCGGGTGCCGAACGGTGTTGCGCCAGGTAAGTTTTAACATCAGGTGTCAGTTAAGCTGTAGGGTGCGCCTTGCGCACCATCTTGACTGGTTCCAAAATCCAGCTTAGGAACCTGGTGGGGCGGGCCTCTGTGCCCGCCACTCTCATTTCCCCCTTTCCTAATGGGGCCGGGGGGATTTTTTATTTCGTCTGGTGATCACTTTCAGTTATGTGGGGTGGGCACTGCCCGCCAAAATTTCTTTTTACCTTTGCTTTTCTGCCGCCAAAATTTCCACCGCCCGCAAGCCCACCGCGATGAGGCGCCCCTCGCCGCGCCGCTTGTCCTTGACGGAGGTGAACCCGGCTTCGCTCTCCCGGTTGTCCAGGACCAAACAGGCGCCCCCGGCCCTGATCTCATAAGTGGAAACCGCGGCCAGGGCCAGGTAGACGGCCATCTCCATCTCCATATTCAGCACGCCGCTTTCCGTCAGGGCTTGCAAAAACTTGGGGTCCGGCGCGGGAAACCCCGGCGCCGCCCGGCCCTGGCCGGCGTAAAAATCCCCGGTGGTGCAGGTTAAACCCACGTGATAGGGCATTTTTAAAGAGTCGGCTGCATCAATCAGGGCCGCTACGATGGCAGGGGCGGCCTGGGGAACGAAATCTTCCGGAATATAGCTGTCAGTAGTCCCCTCCAGGCACCAGGCCGACTCGGTAATCACCAGATCGCCTATATGGATATAATCTTGGAGCGCCCCGCAGGTGCCCAGCCGGATAAAGGTGACGGGATTGACGCAGTTGGCCGCCTCCACGATGGCGATGGCTGTGGCCGGCG
>JALNYP010000071.1 GCA_023229795.1 Syntrophobacterales bacterium
GCCTCTCCTTCCTCTATATATGGCACCGCTGGTTCACCGTCGGCAGGGGTCGCTGACAAGATGGCGCAGTCCCCCCACCCCACCGACGAGGGCAGTCAAGGGCTGTCAAGGGGCGAAGGGGGCAGTATGGGAGGTTTTTGGTGCTCATAGGCAAAAAATGGCTGCTTGTGAGCCTCGTGGAGATGCGACGACCTCGGCCCTGGCAAGGGTTCAGGCCAGGGCAAAATGGCCCTTTTTCTTCCGAAAATAGAGATTATACGAAGAAAAGGCTGCCTCCCGCCAGATCATCACCTGGGGTGTGGCTTGGTCGCCGCTGGCCCCTTGACCTTCCGGATGGGGTGATAAGGATATTGGCTCCCCACCGGTACGCCGAGGTGTCCTTCTGGAGCCTTAGGCAAATGGTGGCCAAGCCTATTGGGTTGAGCCTGGTCCCTCGACAACTTCTCGTTGGTAGCCCATCTTTAGGATCATCCGGACGACCTCAGCCTTACCCATGCAACTCCCCTAAAATTTCCCGAACGTCTGTCTGTGATTCAAGCTTGAGGATAGCTTGCTTAGCCGCTAAAGGTAACCCGCTCACGGAATTGGCCCTGAAATCTGCACTTTTAACCGCCTTCCTCTGGGGTGAGCCATTCCTCCGAAAAAAAGTCAGAGCTGCTAAAACCTGGTTTCGACTCCGAGGATCTCCTTCTGCGGTCAATGTATAGGTCTTCTCCCTCAGGGAGTGCTGGCTTTACGTGATTGGACGAAAGCTCGGAGGCTACGATAGATGCATCATTTTCTACCCATGGTATGAGGGCTGAGCAACGTCATTGTCCATTATCCCCGCCAAAGGGGCATGGTTATCATGTCCACCTTCCTTTATAAACCATATCTACCTGATATATTAATAAACTTTAGCTTCTCCTGCGCAGGAAAGATATATAAGGTAGAAATATGTCATTTATTCCTTCGTTATTTAACCTATATAATTTGACTTATTAGCATTTAATTATTACAGTATGATTGCAGGATTTTTTGAGGGTCAGAGGATCATGGGACCAGGAAAAGAGAAGAAAATCAATGGGTAGGAAGTATCTGAACAAACGAAGCGGTTGGAGGAAAGGAATCAGTTAGTCAAATTCTCCGGGAATTGGCAGCAAAAACTGAATATATGAAACACGGAGAGGCCTGCGACCATAAATGGCTTCTTCATCTTGATGAAGAACGGCCACGGAATGATGACCCCAGGCTTCATCTCCTGTCGAGGAGCCCGGCTTCACTACCACCACGAGGAGGCCGACCTCATTCATCAACCACCCGTCCCAAATGGGCGCCTTGGATGCGTGAAGCATTTGCAGGGGGGAAATAAACGATGGCTAAACGTCGGATTCCTGAAGTTCTCATTTCCTTGGAACAGGACCTGCTTCTACAGCGATTCCTGGATGAACCTGAGCCCGTACACCGTGGCCGGCCGTTGGACCCGCTCGCCCGCCTTCGGGATCTCTGCATGGTGCGCCTCATGCTCAACGCCGGGCTGCGGGTGGCTGAGGTTGTCAACCTGAAGGTCCGGGACCTGGAGCCTGACTCCGGCCGACTTATGGTGCGCCAGGGGAAGGGCGGGAAGGATCGGGCGGTATGGGTGTCCGACGCCGACGTGAAGCTCGTCGAGGGATACCTGGCGGCGCGTCCTGGTGCGCATGGCTCCCAGGATCATATTTTCCTCAATCGGTTCGAGCGAAAGCTCACGACTCGGTATTTGCAGTGGATGCTCAGGGAGTATGGCGAGGCGGCGGGGATCGCCAAGCAGCTCCATCCCCACATGCTCCGCCACACCTTCGCCACGGACCTGCTCCGGGCCACCAAGAACCTCAGGCTGGTCCAGAAGGCCCTGGGCCATAGTGATGTGAAGACGACGGTGATTTATACTCATATCGTGGATGACGAGTTACAGGACGCCATGCAGAACTTTAGGGGAGGGAGGGAGTGATGGCAACCTCAGTGGCAGGATGATTGGGGCCGGGGCCTCCCCCGGCCCTATCTTTTTATGCCGACGGCGGCACCGTTGCCAGCTCCCCCTTGAACTCCACCGCGGGCTTGAACCGCACCGTCTCCCGGGCCGCTATCTCATGGTCACCTTTCGTCCCGAAGTGATTGTAAATCTTCCGGGCGACCAGGGTGCGGCGGTTGAACGTCCCGAAGCCATGCAGATGCACCTTGCCGGCCCCCAGGATGGTCCCCTTGATGGTCCCCAGGGTGGCCTCGACCACCGCGGCCACGTCTTTCTTGGTAAACCCGGTCTCTTCCGCTACTTTGATGATGAGCTGAGCCTTGTTCATGATCATCCCTCCCTGTTGGTTGACCTGGCGACGCCAGGAGAATTAGATGGACATGGTTAATTAATGAAATAAATTAATTAGTTACAGTTCGGATTTTGCCAAAATACCCAAAAATGTCTATCGAGTACCCCTTCGCAGAAAAAACTAAATCAAATAAAATCTTCCACAGGATCATCTATATATTGTTATGGGTGTGATAGACATTTTTGACATTCTTTTTAGGTAAGCTATTTAAAATAATGGCAAAAGCCCATGTCCAAGCTATTTTGCTAAGTCATTGATATGCCGTCGAAGCCTTACCAGTCCTACATCTCTCATAAATGTCCATCTCCACCCTTCTAAATAAAACTTATAAATGTCCTTCAAAGAGCAGCTTCAGAAAATTCAAAATGCCCATCAAAGAGGGACACAGAAAAACACAAACATCTCTTTATTACTGCGAATGTCCATCAACATCGGCTTTTTCAAATTCCTGGGAAGGTATATCAAAGTCATATCGTTTGGCGTTAATCGACCTGAGGCGGCGTATTACCCGGTTAAATTTAGGATCAACCCGATATCCCTTCTGGGTATTGGAATTGATTAAATGGTTCCGAAGAAAGAACTGCATGTCCCGCTGGACCGTCTTGGGCTCAATGTCAAATTCTTCCACCAGCTCCGACTTTTTAACCGTTTCGCCATCCGGGCATCGCCAGAGCCGCCCTATGATATAGCGGAAACGGTTGGCAGCTTTCTCCGGCCCATCAAGAATCTTGTCCATTTCTTGTTGGATTTTCTCTATCCCCTCAAGGCCATGGGCTTGAAGGTAGGATCGAGTATATCTACCCAGGTCGCAGTTTTCCGCCTCATAGACCTCCTCCAGGAAGTCACAGGCTGCGGAAACGTGCCAAGGCTGAACAATCACCTGGGAAAAATCCTCAGAGGTTGAAAGGTCCAAGATGGCACTGGCGACGCTCAGGCGCGCCATGGTCTTGCGGAAGTCTGCTGCATAGACGATGGGAAGGTCGTCGGCGCCAGCGAACTTGTGGCTGAGGTATTGAGCAATCTTTTTGACGTAGGCGGCGGTGTCAAAGCTATTGCCACTATCTTCAGTGCTCCAAACGATTTGCTCGGGTTTGAGGTTCCAGGCGTAAAAGATAAGGGCCTGGAGGTCCTCAGATTCAATTCGCCGGGGATTTTCCGCGGGATCCTTAGGAAAGTAAATCTTTGTCTTGTCCTCAATATCCCAAGAGGCCACGAACATCGCCAGGTCAATGCGGCGAATCATCATGACGGGGAAGATCCCCTTGATGGACTCGCAGCAGTACCTGAAGCTATCCATGGTCCGCTGTTCCCAGAAATGACGCTGGTCCTTGGGGTTGCAGTTAAAGATCACCCGGGTGCAGGACTCGAAGACCTTATTCTGGATTCGGTCAATCCGAGTGAGCCCGGTGTCCATGCCCTCGGCCATGGTTTTCAATTCTTCCTGCTTAATGTCCTGGGCCTCGTCCACGATCAAGGCCTGGCGGCTCATTTTCAGGAAAGCGCCGGCCTTGACCCGCCATCCTTTGCGCTCGTCGTGCTCGCAGGCATAGGTAAGGCCCGTCCGGGACGCCGTTATGCCGCTCACCCGGCTGCCAACCTTGGCATAATCCAAAATCCCCTGACTGATACTGGTCTTGCCGGTGCCGGTGTCACCCACGGTGATGGCGGCCAGCCAACCGCGGATGCGGCCGTCGCCCGGGAAGTCAATCCAGAGAGGGGAGCACAGGGTCAAAAGCACCCCCCGATGAATTGCCTCACGTTCATAAATTCGGGTGACATGCAGGCTGAGATCCTCGATGATCTCCCCAGGGTCCATTTGCCGTAGCTTCTCCAGGCTGGTCCGGCCCTTCTCCAATGTGAAGGCCTGGTAATCCTCTTCCAGCCTGTTCAGCTTATCGATAATCATGGTGGGCTGCTGGTCCCGGTAGGACGTGACTACCCTGCCGGTGGCCTGGTACTTGCCAATCTCGACCATGCCGCCACCGATGACATAGACAGGCTTTTCGACCAACTCCAGGCGCTCCGGAGCCATGGGGCCCACCACTTGATGGGCATAGACCTCCCGTATCGTGGTCCGGTCCTGATCCTCCACCCGGATCGCTGGGCGCCGGTCCTTATCGCAGACATACTCCTGCAGGTGTTTTTTGAGCTGGCCCTCGGTGGCTCGGACGCTGGCAATCATCACCCGTTCCCCCAGGGGGACCACGATATCTTTGAGGCAGGACCTTATATTGCCCTCTGGGCCGACGCCTGAACATTTCCCGTCCTTGATGGCCCCACAATTGGTAACTCTCACCTTGGTTACCGCGTGATAGGCGACGGTATTCTCTCCGAAGACCTGAATGGGCACCGTCACGCGCCGGCCGGCGTACTGCTCATAATCAATTTGCTCGAAGCCGTTAATGGGGACAGGCGGCTCCAGGTGGCTGGTAGGGGTGGCATAGGCGTGGGGCGCAGCCTGTTGAACCAATTCTTTCAGCCGGGCCCCTGAGCCCCCGTCTTTGATGATCCAGTCGGTGGCGTCCTTATGCTTCTTGTCTATCTTTTGAAGGTCATAGAGCCATACCACCCGGACCGAGAGGACCTGCCCAGTCTTGACGAGCTCCTCGAAAGCTGGCAGGACAAGGCCATGCACAGCTTCCGCGCCTTCCTTGTCGCAATCATAGAGCACGACGAGATGGTGGCCGACGAAATGCTTTGCCCACTCAGCTTGAAAACTCCGGGCCCCATTCGTGGAAGAGACGCCGATGTACCCCGTCTCCTGTTCCACCAGCATGGCGTCGAACTCCCCTTCGGTGATGACCACCGTGGATCCCGGGGGCGCCGCGGCCAGGCGGTCCAGTCCCCATAACCGCCTTTGCCCATAACCGGACCAGTTGAGGGTTTTGGGCTCCTTCTTGGAGTTGTGATAGCGGATATTTACCAGCCGGGGGCCGGCCGGGGTCACGTCGAACACCGGGAAGGTGTTGCGCTCCTTTTTGGTACACCAGCCGACCCGGAACTTGGCGATGCTCGCGTCGGTGAGCCCACGCTTCTCGTGGAGGTACTGGAGCACTTCGGGGGCGATGTTCTTCTGGAAAGCCTCAACGTGACCCATGGTTGGCGGCGGACGGTCAGGGCGGCCATTACCGTTGTCATGTCCTGCTGCTTTAGCATAATGCCTAAAGGCATCTCCAGGGGTGACGAAAGGGCCAAACTCGGAGGCGATCTGAAAAAGCCCCTTAGACAGTTGCCCCATGCCCCCGGGCCCGGGCTCCCCGAAGTCAGTGTAAATGCCACGAACATTAGGGTCGTTCCCGATGTTTATGGCCGCTGAGGGATTTTTGTCTTCCCGGTAGAGGGAATGGCAGGGTAACCACCCATTTGCATTGGGCTGAGCCCCGGCAGCGGGACGAACCCCTAAGGACCGAAACTCTGCCTCGACGTCGATCTTGGCGAGGATCTCCGCGCGTCTACTTGATCTTTCGTCCATGTATGGCCTTTTCTTCCCGAAGTTTTTGGCGGTGAGCCTTTTCCTGGTCCTTCCAAAACATTTCAAGCTGATCGTGGACCAGCTTTTCAGCCAAGAGTCGATCGTTGGGCCGAAGAAAATGAACCTTAGGTTGTTGCCGAGACAATATGCTCTATAGTCATAATTTGTCAAGCCATTTTGTCCATATTGTCTGACTACTTTACATCTGACAGTATTTAAGCATCTAAGGCTTTTGAGGTTTCTTCGGAATTTTTTCAGTGATAATGGGCGGCTCAAGCTAAAAAGAATACTGCGGCCTCCTCCCAAATTAGCTAAAAAACCCCAAATAAATATCTTGACAATCGTGACAAATTGACATAATTAAGTCCCATGATAGGCATTAGCGAGCGGGTCAGAGAGCTTCTGCGGAAAAAGGGTCTTCGAATCCAAGACCTTGCCAATCTGACTCAAATAGATCAGAGCCAGCTATCCAGAATGTTAAGAAGTAAACGCCATTGGAGCATCCCGCACCTACAGGCCGTTTCTAAGGCCCTGGGTGTTAGCATCGGGTATTTAACTGATGAAATTGTGATGGTTCCGGTTGTGGCGAAGATTGACGCTTCGGCTGAAATTCCCTACCCCGAAACCTTCCGTGATATTCTCGGAGAAGTAGCGCTCCCGAGGTTCCTTCAGGACGGAAGAGAAATGGGATTGCCATCGAACATTTATGTTTTGGAGATTGGAGAAGGATATGAACCAGCTCTAATGAAGGGTTCAAAAGTATTTTTTGAAAAAGATACCCAAAAGCATGAGGGAGATATCGTGGCTTATTGTAATGACCAGAAAAAAATCCGGCTTGGTCAGATATTTTTCCATGGCGATGAAATTCTGCTTCGTTCTCTGGACCGGCACGTCAAGGACCTGTTTTTGCCCAAAAAACATTTAGCGGCAATGGATAGGGCTTTCGGCCAGACCTGGCCAGCCCCCCAAGACTAACCGGCTTCCAATAACACCGTCCGGGAAATTTTTCTCGGGATTTTTTTTCTTTACTTAAATGACTTTTGGTCATAATTAAAAGGACTGAGGAACCTGAACCTTTTTTGGCTAATTCTCTCAATCGGGCCGGCTATTATCTTCACTGTTGATTTGCTCGCTCCCTCCCAATACGCCAGGGGCCTGCCCCTGAGGTTTCTTCTATGCCCCTGCCAATTTTCGGCCCCTGTCAAATGCCAGAAACCTTTTAAAGGGAACGTATAGGCAAAGCCCGCCAGAAGATGGCCTTATTTCGGCATGGGGATCCTTCTCGGGTTTTGAAATTAACCAGATGGAACCACTCCTAAATCCTGAAGAAGTGGCAGGGCTTTTGCATCTATCACTTCGTACAGTTTATGTCAACGCTGAGCGTTTAGGCGGATTTTATCCGGCCGGCATCCGGGTATTGCGGTTCAGGAGGGAGACGATCTATGCCATTATGGAAGGACCCCAAGACCGGCAAATACCGTTACCAATTTCAGTACCTGGGGCGCCGTTACAGCAAGACCGGGTTCGATTCCCAAAAGGCTGCAAAAGCAGCCATGGCAAAACACCGGGAGGAACTGGGGCAGCCGACTCAGACCCTACCATCGTCGCCGATGCCGTCCGCTTTAGACTCCAGGACTCTAAGCCTGATGGAGTTAATGGTAAAACACCTTCGTCTAGCTGAGCGGGAGCTCGTACCATCTACGGTTGCCTACCGAAGTGCGGTCTTCCGGCGATTTCTTGCTCATGTCAGGCAACACCATGGGGAGATTCCGGCAGTCTCCATCACAAAGGATATGGTGGAAGAATATCTCTTGACTAGGCCCACCAACCATAACTTCAATAAAGAGCGCACAGAGTTGATGCGCCTATTTACCTGGGCCACCGATGGGGAATTGCTGCCGAAAAATCCGGTCCTTAAGGTGCGAAAACTCACTGTCACCAAGGAGAAAAAGAAGATTCCCACCCTTCAGGAGATGGCTAAGATTCTCCTGGCGGCGGGCAAGGATCGGTCTTTCCTCTTGGTGCTTTTCCACACAATGGGCCGGGTTGGAGAGATTTTGCGGCTTCGGTGGGAGGACGCAAATTTTCAAGAGAAGGCCATTCGTCTCTGGACCCGGAAGCGGAAGGGGGGGAACCTCGAGTTTGATTGGCTCCCCATGAATGAGGACCTGGAGAAGATCCTATGGGAGATGTGGCAGAAGCGTACCCAGGACGAATGGGTCTTCTTGAGCCCCTTGACTGGCAGCCACTACGTTCATCGATTCACTTTGATTAAGAATATCTGTGAGCGGGCCGGCGTACCTCATTATACCTATCACACCATCCGTCACTTCGTGGCGAGTTATCTCTTTGACAAAAAGAAGGTGAGTCTCCCGGTGATCTCCAAGCTCCTACGCCATAAAAACCTGCAAACCACCGAGATTTACCTCCAGGCCATCGATCCCCGTTTCCGGGAAACGATGCGGTTATTGGAGGGGAATATCATATCGTTTCTGAGCGAAACGCTCACCGAAGATAAAAACCTACTCACCACCTACTCACCGACCTCACCCCAAAAAGAAAGGGTTCAAGGTTTTGAACCTTAAACCCTTGTATTGACTGGTGCCGAAGCGGGGATTTGAACCCCGACGAGGAAACCCCCACTGGACCCTGAACCCAGCGCGTCTACCAGTTCCGCCACTTCGGCCGGATACCGGGGAGAGTCGTACACGCTTCCCCCTGGCCTTTTCCGAATTTAGAATATATAATTTTACCTGAAATTCTGTCAAGGCCAAAACGTGAGAGGCGAACGTATTGATGGTTTATCATGATCTCCCCCCGGGGGAGTCGGCTTTTTTCCGGACAGTGGTCACGATCGGCAATTTTGATGGCGTCCACCTGGGGCACCGGGCTATCCTGGGGCTGGTGGTACAAAGGGCCCGGGAACTGGGGGGGCAGGCGGTGGCGGTGACTTTCAACCCACATCCCGTAAAGGTGCTGCGGCCGGAGGTCAACCTGCCGCTTCTTACCACCCAGGACCAGAAACTCAAGCTGCTGACCGCCTCGGGACTCGATGCAGTGGTGGTCCTGCCCTTTACCACGGAATTTGCGGCGCTGCCGGCCCGGGATTTTGTCAGACAATATTTCTGCGAACGCCTCCGGGCCCGGGAAGTAGTGGTAGGCCATGATTATTGTTTCGGCCGGGGCCGGGAAGGCAATATTGACCTACTTAAGGAGATGGGCGAGATTTACGGGTTTACCGTCCAGGTGGTTTGGGCTGTGGAAGTGGACCGGGCCGTGGTGAGCAGTTCCCTGATCCGGGCCCTGCTGCGCCTGGGCAAGGTGACGGAAGCCGGCCGCCTCCTGGGCCGCCCCTATGGGGTGGCGGGCCGGGTGATCCAGGGCAAAGGCCGCGGCGCCAAGCTCCTGGGAGTTCCCACGGCCAACATCCTCACCCCCAACGAGCTCCTGCCGTCCACCGGCATTTATGCCGTCTGGGTCCGCCGGGGGGAGGAAATTCTGCCCGGGGTGGCCAATATCGGCACCTGTCCTACCTTTGATAACTCAGAGCTCTCTCTCGAAGTGCATCTCATGGAATTTTCCGGGGACCTGTACGGCGAAAACCTGGAGGTGCAGTTCGTCACCCGCCTCAGAGAAGAACAACGCTTCCCGTCGCTGGAAGCCCTGGCGGCCCAGATCCACGCGGATATCGCCGCGGCCCGCCAGGCCCTGGCGCCTCACTGATCGGAATCACGGGCAAAAGGGTAGGGGGCCTCTGGCGTTTGCTGCGTCAGATCTTCCCTGAGGATAGAAGGAAAGACTATATGTGGCGCTATCGCGTCGGCTGCAAGCATTGCGGCCAGGAATCAGCCTGGAACCGAGACCGTGAAATGAGCGCCGCGGAGATTTTCACTCACCTGAAAGGGCATCATCAGATCGGTGAGCCGATGGAAGAGGTAGATTATCGGCTCGAGCCCCAGCGCCAGTGCGATTCTTGTCTGGAGCCAAGCGTAGATACCTGCACCAAGTGCGCGCGGGATTTCTGCCACTTCCATACCGGAGACATCGACGGCCTCTGCGGCGGATGCATTTAATTAAAGGGCTACCCTAATAGTGGCCTGCGTCGGCCTCCATGCCCTCTTCCGGCCACGCCTCCGTGGCCGTAGCCCCCGGGGTTGGCCAGGCATCCAAGTACTTTTGGAGACGCGCCGGCAGAGCCGGCCAATGCTGGAAGGGCGGCGGGATGCGGAAGGTGGCGGGAGCCCAGCCGGGCCTGGAGCGTTCGCCGGCCAAAACCTTGAGAAGCCCGGCTGAGGGCCTATCGGCCGATGGGCGCCTGGTTGCCGGGCTCGCTTCCTGGCGGGCTTCCGGCTCGTCCAGGTTTTGAGGGCCTATCGACAGAGATTTGAGGTCGGGCTTTCGTAACGCGGGAACCTCCCGCCTGGAGTCCTGCGAAGGTCCAGCCGCTCCCGCCTGCAAGTCGGGGGTGGAGGTGGCCGGGGTTGAACCGGACAGGGTGGGGACTGCGGCACTGAATAGAAACAGACCGATAAGTCCTATCGAGACCAAGAGGGATAAAGCCAGGCGCGGTATTTTCATCGGGATTGATCTCCCAGACTCAAGCATTAATAGCCCTATCGGGAGTTCGCCAAAGTTACTTAAAGAGATTTTTAACCCGCCCGCGGTAGGGCAAGCATCGCGGCGGCGGGGGAGGGGGCGCTGGCAGGCCGGCCGGAGCGTCGCCATGAGGTTCGGTCAGGGGCGCGCCAGGAAAAGGTCTTGACTTTTTTCCGAAAATTTCTTATAAATACTTGTTGAGCGGGCATAGCTCAGCTGGTAGAGTACAAGCTTCCCAAGCTTGGTGTCGCGGGTTCGAATCCCGTTGCCCGCTCCATCCCCGGGAGCGGGACGATTGGCTGCGATGCCGATCGGTCCACCGGGGAAACCCGCTTCCCCCATCGAGGGGGCCGGCAGTAAGGGGCAGGATGGCCGGCTTGCTTTGAGGGTGGAGATAAGTAGTTGCTCTGGGGTGCCCCGAGATTAACCATTTATCTTGGATTTTCCCGGAAGTGGGCCGCGGCCCGCTTTTTTTTATTTGGTGGTGAGTTACGCTTAAAACGCAAGGTCGCAGAGTGGATGACGGCATTCAGCGCGGCACACTATACGGGGCTCATCGCCCTGGGGTTTGGCATCGGGGCTTACGGCACCCTGATCGGGGCCGGGGGCGGCTTTGTGTTGATGCCAATTTTGCTCCTGATGTACCCCCAGGTGAGTCCGGACCGGTTGACGGCCATTTCGCTGGCGGTGGTGTTCGCCAACGCTCTATCCGGGTCCGCGGCGTATGCCCGGATGAAACGCGTCGATTACCGCTCCGGCCTGATGTTTGCCGCGGCGGCCACCCCCGGGGCGATAGTGGGGGCTTTGCAGACCTCCCAAGTTTCTCGGGAGGTGTTCGACCTGATTTTCAGCGTGGTGTTGATTCTGGTGGCCATTGCCATGGTGCTGCACCCGAACCTGGAGCACAACCCCAGGGGAGGCCAGCCCCGCTCGAAGTGGGAGACGACCCGGCGTTTGGTCGAGGTCAACGGCTCCGGGCACGAATGGACCTTTTATCCGGCCATCGGGATCGTGCTGAGTTTCTTTGTGGGATATTTCTCCAGTTTTCTGGGCATCGGCGGCGGCATCATTCATGTGCCGGCCCTGGTGTGGTTCCTGCACGATCCGGTGCATATCGCCACGGCCACGTCCCATTTTATCCTGGCCATCATGGCGTTGACCGGCACCCTGGTGCATGTCTGGACCGGCGCCCTGGCCCGGGCGTGGCCGGAGACCGGTGCCCTGGCCGTGGGCGTGTTCTTGGGGGCGCAGCTGGGGGCCTACTTTTCCAACCGGATCAAGAGCGCCTGGATCATCCGCAGCCTGGCATTGGCTCTGGGGTTGGTGGGGATCAGGATTTTGATAACTTCTTTGCAGCCGCTGGGGATTTGAGGACGCTGAAAACCGTAAAGAGCATGGCAGACAGGAGAGAAACCACCGCACAGTTGGAAGCATTGATCCAGCCCCTGGTAGAGTCCCAGGGGGCGGAACTGGTGGAATTGATTTATGCCCAGCCTCGCAAAGGCCGCGGCACCCTGCGCCTGTTTGTGGACCGTCCCGGGGGTATTACCATCGAGGAGATCACCCGGATCAGCCGGATGGTGGGAGGCCTGTTGGAGGTCCATGACGTCATTCCCGGGTCCTACACCCTAGAGGTGTCGTCGCCGGGGCTGACCCGGGCCTTGAAGACCCTGCGGGATTATGAGCGTTACGTCGGCCGGCTGGTGCGGGTCACCACCCGGGCTCCCTGGGAAGGCCGCCAGGTGCACAGCGGCATCCTTAAGGGCCTGAAAGATGATCAGGTCTGTTTGCAGGAGGATGACCGCGTGGTGTGCATCCCCCTCAGCAACGTTGCCCGGGCCCGGCTGGATATCGATTTGAAAAATTTGAGCAAGGAGGGCTAGTACCTCACATGAATTTGGAATTGAAAAGAATCATTGACCAGGTAAGTCGCGATAAGGGGATTGAAAAGGACCTGCTCGTCGGGGCCATTAAGGACGCCATCCGTTCTGCGGCCAAGAAAAAGTACGGGCCGCGCCTGGAAATCGAGGTGGAGTACAAGGACGAAACCGGAGCGATCGAGGTTTTTCAATACAAGGAAGTGGTGGTAGAGGTCAAAGACCCCCATCAGGAGATTTCCCTGGAAGAAGGCCGGGAAGTGGACCCGGAATGCGAAATCGGCGACAGTCTGGGCTTCAAGATGGACGCCTCGGCCTTCGGCCGCATTGCGGCCCAGTCGGCCAAACAGGTGATCATGCAGCGCATGAAGGACGCCGAGCGCGACCTGGTATATGAAGACTACAAGGACCGCAAGGGCGAGATCATGAACGGCATCGTGCAGCGCTCGGACCCCGAAGGCATCATCGTCAACCTGGGGCGCACCGAGGCCCTGCTGCCACCCATGGAGCAGGTCCCCCGGGAGGTTTACCACAAGGGGGAACGTATCCGGGCCTATGTCCTGGATGTCAAGCGCCAGACCCGGGGGCCCCAGATCATCCTGTCCCGCACCCACCCCCAGTTCCTGGTAGTCCTGTTTGAGGCCGAGGTGCCGGAGATCTCCGAAGGCATCGTCCAGGTGTTAGGCTGCGCTCGGGAGCCGGGCAGCCGGTCCAAGATCGCGGTATCCTCCCGGGACTCGGATGTGGACCCGGTGGGGGCGTGCGTCGGCATGAAAGGTGCTCGGGTGCAAAACATCGTGCAGGAACTGAGGGGCGAGAAGATTGACATTATCCCCTGGCATCCCGACCCGGCCAAGTTTGCCACCAGCGCCCTGGCTCCGGCCCAGGTGAGCCGCATCATCCTGAGCAAAGAGACCCAGAGCATGGAGGTGATCGTGCCGGATGACCAGTTGTCCCTGGCCATCGGCAAACGCGGCCAGAACGTCCGGCTGGCCTCCCGGTTGGTGGGTTGGAAAATTGATGTGAAGAGTGAGTCCAAGTACTCGAAATCTTTGAAGGAAGGTTATTTGTCGATATTGAGTATCCCCGGTGTGGGGGAAATCACCGCCAGTCTCTTGCACGAGGCCGGTTACAGCTCGGCCCGGGAAGTGGCGGAAACCAGCCTGGAAGATTTGGTCCAGGCCACCAATTTGACCGAGAAAAAAGCCGCGGCGCTTATTAACGCCGCTCAGGAAATGGCTAAAGAGGGCGGGTTGGAAGCTCCGACCGAATAGCTTAAGACGGCCGAGGTTTAGGGAAATTACGGGGATCGTTTTTCACTGCTCAGGGCAGAATCAGTTTCGGGGGTAAGGTAGGTATATGGGTAAGACCAGGATTGGAAATTTGGCCAAGGAATTCAAGATGGATGTTCGGGACCTGATCCAGCGTCTCAAAGATGAAATGGGGATGCAGGAAAACTTCACCTATCTCAGTTCCCTGGACGACGAGACGGTGGCTCGGGTGCGCCAGACCATTAGCATCGCGCCGCCCAAGGTCGAGGAAATGCGGGTAGGTGATAATGTGAAGCGCCGCCGGCGGGTGGCCCCGCCGCCGGTGATCCCACCGGCGCCGCCCCCGGAGCAAGCTGCGGAGGCGGAAGCGGCCCCGCCGCCTCCTCCCCGCAAGGAGGCGGTCAAGCCCCGCAAACCCAAGGAGACCGTAGCCCGGGTGGTGTCGCTGCCTCCCAAGGAGAAGGCGGCCCCGGTCGAGGCTCCGCCTCCCGAGGCCCCGGAACCCCCTGCGGTTCAAGCTGAAGCGGTGACGACCCCCGAGACCCCCGAACCCCCTGCGTCCGAGACCCCCGCGCCTGAGGCTCCGACTTCTCCCCCTACCGCGGCAGCTCCTCCGGCGGCTCCGGCCAAGACCCCCCCGTCGACGGACTCAGGCACCGCGTTGAAAAGACAGCGTGGTAAAGCCAAGAAAAAAGAAGTGCCGGCTCGGATTATCAGCCTGCCCACGGAGAAAGCCCCAGCGACGGTCAGCGCGCCACCGCCGCACCACGCCGGCGGGGAACGGGCTCCGGCTCGGCCGGCCGGAAGCAGGCCGGCCCCGGCCCGACCGGCTGGTCCGGTCCCCCGGCCGAGCTTGGGACCCGTCAAGCCCCCGGTAATCGAAGAGAAAAAGGACGGCAAGGGCAAGAAGAAGGTCAAGCGTCCGGAAGGTCCCGATGCCAACCGGGCCAAACCCGTCAAAAAGCGGGAAGTGCGGGAGAAGGCCGACCTCTATAGCGGCACCGAAGGCGAGACCCGGGGTTCCGGCCGCCGGAAGGGCATGAAAAAGGCCATCAAGAAGCTCTCCAAGGCCGAACTCACGGTACCCAAGGCCATCAAGCGCCGGGTCAAGGTGGGAGAATCCATTACGGTGGGCGAGTTGGCCAAACGCATGGGCATCAAGTCCGGTGCCATCATCAAGCAATTAATGCAGATGGGCGTGATCGCCACCATCAATTACCCCATTGATTATGAATCCGCAGTTATCGTGGCCGGGGAATTCGGATACGAAGTGGAACACGCCTCCATGCAGGAAGAAGATCTTCTGGCCCTGGCGCCCCGCCAAGGCGGCGAAGCAGCCAAGCCCCGGCCCCCGGTGGTCACCATCATGGGCCACGTGGACCACGGCAAAACTTCGCTCCTGGACGCAATCCGGCAGACCCGGGTGACCGAAGGGGAAGCCGGCGGCATTACCCAGCATATCGGCGCTTACTATGTGCAACTGCCCGAAAAGCAGGGGGAAGTGGTCTTCCTGGATACTCCCGGCCATGAGGCCTTTACCGCCATGCGGGCCCGAGGCGCCAAGGTCACGGACCTGGTGGTGCTGGTAGTGGCCGCGGACGACGGCGTCATGGAGCAGACTACGGAGGCCATCAACCACGCCAAGGCCGCGGGAGTGCCCCTGGTAGTGGCCGTCAACAAGATCGACAAGCCCAACGCCAACACGGAGCGGGTGAGACGGGAATTGGCCAACGCGGGCGTGGTCTCCGAAGATTGGGGCGGCGACGTCCTGTTCGCCGAGGTGTCTGCTAAAAAGCGCATCGGCATCAAAGAGTTGCTGGAGAAGATCCTGTTGCAGGCGGAAATCCTGGATCTCAAGGCCGTCTCCGATGCCCCGGCTTCCGGCCGGATTATCGAATCCCGCCTTGACAAGGGCCGGGGCCCGGTGGGCACCGTTTTGGTCCAGGAAGGCACCTTAAAACCCGGCGACTATTTCGTCTGCGGCCCGCAGTACGGCCGGGTGCGCGCCTTGTTCGACGACCGGGGTGAAAAAATCGAAGAAGTGCCCCCGGGCCTGCCCGCCGAAGTCCAGGGTTTCAACGGGGTTCCCGAGGCCGGGGACGAGTTCCAGGTGCTCGAAGATGAGCGCAAGGCCAAGCAGATCGCCATGATGCGCCAGCAGAAACAGCGGGAGGCCACCCTGGCCCGCATCAGCCGGGTAACCCTGGAGAAGCTCTACCAGCAGGTGCGGGACGGCGCGGTCAAGGAACTCAAAATGGTGCTCAAGGCCGACGTGCACGGCTCTATCGAGGCCCTGGCCAAGGCCCTGTCCGAGCTGGGGACTAAGGACATCAAGGTCTCCATGATCCACTCCGGTCTGGGGGAGGTCTCCGAAAGCGATATCATGCTGGCCTCGGCCTCCGACGCCATCGTGGTGGGTTTCAATGTCCGGGCCAATCCCAAGGCCATAGCCCTGGCGGAGCAGGAACAGGTGGACGTGCGTTACTACGACATCATCTATAACCTGCTTCAGGACATCCACGCAGCTCTGGAAGGCTTGCTGGAGCCCATTGTCGAAGAGAAGGTGATGGGCCGGGCCGAAGTGCGCCAGGTTTTTTCCATCACCAAGGTGGGCAGCATTGCCGGCTGCATGGTCCTGGACGGCAAGATCGAACGCAACTCCCTGGCCCGGGTCCTGCGCCAGGGCAAGAAGATATTCGAGGGCGGCAAGATCAATTCGCTGAAACGCTTCAAAGAGGATGCCAAGGAAGTTCTGGCCGGGTATGAATGCGGCATCGGCATCGACCGGTTCAACGACTTTAAGGAAGGCGACATCATTGAAGCCTATACCCAGGAAAAGGTGAAGGCCGTCCTGGAAGCCCCTGCGGCGCGGCCGGAAGCAGCCGCCGAGTGAGGCTAAACCAGCGGTGATCCCGAGAAGGCAGACATGATTATTGCCGCAGCGCGCCTTACCCTGATTATCCCGGAGAACGACTCTCTGAAGGGTAAGCGCAAGGTGGTTAAGAGTCTTATCGAGAAAGTGCGGCACAAGTTTGACGCAGCCGTCGCCGAGGTGGGAGACAACGATCTGTGGCAGAAGGCCCGGATCGGCATCGCCCTGGTGGGCAACGACTCCCAATTGCTGGAAAGCCGGCTGCAACAGATCATGAAATTTATTGAGAACCAGTACCTGACCGAGATTATCGACTCTCAGGTGGAACTCTGCTACTTGGAAAAATGAGACGCGTAAGACCTCGAACCCCTACGGGCCGCCCCACCCGGGTGGCAGAATTACTCAGGGAGCGCCTGGCGCTGATCCTGCTCTATAAGTGCGCCGACCCTCGGCTCAAGGAGCTCACCCTCACCGACGTGGAGATGAGTCCGGACTTGAAACAGGCCCGGATATTCTATGCGGTGCGGGAGAACCTGGACCGGGACCAGGTGCAGATGGCCCTGGATAAGGCCCTGGGGTTCATCAAGCAGGAAGTGGCCAAAGAGAACCTGTTCCGGTTGATGCCGGAATTCTTCTTCCTGCCGGATACCGGACTGGACCGGGCGGCAAAGTTGGAAAAGCTGTTCCAGGCGGCCAAAGCGGGCCCCGGATCCGGAGGGACCTCAGATAGTTGAGGTGCGGAAAGTCATGAGCCGTTGGACCCCAATTATTGCCTGGTGCATCGCCATCGGGCTCCTTGGCGGGGTGCACCCCGCCCAGGCGGCAACGGCGAGCAGGTTGGCCTTCGTGCGGGGCGGCAATATCTGGATCGCCGATTCCGACGGCGGCGGGGCGCGGCAACTGACTTTCTCACATAAGGACCTGGGACCGGCCTTATCTCCGGACGGCCGCTTGGTGGCCTACTTTTCAGGGGTGGGTGAAGACACCGGTTATGGCCAGATTTTCATGATCCCCAGTCAGGGGGGCGTGATCCAGCAGTTTAGGGCCCCGGGCATCCTGGCCGCGGAACATCCCGCGATTGCGCCCGACGGCGGCAGCCTGCTGTTCGTGGGTCTGTCCGACCTCAAGGTCGAAAAAGCCCGCGGCCGCGACCTGAGCTACGCCACCATGTCCCTGGCCATCAGCGATTTGCGCACCGGCGCGGTCCGGCAGGTGTTGCGCCAGCCGCATAGCTTGCTGGATACGGGCTACGTCTACAGTAACCCGGCCTGGGCGCCGGACGGCCGCTTCATCGCCTATCAGGAGAGCGGCAGCGACGTGTCCGGCGGCTTTGTAGTGATCAATTTGAAAGGGCAGAAAGTCTTCCGGTTTCCCCGGAACCGGAAGGCAGCGCCCTACTGGCGTCCACGGTTTGCGCCGGACGGCCAGGCGATTCTTTGTTATTCGCCGGCCACCTCCTCAGATAAGGAAGACCTGATCTTCCTGGTGAATCTGAAGACGGGGCGGAAGACGTTGCTGGCCCTGGGGAGCAGGCCTACGTTTGTGGACGGCGGCCGCGCCATAGTGTTTGAACGGTGGCCGGCGACGCGTTGGACGGGCGTGGGCAATGTCAAGTCCGACCTCTGGCGTCTGGAATTGAGCCCGGGAGCTAAACCCCGGAAGATCGTGGCGAATGCCGAACAACCTGCGGGGTAGATGTAAATCGGCAGGCGCTGAGAGTTCAAGCAATGAAGATGAATCGGGAAACAGTCTTAAAAAAGCTCGAAGAGCATCGGGAAACCATCCGGGGTTTCGGGGTTAATCGGTTGGGTCTTTTCGGGTCGTGCGCCCGGGGGGAGGCGACCTCAGGAAGCGATTTGGATTTCGTGGTGGAGTTAGAAAAGAAGAGTTTTGATGCTTAGATGGACCTTAAAG
>JALNYP010000165.1 GCA_023229795.1 Syntrophobacterales bacterium
GCGACATCGTCGAAAAAGAGGACCGCCACCTGTTCACCGTGCGCACTGAAGTCAGGAGCAAATACGCAAACTCCCACCTGGGACACGTCTTTAAAGACGGGCCGCCACCCACGGGTTTGCGCTATTGCCTGAACTCCGCGGCGCTGCGCTTTATCCCCAAGGAAGATCTGGAAAAGGAAGGCTACGGCAAATATCTCAAGCTATTCGAGGGGACTAAAGCCGGACAGAAGTGATGAAATCATCCTATATTGGATAGTAGGGGCGCACCTGCCTGTGCGCCCTTTTTCTTGAAGGGAGCGCTTCCTGGCTCACCCTTCCGGCCCCTCGGCCAACGTGAACCGCCACTTGCAGAACATCTCCGGCGGATGCGGGTCAGGGGGCGCGAAGAGACATTCCGTGCGGATGCGGGGATCGATTTGCCGGGCGAAGCTGTCAAATTCCCCGCGGTGCATCTCCTTGCAGCGATACTCCTTCAGGCCCCGCCGCAGCCGCGCGGTCTGGGTGGGACAGGAGGGCACGGTGATCATGACCTCCTCGGGCGTGTGCTCCACCTGATACCCCACCAGCGCCTGCCAGGGCCAGTAGCGCTGGGCCTTGACAAAACCTTCCAGGCCTCGTTCGGTAATCTTGAAGCGCTTCACCAGGTCCCGGGCCCCCATGGCCGGGATGGCGCCCCAGACTTTTTCGTTCAAGCGATCCGCGCTGGCTTCACCCAAGAGGTCAGCGACGGCGAGATACCAGAAGGAGTCCATCACCCGGTAGTGCCAGAGCAGAAAATGAATATATTCCCGCAACTCCGGGGCTTCCATATCGGCAAACAGGCTCAAGTCCAAAGCATCTCCTTCCCCGGCGCGTCCGCGGCAGCGGGGGTCATCACCTGCAAAACGGCAAGGTTGTCCTTAAGTATTCCTCAACGCCACCCTATTCAGTTGCTTGCGCCTTCTCCAGCCGCCGCTTGAAATTCTCCAGGAACCGTTGAACAATGGGCGGATCATCAATAAAGGTACAGTTTTCGCAGTTATGGGCATTGGCGTTGGCGGTAAGATTAAATGACCCTCCAATCACCATCTTTCGGTCAATGATCAGGACTTTATTATGGGCGATATGGACCGGGTCAAACCAGACGTCAGCACCCGCCGCTTCCAGATCCTTCACCCCCTGACGGCCCTGTTTGCTATTAGTCACGGTTTTATCGAAGATCGCGATTTCCACGATACCGCGACGGCTGGCATCGGCTAAGGCCTTGATAATCTTGGGTTCAGTAAGCTGGTATTGCTGGATCAAAATCTGCGTTGAGCTCCCCTGAATGGCTTCAACAATAAAATCTGCGACTTTTTTATCCCCCGGCAGAGGCGGGCTAAAGTAAACCCGGGTTTCCGCCCATGCCGTTACGGCCATGAAACCACTGAGGATTGCCGCCAGGATCAGCGTGCGGTTCGGTTTCATCAGGGGCCTCCTGAAATAATAGTAAATGAAAAACTCAGCCGGAATCATACTAAATTAATTCATAGGTCTACAAGATAATTTTATAATAACCAGAGGATCACCCCGATAAAGAGCGAGGCGGCCAGACCCAGGGGGATGGTGCGGCTCAAGATGCGCCCTTCCTGCCCCAGGGCGCCGCACATGGGCGTGGCAATGGCGATCTTGAAGGGGGAGGAGATGGACCCGAGGGAGGACCCCACGGTGAGGCCCGCGGCCAGCCACACCGCGGACACGTGGAGCAGCGCGGCCGCATGCACCTGCAACTCCCCGAACAGCATCAGGGAAGCCACCCCGTAGCCGGTCAAAAAGGTGCCGACCCACCCCAGCAGCGGCACAAACACGGGATACAGGCTGCCGGTGTAGGTCTTCAGGCCCATGGCCAGTACCCAGGGGATGTTGTGGGTTTGCGTGAGGTGCCCGAAGCCGTCGCCGTACCCTGAATAGGCGATAATCTGCCCCATGGCCCCGAACAGGCCCATGGCCGTGAGCGCCCGCCAGCCTTGCCGGAAGCCGCTGGCCAGCACCGGCTGCCAGGAACCGGACCGGGCCGCGGCCAAGGCGATCCCCAAAGCCGCGAAGAGATAGAGATAAGCCGAAAAGAAGGGGGTCAGGGTAATATGATGGATAGGCACCACGCTCACGTCGATCACTAAGCGGCGACTGGTAAGTTCTTTAAGCCACGGCACCGTGTTCACCAGGAGCAGGGGAACGAGGAGCGCCACGAAAGGCAGCAGGTCGCGCCGCAGCCGGCTGACTCCCGGCCAGTGCTTAAAGCCCAGGAGCACCAGGACGGCCATCAGCGCCAATCCCCCGGCCATGCCCGCCAGGGGCACGCCCACGGTCAAAACCGCGGCCAGGGCCGCCAGGCCCACCAGCAGGCCGCCTCCCAAGGCCGCGGGCAGCAGGCCCCAGCCGCCGTCCTGTTTCGGCAGGAACCAGGGAATAGAGGCAGCCATGACCAGAATCGCCGGCACCGACAACCAGGCCGTGGCCGCTCCCAACTCCGCCAGGGGTAAGCCGGTGACCAGCGCCAGCACGGTGATGATGATCCCGGCCATCTCCAGGCTCATCAGGCCGGCGTAGCCGATAACGGACAGGGCCGCGGCGCCCGCGGGCTTCACCCCGGCGGCCCGCAGCAGAGGAGCCACCAGCGGTTCGGCGATGACGCTGGCGCCTTCCAGGAAGTTGCAGATCCCCAGGGAAATAAAAATATGCCGGTGCCGGGGGGCGCGCAGCCCTTCCCGCAGCCAGGCGACCAGGCGCTCGATGGACCCGGTGGCCACCAGGAGGTTGGACAGCATGATGCCCGCCAACACCACCAGCAGCAGCGGCAGGGTGGTCAGCACCCCGTCCAGGGCGGCCAGCAGAATCACGTTCACGGGGGTTCGAAACACCAGGTAAGCCAGCGCCGCGGTAAAGCTCACGCCGTACAGCGAGAGTTCCAGGGCCGGCCGTTTGCAGCCTACCGCCAGAATCGCCAGGACCAGCACCGGGCTCCAGCTCAGCGCAAAAGTTGTGACATTCATACACTCTCTTTCCAGGATTTCTCCGCAGCGAAATTTCAAGGGGGACGCAGCCCGCGCTGACGCCCGGAGCCCAAGGTATTATGAGGGATTATGGCGGCTTCTGCAACCCAAGGGGCAGAACCTTATCAATAGCACCTACAGATGAGCCTCTTGCAAAATTCACGTTTCGCCAAAAATTGTCATTCTATAGCGAATGCCAAAAGTTTTTTCCGTTAGGGCACATGCTCAAAAAACCAAAATCCCCCCTAACCCCCCTTTGTTAAAGGGGGGAACTACAAGGAATTGCTCTAAAAGTCCCC
>JALNYP010000166.1 GCA_023229795.1 Syntrophobacterales bacterium
GGAGATCTCCCGAGTCGCCTCGATGCTGCGTTCCTTGCGGAGCCGCAGGGCCCGGATATAGGTGTCGAGATCAGCGAATCTTTCGTCGGCCGGGCGCTGAGCCCAGTTCAGGTGAGCCTGGTTCAGGGTGTTCTGGTCGACGTTCTTATCAATCGTGACTTGCATTTTCGTTTGCCTCCTGGTTTTGTTTGGGTCTGAGGGTAGAATAGTTGATACTCAAATATTTGTCAAGCCTTTTTGGAAAAATCTTTTCTGGCCAAAAACCCGGTTTATGGCCACCCAATAGGCATGCGGGTTTGGGGACAGAAAAGGGCCCCGGGGTTAGTCCGGGGCCCTGGTCCTAGGGGGCGCTGAGCGGTTGAGGTCTCAGGGGATCCGTTCGGGTCTCGGCCCAGACCGGGGCCCTGTATTCTGGGCCCGGCGGGGTTATGAGGGAGGGATCCGCGCTGTAGACGGCCCTGCAGAGCGCCAGGGTTCTGATCTCCCCGGCCTCCAGCCGGATGGATACCCGCAGGGGCCGGTCCAGCCGGACTGACCAGAAGAATCCCGCCAGGATCGACCAGAGCGGGCGGTACGGTCGACCAGCCTTCCGGGTCTCCCGGGCCCTGGCCTTGACGGCGGCCTCGAAGGCCTCCAACTCCCGGTACCCGCCGGGCCGGCCGGTCTGGTCGACCGAATCATACAGAACCTTGATGAATCTAGGCATCATGTTTGCACTGCCAGCAGTCGGAATCCTGGTATAGACCATCCCGGCTACCACAAGAACAACCGGTACGGGGATGGTTACTGGAGCCGCCCCGCTGGGTCCGGGAAGGTGAGACCCTGGAAGGACCCTGAGCAGTCGCGATAGTTGCCAGGGCGTTGCCATCCGCGAAAGGCCCCGCGATGATCTGGCCAACGGTCTCGGCCTTGGTTTCGCCGGACTTCTTAGTTACCTGAACTGAGCCCCGGCTCAGTTCCGCCATGGGCCCCTTGAGACCCCAGTTCCCGTCTTTTAACTTGGTGTACGAAATAGCCATGTCTTTGCGCCTCCTGTTGTGGTAAAATTTGCTTCTGAGAGAACCTTACTTGATAATCAAAGAACTGTCAACCCCATGTGAGCCATTCTTTTTCCCAGCGCAGGTCCATCCGGCCGGTGACCCTGCCCGGCGGACCCCAGCGGATCTGTACCTCGTCCGGGGTCACCCGGATCTGGGTCTCCAGCTTCTCCCGGGGCCCCGGGATAGCCCTGCCGGCCCTCCTGAGGGTCTGCTGAGCCTCGAGGATACCGCGGATACCCTTGGGGCTCCGCTTGGCCCGGATCTTCTCGACCAGGGCCTCCTCGGGGCTCAGGCGGATTCTGACGCCCAGCTCCAACAGGTCGGTCTCCCAGGTCCGGCGAGAGGTCGGGATCCAGGTGGCCATCAGCAGCCCGCGGCCCGGATGATCTCCAGGGCCTGGAGGTCGGAGATCCGGGGCCTGGGCCGGTTGGGATCCGGCAGCGGCGCCAGGATCCCCCGGCGGATGAGTCGCTTCTCCCAGACCCGGAAGCCCGGCATCCCCTGGTGAACAGCGGCGCCGACTGCTGCATTCCAGCAGCAGGGATCCCTCCGGAGGTTCCGGAGCCGGGCCAGGGCATCTGCGGCGCCCAGGGCAGTGCAGACCCCCTGGCCTCCGGACTGGATATAGAACATGGTCATCATGGCAGGGGCGCCAAGTACTGGGCCGCCAGGGCCAGCTTGAGCCGGGGGGTCAGCCGGCCCTTCCCGCCGTCATGAACCTCCCGGGTTGCCGAGATATTGCCCTCGCCCTGCCGCATCTTCTCCCAGTCCCAGAAGTAAACTGAGCTGTGGTAGTAGCGGGTACAGCCCACGCCGGACCACGCGGTATGGCCGGGCACGTAGAACAGGACCCCCCTGGGGCTCCGGCCCAGGATCCGGGGGTGCGGGCCCCAGTTCACCCCGCTGCAGACTACCCGCAGCAGTTTCTCATCCGGGAGCCGGCAAATGCAGGGCAGGGCCCGGCAGTCCTGGCAGGTTTTGATTTTGGTAAAATCAACGCTCATGATTGGACCTCTTCCGTTACTCTGAAGTTCTGAAAAGTTCTGCTGGCCTCCAGGACCGAGATCTCGTTGTGGGTCTCGCGGCCGTTCGTGTAGGGGGGCCAGTCTGAGCCATCCAGCAGCATGCTGTGGCCCCTGCGGGCCAGGTGCAGCCGGAAGTGCCGGCCGGTCTTGCGGGCCAGGCTATGGAGGGTCCGGATGACCTCCTGGGGCCCGTGACCGAACTGCTCGGTCTCGAGGAACATGGTTTTGGTAAAACTACCCAGAGCCATGTCCGGGACGATCAGGGATTCCAGAGCCGCCTCCAGTCCTTCCACCCGGGCGTTGTAGCCCTGCTGGGGATGGTAGAACCAGTCCGGCCCCTGCTGGACGTAGCCCCAGCGGGTCAACATGGCCACGGGGTTACCCAGAACCGTGACCTCTCGGTCATAGGCCCGGGTGATGGCCTTCTGAGTCTGGGGATCCTTCCTGACGGCTCCGACGAACCGCCGGAAAGCCTCGGGGGTGTTGAACGTGATGGTCATCTTGCGCCTCCTTGGGTTTTTGCTTCTGGAATCAGCTTACACGATAATCAAATAACTGTCAATACCGTTTTTGGTAAAATTGCCGTGGAATTTTTTTCCGATCCTTCGAACGGCCGGGGTTTGAAAAAACTAGGTCCCGGAGGTCTGGACCGGGGACATGCAGCCGTCGTTACACCATAGGCACTGGATAGCATCATAGGGTTGCAGCCAGGTGACTGCAGAGCATGCAGAGCAGCGCCAGGGGCTCTGACCCGCTGCTCTGCGGACCTGGTCGTCTCGGCAATCCTGGCAACCTACCCGGAGAACTCCGGGACTCGGGGGGTAGGGATCCTCTCCGCAGGAATGGACATGCCCACAGACCAGCACCAGTTCATAGCCGCCGGGGTTCAGCTCCGGGCTGACCCTGTAGCCCAGGACCTCCCGCCAGGGCAGGTAATCGCCGGTCACCAGGGGATCGTTAACGGCATCCATCGCTTAGGCTCCTTCTCGTATAGCCCAGCCCATCGGCCCTCTTTGATCCTCGGGCCATGGGCTATGTCGGTGGCATCCATCTGCAGGCCGCAGCCCTGGCACTCCGATGTCACCCCAGGCCTCCGAGGCTCAACAGGGGTTTGGGTGGTCGGGGCTTCCTCGGGGCTCTGGCCAGCTCAGCATCCACCACCTGCCGAACCCAGGTCGCTCCGCCGAGGTCCAGCACCTGCTGATAGACCTCATCCGGCAGCCGGAGACAGATATGC
>JALNYP010000167.1 GCA_023229795.1 Syntrophobacterales bacterium
CGGTCTGGCCCTGATGCCTGCTTACACTGCGGACTTCTTCGGTCCCAAAAACCTGGGCATGAACTACGGCCTGGTGTTCATCGGCTGGGGTCTGGGCTTCTTCATGACCCGGCTGGCCGGCACCATCAAGGACATCACCGGCACCCTGACCTGGGCCTTCATCCTGTCGGCCATCGTGCTGATCATCGCGGTGGTGATCTCCCGGGTGACCAAGCGGCCCATGCACACCACCGAATAAATCTTCAGACCTCACTTGGGCCTGAGCTTAAGGGTTCAGTGGGGATGCGGTAAAAACCGAGCTATCTCGAGAAGGCAGGGTGGCACAACCCCCTGCCTTCTCTCTATTGTTAGGGAATTTTTTAAGTTCATTTTTTTATTTTTTCCTCAGATGGTATCACCCATAAGCCAGGAAAATGCTAATCTTAGCACAGGCGGCTTAAAGCCATTTTCTGAATAAAAAGATCAAGGAAATTCTGATGTCCATGGAAAGCGCCTGGCCGGTACCTTTTTTACTCGATCCCGCTACCCTCACCATTGATTCGGCGGTGGCTTTTGCCGTGTCGGTGCTGGTGACCGTCACCCTCAATGCCGAGGCCCAGGCCTTCATGTCCAATTTATTAGGGGACCGCCGTCCGGGCGCCAGGGATCGCCTCCATTTTAATGCTTTCCTCCATCTGGATATTCTGGGGTCGATCTGTTATCTGGTGGGTGGTTTCGGCTGGCCCCGGAGTTTTGATATCGATCGCAGTAAATTCGAGTATCCCCGGCTGTACATGGTGTTGACCCGGGTGGCGGGGCCGCTGGCGAATCTGCTCATGGCCAGCATTGTGGGCAGTATCGTGATGATTTTTAATGTCTTTGAATATAATCCCCGGGTCTTTCTGATGGTCATCGGGGTTAACCTCACCACGGCTATCTATAATCTGATCCCGGTGCCGCCGATGGCCATGGGATATCTGGTCTCTGAATTGATGCCCCAGATGGAAGAGCGGACCAGGACGCTGCTATTGTTGGTCGGACCCTATCTGGTCCTGGCCCTGGCGCTGGCAGAGCGCCTCACCCACCAGGCTATTTTCAGCCCCTATTTTGACCCCATCATCCGGAGGATCTACACCTACATCGCCGGCAGCTGATGGGCGCGGCTGTAGGGGCCAGCCCCGGGTTTATGGAGACGCCGGGCGCCGCGTGCAGCGGATTGACCGATATCCGGCCTTGAAGAAGGCCGCGCCTTACTCCAAGGGGGCGGGAAGTTCAATAAACGAAACATTTCTTTGTTGATTTGGCGAAGAATACCGCTTATGTTACAAGTTACGGATTATGAAACCGGCAGGCACGTATCCGGGTGACGGCGCCTGGTTCAGATGGCGGAGAATGAACCCGGTGCGCCGCCGCAAAACAGGAAGGAGTCAAGTTGGAAGTCAAGATTCCCGGGGTGATTTGCCGACCCTTAGAGCTTTATAACGATGAACGCGGCTGGCTGGCGGAAATTTTTCGGCAGGATGAAATCGCGACGGAACATATCCCGGTGATGGCGTATGTATCGGTGACCCAACCGGGGGTGGGGCGGGGCCCCCACGCCCACCGGGACCAGACCGATCTCTTTTGTTTCGCCGGGCCGGGTAATTTCCGCGTGGTCCTGTGGGATAACCGGGCCGACAGCCCGACGTTCGGGGTCCGCCAGGATTTTCACCTGGGAGCCTCCTGCCCGGCGATGCTGATCGTGCCTCCGGGGGTGGTGCACGCCTATCAGAATGTGGGTGAGATTCCCGGTTTTGTCTGTAATTTCGCCAACCGTCTTTACCGCGGCCCGGGACGCAGCGAGGCCGTGGACGAGATCCGGTTTGAGGACGACCCTGATTCCCCCTTCCGGCTGGAATGAGGTTGGGACAGGTATGGGGGGCGCCGTGGCCGGTAAGCTCTTGATTACCGGGGCCGCCGGGCAGTTGGGCCAGGCCCTGATCCAGGCCGGGGCCCGGCAGGGCTGGGAGGTGGTGGCCACCGACGCCCATGACCTGGACATCACCGACCCCCAATTGGTGCAGGGAGAACTGTCCCGGCAGCGCCCGGAAGTGGTGATCAACGCCGCCGCCGCTACCCGGGTGGATGATCTGGAGTCGGACCCGGATGGGGCGCTCCTGGTCAACGCGATGGGGCCCCGGAATCTGGCGGTGGCCTGCCGGCGTCTGGGAATAAAATTGATTCACCTGTCCACGGACTATGTCTTCGACGGGACGAAATTAGGCCCCTATGTGGAGTGGGACGCTACGGAACCCCTGTCGGTCTATGGCCAGAGCAAGCTTTTGGGAGAAGAGTGGGTGCGGCAGCAGTGCCCCGACCACTTTATCGTGCGCACGGCCTGGCTCTATGGGGTGCCCGGCCCCAATTTCGTCACCGCCATTCTGGCCCGGGGGCGCCAACTCGGGCCGGACGGGGAACTGAAAGTGGTGCAGGATCAGCGGGGGACCCCCACCAGCACCATGGCTTTGGCGCCGCAACTCCTGGCGCTAGCCGCGACCGAGGCCTTCGGCACGTACCATGCCACTTGCCAGGGAGAGACCACCTGGTTTGAATTTGCCGGCCTGATCCTCAAGACGGCGGGGATCACGGTGCGGGTAACCCCTTGCACCACGGCGGAATTTCCCCGTCCTGCCCCCCGGCCGGCCAATTCGGTACTGGAAAACCGGCTGCTTCGCGTGGCGGGGCTCGACCGTATGCCCGCCTGGCAGGCAGCCTACCGGCAGTTCTGGGAAGTGTATGGGGACCGGCTATGAGTTGGGTTCTGGTAACCGGCGGGGCGGGCTTCATCGGCGCCAATTTTCTCTATGGTTTGCGGCGGCAGCAGCCGGAGGCGCACATCATCAACCTGGACCTGCTGACCTACGCCGGCAACCCCGAGAACCTCACCGGTTTTAAAGGCGATGCGCGGTATATCCTGGTCAGGGGGGACGTAGCCGACCGGGAACTGGTCCAGGACCTGTTTTCCCGGTATCCGATCACGAAGGTGGTGCACTTTGCGGCCGAATCCCACGTGGACCGGTCGATTCTGGACCCGGGAGTCTTTGTGCGCACCAACGTGGTGGGGACCTTCACCCTCCTGGAAGCGGCCCGCCGGGCCTGGGAAAACCCGGCCGGGCCGGAGGCCCCGCGGTTTTTGCATGTCAGCACGGATGAAGTGTACGGTTCTTTGGGGCCTAGTGCCCCGCCGGTCACCGAGTCGGCACCGTACGCGCCCCGGAGTCCCTATGCCGCGTCCAAGGCCAGCGCCGACTTTCTGGTGCGGGCCTATTTTCACACCTACCAGT
>JALNYP010000168.1 GCA_023229795.1 Syntrophobacterales bacterium
CGGCGGCCGCCGGAACCGCAAACGCCTCCCGGGCCTGGGAAGCAAATGCCGCCTCCCCCGGGGCCAGGCACTGTTCGGCAAACTCAGCCAGCACCTGCGGCGGGTTTTTCGTATTTTTCGTATTTTTCGTAAGAGCCCGGCGCATGGCCCGCACCACGCCCAGGGGTTGTCCCCAGGGATAATCCGGGCGCCGGGTAAAGACCGGGGCCACCCCCACCAGGACCAGCCCTCCCGGGGCCGGGTCCGTCAGGCGGCTGAGGGCCTCCAGGAGCAACATGCCCCCCAGGGACCACCCCACCAGCAGGCATTCTTGCAGGTCCAATCCCCGTAAATATTCAGAAAACCAGCCCCCCTCCCAGACCGGCACCGTGGGCGTCAAGACCGGCATCCGGTCGCCAAAGGCCGCCGCCTGCCGTTCCCAAACCCGGCCGGAGGCGCCCCAGCCGTGGAAAAAAACCAGGCTGGTCATGACCCCAGCCCCATGGCTCGGGCCGTGGCCACAATGACCTCCCGGGCGCGGGACAGATCATCTTCCGCCTGGGCCGCGGACAGGGAAAACCGCACCCGGGCCCGCCCCGGCGGCACCGTGGGGGGGCGCAAGGCCACCGCCATGAGCCCCTGGTCCATGAGACGGGCGGCAAATTCCAGGGTGCGGTCGTTTTCTCCCACCAGCACCGGGATAATCTGGGTTTCGCTCCCCAGGATATCCAGCCCGGCCGAAAGGAGGTCCTGACGAAAATTCTCGGATTCCCGCCGCAGAAAAAGCCGCCGCTCCGGCTCCTGCACCACAATCTGCAACGCCTGGTCGATGGCCCCCAGCACCATTGGGGCCAGGGCGGTGGAGTAGATGAAGGACCGGGCCCGGTTGTGGAGGTAGTCCACCAGGCGCCGGTCCCCGGCCACGAAGCCCCCTTGGGAACCCAAAGCCTTGGAAAACGTGCCCAGATGAATGTCCACTTCCCGGGTCAGGCCCAAAGCTTCGGCCAGTCCGCCGCCCTTGGCGCCCAACACGCCGGTGGCGTGGGCCTCATCTACCATCAGCCAGGCCCCATACCGCGCCTTTAAAGCCGCCAGGTCCGCAAGCGGCGCCAGGTCGCCGTCCACCGAGAACACCGAGTCGGTGACAATAAGACGCCGCCGGGCGGCCCCGGCCTCACGCAGCAGCTGCTCCAGGCGGTTCAGATCCCGGTGGGGGAAGCGCTGCACCGCCGCCCCGGACAGTTTGATGCCGTCATAAATGCTGGCGTGGTTGAGCCGGTCGCTGAAAATCACATCCCCCGGCCCCACCAGCGCCGAGCTGGTCCCCACGTTGGCCATGTAGCCGGTGGGGAAAATCACCGCGGCCTCGGTGCCCTTGAAATCGGCCAGCCTGGCTTCCACCGCCTCGTGCAGGGCCAGGTGCCCCACCACCAGGCGGGAGGCCCCGGCCCCGGCGCCCCACTTGGCGGCCGCCGCCTGGGCCGCCGCGATAACCCGGGGATCCTGGGACAGGCCCAGGTAATCGTTGGAGGATAAATTGAGGCGGACCTGCCCGGCCACCCTGACCTTGCCGCCGGGCAGCACCTCGTCCACCACCTGCAGGCGCCGCCTAAGCGACCGGGCATCCAAGGCGGCCAGTTCTTTGGTTAACGCATCCATTTTGTCTCTTTGGTGGCCCCGGCGTCCCGCCGGTGCTGTAGAGGCGGGTTTGAACCCCGCCCTTACCGGGTCATTATCAGGGTTGCGGCTATACTGGTAGCATATCAATGCCCGAGATCAGCCTGGGATAGTGCAATTGTGATACTGGTCGCAGGCTCATCCGGATAGTGCCAGGAGTTGCTCGGCTATGGGCTTAACCGCGGCCAGAAAAACCTCCCGGCCCGCCGGGGAAGTAAGGTCCGGCACTTCCGGCAGTCGCCCCAGGATAGGCACCCCGGTAAGCGCCTCGATCACCCCGGGATTGGTCGCCGCCGCCAGTCCCGGGTTATCGGGGTAGCGGTTGAGGATGACCCCGGTCACCTCGATGTCGGCCGCCAGCGCCGCCTTGACGGTGAGAACCGTGTGGTTGATGGTCCCCAGGCCGGATTTGGCCACCACCGCCAGGGGTAAGCCCAGCCACCGGATCAGGTCCAGGACCAGAAAATGCGTGCCCACGAGGGGAACGTACAGCCCCCCGGCGCCTTCCACCACGAAAAAATCATAGCGCCCCGCCAGGTCCCGGAGACTGGCGGCAATACGCTCCAGATCCACCACCACCCCTGCCTGGGCCGCAGCCACCCCGGGGGCCAGGGGCAGCCGCAGGGCGATGGGGGTGAGGACTTCCAGGGGCTCGGTCAAACCGGCCAGAGTCCGGGCCAAGGCGGCATCCGTTGGAATAAGGCGCCCCTCTGTCTCGGGGCAGCCGCTCTGGACCGGTTTGAAATAAACCGCTTTCACCCCCCGCTGCCGGAGCGCCGCGGTCAGCCCCGCGGCCACCCAGGTCTTGCCCACGTCGGTGTCGGTGCCGGTGATAAAAATCCCAGTAATGCCAGGAAGATCAGGTAGTTTCATAATTCAGAGAATGACCGGTTTGGTGGATGCGGCGCAACGGGAAATCGTCCAGGTTAAGCCGGCCCCAACTTGGATAAGATGTCCTTAAATAAAATCTCGATCAGCTTGCCGCCTTCGGGGGTGGTCCATTTCCGGGCCAATTCCGCGATCACCTGGTTAGTGGACGTGAGGGTAACGCCGGCTTTTTCCATACGCCGCAGAGCAACGTCGTCGGCAATTTTGGAGGGCGACCCGCAGGCATCGACGACCACCTGGACCGAGTACCCCTGCTGTACCGCAGTGATGGCCGGGAACACGACACACACATCAGTCGTTATGCCAGCCATTATCAAATTCTTGCGGCCAGTGGCGAGAACGGCAGAAGCAAAATTCTCGTCATCCATGGCGTCAACAACCCCAACCCGCTTAATCCGCGCCGCGAAGGCCTCAGGAAGGATAGCCTGAAGTTCAGTCATGAGGGGCCCCTGGACATGCTCTTCCATGCTACTCGTCAAAATAACCGGCATGTTCAAGGCGTTGGCCGCCTTGGCAAGAACCAGCGTATTTCTTTTGATCTCGTCGAGGTGCGCGGAGCGGACCCAACCCATCGTTCCGATTTGGTGGTCGATGAGCAACATCACGGCGTTCGCGCCAGTAAATCTCTCGGGATTCATTAGGTCTCCTTTCCCGCTCTTTCTAACTACACTGGAGAAGATAAGCCACCTGAGGGAGAAGCTTTCGCTTCCGTTGGCCTCGCGTCTAAAACTCCAATTTCATTTTCCTGCC
>JALNYP010000169.1 GCA_023229795.1 Syntrophobacterales bacterium
AAAGAGAAAGGGGCTCCCCATGATCGCTAAAATCATCGAATTAAGCGCCCGGAATAAATTCGCCGTCTTTCTCATGATGGCCCTGGCCATTGTCTGGGGCTATTGGGCCGTGAAGAACACGCCTCTCGACGCCCTCCCCGACCTCTCCGATACGCAGGTGATCATCTACACGGAATGGCCGGGGCGAAGCCCCGATCTTGTCGAGGATCAGATCACCTATCCCATCACATCGACGCTGCTTGCTGCCCCTAAAGTCCAGGCCGTGCGTGGTTTTTCCTTCCTGGGCAGTTCCTTCATCTACGTGATCTTCGAGGAAGGGACCGATATTTACTGGGCCCGGAGCCGGATACTGGAATATCTCCAGGCGGTGAAGAACAAAATTCCCTCCGACGTCAATCCCGTCCTCGGACCAGACGCCACCAGCCTCGGGTGGGGGTTCTCCTACGCCGTTGTAGATGAAACGGGTGGACATGACCTTTCCGAACTGCGCAGCATCCAGGACTATATCATCAAACTGGGCGTGGAAAGCGTCCCCGGCGTCTCCCAGGTGGCAAGCCTCGGCGGTTTTGTAAAGCAGTATCAGATCACCGTCGATCCCAACCGCCTGTCCGCTTACAGCATCCCTATTACGAAGGTCATCGAGGCCGTAAGAAAGAGCAACCGGGATGTGGAAGGGCGCGTTTTGGAACTCTCGGGGGTCGAATACATGATCCGGGGGCGTGGATATATCAAGGGCCTGCAAGACCTGGAGAATATCACCGTGGGTGCGAACCCCGGTGGAACTCCCATCTACTTAAAGGATGTGGCCCGCGTCCAACTGGGCCCGGAAATCCGGCGCGGGCTGGCGGAGTTGGACGGTCGCGGCGAAGTGGCCGCCGGGATTGTAGTCGTCCGTTTCGGTGAAAATGTCCTCTCCGTAATCGACCGGGTGAAGGAAAAGATCAACCGCGACATCGCGCCCAGCCTGCCCAAGGGGGTGAAGATCGTCACCACCTATGACCGGTCGGATCTCATCCTGCGCTCCATGGCTACCCTCAAAGAGGAGCTCATCAAACTGACCGTGGCGGTGAGCGTGGTCTGTCTCGTCTTTCTTTTTCACCTGCCCAGCGCCCTGGTGGTGATCGTTACCTTGCCCATGGCCATGTTAATGGCCTTCATCAGCATGTATTACCTGGGCGTCACCGCCAACGTCATGAGCCTCTCCGGCATTGCTATCGCTATCGGCGCCATGGTGGACGCCGCCATCATCATGGTGGAAAACGCCCACAAGAAGCTGGAAGAGTGGGAACACGAGGGGCAGCAGGGAAGCCGGACGGATGTCATCATCGAAGCCGCCAAAGAAGTAGGGCCGTCCCTCTTCTTCTCCCTGCTGGTCATCACCGTGGGATTTCTCCCCGTCTTCACCCTCCAGGCCCAGGCGGGGCGCCTGTTCAAACCGCTGGCTTATACGAAGACCTTTGCCATGCTCTTCTCATCCTTTCTGGCCGTGACCCTGACGCCCGTGCTCATGACGCTGCTCATCCGGGGCAAGATCCGACCTGAGGAGAAGAATCCCATCAGTTTGGTCCTGCATAAGCTCTATGAACCGGTGGCCCATTTTGCCATCCGTTTCCAGAAAACGGTGATTATTACCGCCGTCCTCATCATGGCCCTGACAATTTACCCGTTTATGAAACTGGGTTCGGAATTCATGCCGCCTCTCTATGAAGGAACGTTGTTCTATATGCCCGTCACACTGCCCGGGGCGGCCGTGTCCGAGGTCGGGAACCTCCTCCAGATGCTGGATAAAATTCTGAAGAAAATCCCCGAAGTCGCCCAGGTCTTCGGCAAGGCCGGGCGGGCGGAGACGGCCACTGATCCGGCGCCTCTGGAGATGTTTGAGACGGTCATCAATCTGAAGCCGGAAGAGCAGTGGCGGCCAGACATGACCGTGGAAAAACTGAAGGACGAGATGAATGACGCCCTGACCATCCCCGGGGTGGCCAACTCCTTTACCATGCCCATTAAGGCCCGCATCGACATGCTTGCCACGGGCATCCGGACTCCCGTCGGGGTCAAGATCCTGGGGCCGAATCTGGAAGAGATCGAAAAGATCGGTCTCGCCCTGGAACATCATTTAAAAGACATTCCCGGAACCCGGAGCGTCTATGCAGAAAGGGTGACGACGGGCTACTTTCTGGACATTTCCATCAAGCGGGAAGAGGCGGCGCGCTACGGTCTCACCGTGGACGATGTGGGCGAGGTGATCCAGGCGGCCATCGGGGGCATGAACCTGACGGTGACTGTAGAGGGGCGGGCGCGGTATCCCGTCAATGTTCGCTATCCCCGGAATCTGCGCAGCGATGTGGAGCAACTCAAGCGGATCCTGGTGCCCGTCATGACAGCCAACCGGCCGGCTGCTCTACCGACCGGCGCGGGAGGAATGTCGGCAGCGCCGCCAATTACGCAGATCCCCCTGGGCGAGGTGGCGGATTTCAAGGTCGTCAAGGGTCCCACCGCCATCAAAAGCGAAGAAGGACTTCTTACCGCTTATGTCTTCGTCGACTTTACCGGCCGGGATATGGGCGGCTACGTGGAAGAGGCGAAGAAAAAAGCGGCGACGCTGAAGATCCCCGAAGGCTACCGACTCACCTGGAGCGGGGAATATGAAAATCTGGTCAAAACCCATGAGCGGCTGAAAATGGTTATCCCTCTGACCCTCTTCGTCATCTTCGTTCTTATCTACCTGAACACGCAATCAACAGTAAAAACGATGATTGTCCTGCTCGCCGTTCCTTTTTCCCTGGTGGGGTCCTTCTGGTTCCTCTATATTCTTAATTATAACATGAGCATCGCCGTCTGGGTAGGGATTATCGCCCTGGCCGGACTCGATGCGGAGACCGGAGTGGTCATGCTCCTGTACCTCGATCTGGCCTATGAAAAGTGGAAGAAAGAAGGAAAGATGCATACCCTGGCTGACCTTAAGGAGAGCGTCATGTTCGGCGCCGTGAAACGGATCCGCCCCAAGATCATGACGGTAAGCGTGATCCTGGCCGGCCTTATCCCCATTATGTTCAGCCACGGGACGGGTGCCGACGTGATGAAGCGAATCGCCGCCCCCATGGTCGGCGGCGTCATTACCTCCACGATTCTCGAACTGGTCATTTACCCGGCTATTTACATGCTCTGGAAGGGGAGAGGCTTCAAAAAATAATTTATTCCGAATGAGGGGTCTTCCGGTCGCAGGCAAATTCCTGGCGATCATCACGGTAAAAGATACAGGCCGTGGTCAACTCTTTTCTGAGTCTTGCCCG
>JALNYP010000170.1 GCA_023229795.1 Syntrophobacterales bacterium
TTAAAGTTAAATAGTACGGGTTACTGATTGACCCTGCCACCCGGCAGGGCACCATGAGGCCCCGGCTTAGGGAGCAATCCCTTTGCTGGGGCTTTTCTTTTTGGGGGTTTGGTTGGCAAAACGCCGCGGCATTTGGGGCCGTCTCCTTTCCTGGGCAGTCCGGTCCACCCTGGCCAACCCTGACCAATGGCTAACAGATTGGTTTGGCGGCGGGGGGCGGAGCGCTACGGGGCTGACTATCAATGAGGTCACCGCCTTGAACTTCGCCACGGTCTTCGCTGGGGTTCGTATCCTGGCCGAGGCTGTCGGCTCTCTCCCGATTATCACCCTTGAGCAAGTCGAGAATAGCAAACGCCGGGCTACCGAACACCGAAATTATAAGCTCCTGCATGACGCCCCGAATCCCCTGATGACCTGCATGGCGTATGAAGAAACGGTCATGGGGCACCTGGTTTTGGGGGGAAATCACTACTCAGAAATCGAAAGAGACGGCGGCGGCCGGCCCATGGCCCTCTGGCCCCTCATCCCCTCTCGCATGACACAGATCACCAGGCCGGAAGTGGGGCGGTTGATCTACTGGTACTCGCCCGAAACCGGGCCTCAAGTGCCCCTTCCCATGGAAAACGTGCTGCATATCCGGGGCTTTTCCTCAAATGGGATCGTTGGATACAACACGATCAGCATGGCTAAGGAGTCAATCGCCCTGGGCATGGCGGCTGAACAGTTCGCCGCCCGGTTCTTCTCCGGCGATTCGATGCCGCGCATGGCCCTTAAGGCCCCCGGGAAGGTCTCCAAAGAAACAAATGAAATGCTCAAGGGGTCCTGGAAGCAAATCTACGGCGGCCTTTCCAATGTGGGCGACATTGCGATTCTCCCGGAAGGTCTTGAGCCTTTCCAGATCGGGGTCAACCCTGAACAGGCCCAAATGCTGGCTACCCGGGAATTTCAGGTCAAGGAAATCTGCCGGGTGCTCAATATCCCGCCCCACATGATGGGGATCATGGAAAAAGCCAGCTATGCCAGCATTGAACAGGAGCTTTTGAGGTTCATTCAGTACAGTTTACGGCCCTGGCTGGTGCGAATTGAGCAGGAAATGAACCTGAAATTGTTCTCCCCGAGTGAGCGGGGCCGGTTTTTCGTGGAGCATTTGGTTGACGCTATGCTCCGGGCAGACATCGGGGCCCGTTATCGGGCCTATAAAGACGCTATTTATACCGGGATTATGAGCCCTGACCAGGCCGCGGAGAAAGAAAACCTACCGACTGAGGGAGGGGACGCCGCCTTGAAGTGGATGCCGGTGAACTATGCGCCGATCAACAGGCCTCCGGCCGCCCCGGAACCGCCGCCAGTGCTGGAACCTCTTCAGGAGGAAGGAGTTTAGCCATGAACAAAAACGACAAACGAGAAATCCGCAACCTTCCCCTGCAAGAGATCAGGGTGCTTCGCCAAGAGGGGGAGCCGGCCAAGATCACCGGCTACGCTGCGGTTTTCGACAAGATGAGCGAGGTTATGTGGGGTTTCCGGGAGGTTATCCGCCCCGGGGCCTTCACGAACACGCTCAAAACCGCCGATGTGCGGGCGCTGTGGCAGCATGATACCGCCTCTCCCCTGGGCCGCAACAAAAATGGCAGCCTGGAGCTTGAAGAAGATGCCCTGGGCCTGCGCATTTCCATCACCCCGCCCGACACCCAATGGGGCCGGGACGCGGTGACCAGCATCGAGCGGGGTGACGTGGATCAAATGAGCTTCGGATTTATGGCGCTCAATGAAAAATGGAGCAAAGACGAGGAAGGTTTTGACCTCCGGGAACTCCTGGAGGTGGAATTATACGAGGTTTCGCCGGTAACTTTCCCGGCTTATCCAGATACCAGCGTGGCAGTAAGAAGCCGTGATAAACAAAAAGAAGAGCACCACGAACAACCGGAGGCCTGGCGCGTGGCCTGTCGCCAAAGGGAACTTAAAATAGGAGGGGCCATATTATGACCCTGCAAGAGCTTCTCGAAAAGCGAAACAAATTGGTGGCCGACGCCAGGGCCTTAAACGACAAGGCAATGGGCGAAAGCCGGGACTTTACCGCGGAGGAAACTTCGCAGTATGACACCATGTTCAAGGAAATCAATTCCCTGAACGACAAAATCAAACGGGAGCAGGATCTGGCGGCCATCGAAACCGCGCTGGCCGCCTCCCAGGGCACCCGGGCGGCGCAGCATGAGGGGGCTGGGGCCGACCCGCCCCCCGCCTCCGGCGAACCGACCCTCCACCAGCAGGGCTTCCGTTCCTACCTGGTGGGTTCCCGCCATATCCCGGAAGCGGAAAACCGGGCGCTCCAGGCCGGGGCCGACGTTTCCGGCGGCTACATCGTGGCGCCGCAGCAATTCATTGCCAGTCTCATTCAGGCCGTGGACAATGCGGTGTTCATCCGGCAACGGGCCACCAAATTCACCGTACCCACGGCGGAAAGCCTCGGTGTGCCTTCCCTGGATACCGATATCTCCGATGCCGACTGGACTTCCGAACTGCTGACCGGCAATGAAGATTCCGATCTGAGTTTCGGCAAACGGGAACTCCGCCCCTACCCCCTGGCCAAGCGGGTCAAGATCAGCAACAAACTCCTGCGGCAAGCGGCCCTGGACCCGGAAGCCCTCGTACGGGCGCGCCTGGCTTACAAGTTCGGTGTTTCCCAGGAAAAGGCATTCATGACCGGGACCGGCGCCCAGCAGCCCCTGGGCCTTTTCGTGGCCTCCGCCCTGGGTATCAATACCGACCGGGACGTAAGCACCGGGAACACGGCCACTTCCCCGACCTTCGACGGCCTCATTGAAGCCAAATATACCCTGAAAGGGCAGTACCACCCTAAGGCCGAATGGCTTTTCCATCGGGACGCCCTCAAGGCCATCGCCAAACTGAAGGACGGCGAGGGGCAGTATATCTGGCGGGAAAACGTCCGGGTAGGTGAGCCGCCGATTCTCTTGGGGTTCCCCTTCATGATGTCAGAATACGTCCCCAATACCTTCACCGCCAGTCAGTACGTCGGCATGTTGGGCGATTATTCCTACTACTGGATCGTGGACGCCCTGAGCCTCCAGGTGCAGCGTCTCATCGAGCTCTACGCCGCCACGAACCAAACCGGGTTTATCGCAAGGGCCGAACTGGATGGCCTCCCGGTCCTGTCTGAGGCCTTTATCCGGGTCAAACTGGCCGCCAGCTAAGGGCGAGCCTGATAAGGAGAACCAATCATGAGCCTTTTGAAAAGTTGCGATATCAAGCAATTCATGGGGTACAC
>JALNYP010000072.1 GCA_023229795.1 Syntrophobacterales bacterium
GTTGTCCTTTCGGCGCCGGTGAAGGGTGAGAGCGACATCCCCATGGTGGTATGTTGCGTCAATACTCCGGGAGCTTCCTGCGATCTGGTCTCCTGCGCCAGTTGCACCACCAACTGCATCGCCCCGTTGATGGAGGTTATGGGGCGAAGGATCGGAGTAATAAAAGCCATCATGACCACCATCCACGCCTATACCTCCTCCCAGGCCATCGTAGATGGGCCGGCCAAAAAATGGCGCCGGGGCCGGGCCGGGGCCGCCAACTTGGTGCCCACTTCCACCGGCGCCGCCATTGCCGCCACTGCAACCGTCCCGGAATTCAAGGGCAAATTCGATGGGGTGGCGGTGCGGGCCCCGGTGCCGGCAGGCTCCCTGGCCGATATCGTGTTCCTGACGGAGCGGCCCACCACGGAAGAGGAAATCAATAACATTTTCCGGGAAGAAGCGGTCGGCTCCCGCTATCGGGGCGTCCTGGGGGTGGCGGAAGATCCCATCGTATCATCGGATGTCATCCAGGACTCTCGGGCCTCCATCGTGGACCTGAGCATGACCAAGGTGGTGGACGGAGACCTGGTTAAGGTGATGAGTTGGTATGATAACGAGTGGGGCTATACCAACCAGATGATCCGGGAGGCGGTGCGGCTGGCAAAGGAGTGTCTGTAGGCATCGCCATGAAGGCCTCAGAACTAATATCAGGGCCGACGCCATCCATTCGTGTGCTGATTTAACCTCAGTTCAGGCTATTCCACAGCCGTCATCAGGCTGCCGGTAAGGCGGCAAGGAGCCGATGTAAAAGGTAGCGCTAAAGATCCCGGCCCCAGCCGCCCCGAGTCCCTGAATTTCTCCCAAGTTTAATAACCGTGGGTCTTTCGGAAATTAAACTCCTTTACTGAGACTCACCACCAAAACGGGCAACACTATCAAAACCAGCGGTAATTGTAAGCATAACCCAGAGATGATGGCGATGGCCAGAGGTTGTTGCATGGCTGCGCCCTGGCCGATGCCCAGGGCCAGTGGCATCAGGGCCAGGATAGCCGCCAGGGTGGACATGGCGATGGGCCGCATCCGGTTTTCCCCTGCCAAAATCAGAGCATGGGGGCGCTCCAGATCGCCAGGCAAGGCATGGTATTCGGAAAAATAAAAGATGGCCACCTCTGTGACGATCCCCACGATCATGGTCAGGCCCATCATGGAGGAAATGTTCAGTTCCGTCCCCGTGAGCCAAAGGCCTATAAAAACTGCGCTCAGCGCCAGCAAAGTGGTGCAGAGAATGGCAATGGCGCCGAGGAACCGTTCATACAGAAAAAGCAGTAAGGCGAAGACCAGGACGACCGCCGCGGCAAATACCAGCAGGAGACCGGCAAAGGCGATCTGCTGCTGGGCATAGAGGCCGCCCAGGCGGTAATACACCCCCGCCGGCAACAGCCCAGGCTGGTCAAGGGCGGCTTGGACGTCGCGTATGACCGAACCCATATCCCGGCCGCTGATGCGCCCGGTGACCGCCACCATGCGCTTCAAGTTGTCCCGCATGATCTGCGGCTGCCCGGTGATCACCGTAAGCTGGGCGATGCGCCTGAGAGGGAACAGGTGCCCGTCCGAAGCCCGCAGGCGCAAATGTTTCAAGTCGCGGATGGTGTGACGGTTTTCCGGCGGGGTCCAGACGCGGACGCCCACCATTTTCGGGCCTTGCTGAATCTGGGTGGTCACCACGCCAGTCATGAAGTTTGCTGCCATGCGGGTGACCTCATCAGGGTTGACGCCTTCCAGGGAAGCCTTATCCCGGTTCACCCGGATATCCAAAGCGTCTCCCGCCAGCACGATACCATCTCTAACGTCCACGACTCCCGGGATCTTGCCGATGGCGGCGGCCACCTGGGGGGCCAATTTTTGTAGCATCTGAGCATTATCAGAGAAGATTTTGATCTCGATGGGCTGGGGCACCGCGGTGAGATCGCCGATCAGGTCTTCCATCAGTTGGGCCATTTCCACGTGCAAGCCGGGAACCGCGTGTTCGACGCGCCGGCGCACTTCGTCCATCACGGTCTCGATGGGTTTCCGGGGGAAAGATTTGAGGCGGACAAAGAAATCGCCTTCATTGGCTTCGGTGAGACCCACACTGCCCAACCCCAAGCCGGTACGCCGGGAATAGGTGTCCACTTCCGGGATTTTCTTCAAGATCGTCTCCACCTGGCGCACCAGGCGGTCGGTCTCCGTCAGGGAGGTGCCGGGAGGGGCATGGTAATCAATGACAAAGCCCCCTTCATCCATTTTGGGCATAAAGCCGGAGCCCAGATGCTGATAGGCCAGCCAGCCCAGGGCCAGCAAGGGCACTACCCCCAGCAGGACCAGCCAGTGACGTTGGAGGAGACGCCGCATAACTGCTTCATAGGCTCGGTGGCAGCGCTTGGTCCAGGCCCCCCCTTCCTCCTGGAGGGCGTCTTCGGCCCGAAGGAGGTGGGCGGCCAGGAGCGGTACCGCCAGCCAGGCCATTAGGAACGAGATCACCAGGCTGGCGGCCATGGTCAGGGACAAGGACTTGAAGAATGCCCCGGTGACCCCGGAGAGAAAGGCCATGGGGGTGAAGATGATGATGGTGGCCGCAGACGAGCCCGACAGAGGCTGGAAAAACTCCCGCATGGCCGCCATCACGCTGAGGCTATGGTGGCTAGCCCCCTGGCGCATTCTCCGGACAATTTGTTCTTCCATGACGATCATATCGTCAATAATGAGCCCCACAGCCGCGGCCATGCCCCCCAGGGTCATGATGTTAAAGCTCATATGCAGCACGTAGAGGAGCAGGATGGTGGCCCCCAGAACGCAGGGCACGATGACCGCGGCAATAAAGGTCATGCGGACGTTGCGCAGGAAGAGCCATAAAATCAGCACCGCACAAAGGATGCCGATGAGAATGGCGTCCCGAACACTGGCGGCGGACGCCAGGATCAACTGGCTCTGGTCATACCAGTTGGCGATGGTAACGCCCGCGGGGAGGTGAGGGCGGAACCCGGCCAGTTCTTTTTTGATACCATGGGCGATCTGCACGGTGTTGCCACCGGGTTGCTGGTAGACCTGGAAGATCACGGCGTCTTGTCCATCCGCGGTAACCCTGGTCCACTGGGGGGCCGTGGCCGCAGTGACCTGGGCAATATCCTCAAGACGCACCAGGCCGTCTTTCCCTGAGCGCAGGATAGTTTGCCCAATTTGTTTCAGCGTATGGAAGCGCGTATCGGAGACCACCAGGAAGAGTTTATAATGGTCTTCCATCCGGCCCACTGCGGTAATAATATTGGCCGCGGAAACGGCCCGGGCGACTTCGTCCAGGGAGAGATGATAGCTGGCCAAACGGGCCGGATCGACAACCACCTGATATTCCGCCTGGGCGCCGCCCCCGACCCCTACCCGGGCCACCCCGGGGACCGCGGAGAGTAGTGGGCGCAGTTGATAGAGAGCGATGTCCCGCAATTCCACTAATGAATGGGTCTTCGAAGTCAGGCTGTAGGCCAGTACCGGGAAGACGTTGGGGTCCATGCGCCGCACCCGGAAGGCGGTGCCGGAAGGCAGCGCGGCACGGACCTGATTAATGGCCGACTCCACCTGGAGCATGGCGGCCACCATGTCCTGGCCCCAGTCAAAGTTAACCGAGATATCAGCGCTGCCCCGGCTGGTGGTGGAACGGATATCGAGAACGCCGGGAACGGAGCGGATGGCCTCCTCCACCAGGTAGGTAACCTCAATGGCCATTCGCTCGGCGGGACGATCGCCTGCGTCCAGGCTCACTTCGATCCGGGGAAAGTTGGTACGGGGGAAAAGGGCTACCGGCAGGCTAAAACTGCTGACCAGCCCGGCCCCGGCCATGATCGCCATGAGGAAGAGAATGGAGCGGCGGTGCGCCTGAATCCACTCGGTTACCGTCATGGCGCCGCCTCGACTTTTACCGCCATACCGTTTTTAAGTTCGTAATTGCCCAGCATCACGACCGGTTCACCTGCCCGCAAGCCCGCGCCCTTGATTTCCACTTCCTTATCATTCCGGAGGCCAACCTGGACCAGGTGCTTCACGGCTAGGTTATCCTTGATGGTAAACAGACTGTAGCCCTGGCCTTCGGGCAGGACGGCCGAGTGAGGCACGATAAGTCCCTGGACGGACGCCACGGCTATGGCTCCGGAGGTGGATTCACCTAATAATAAATCCGCCGTAGTCGGAAGAGTTACAAACACATCTACCAGCCTAGTGGCAGGGTCTACCCCATAGGAGATCTTGCGGATATGACCGGTAACCGCCGGGGCTTTAGGGACATTCACCCTGGTCAATGACACCGGCTGATTGGGCGCCACCCGGTTAATATCGTCAGGCTCGACCCCCAGGCGCACCTCCAGGCGATTTTGGGCCACGATTTCCACCAAAGGGTTGCCGGCCGGAACTATGGCCCCCTCCTGGACGAAAACTTTCGTAATCAACCCACCCACATCGGCATGAATAATTCGCGGAGCCCCGATCCCCCGCTTTTTCATACTTTCCAGGCGCAGTTGGGCCTGTTGCAGAGCTTGCTTGGCCTGGAGCACCTGGTCATTGGTGGCCAGCTTGAGTTCGAACTTCCGTTCCACAAATTGAAGGCTTTGCCTGGCCAGATCTAAGGCCTGTACGGCCTGCTCCAGTTGGAGAGCAGTATCGGGGCTGGACTTAATCTCCAGGAGATCATTCCCCTTGGAAACCTTTTGGCCGTTGCTGACCATGATCTGCATTACCTGGCTCTCGAACGGCACCGAGACGGTCTGTAAGGCCCCCGGCGCAGGGGTAACCAAGCCATAGGCAGTAATCTGTTCGGTCAGCACCCCCTGTCTGATGGGAGCGGTCTGCACCTGGGCCACCGGCCCCGGCATCTCGGCGGTGGTCTTTGCCACCTCCGCCTGACGCAGCCGCCACACCGCGACTGCCAGGATGACCACGAAGATGACAATAATCGCGATAATTCGGCCCCATCTCATTTAGGTGACGCCCCCCTTTCTCCGCTTCCCAGGTATTCGCCGGCGGCGATTTCCAAGGCAATGCGCTGGTCCGCCAGGTTCCGCCTCAGGGTGAGGAGTTGTATCTGCCTGGCGATCAGTTCATCCCGCGCATTGTAGTAGCTGATCACATCGGCATTGCCTTCCAACAAGGCGTGATAGTAAGTCTGCACCAGGTTGCTCAAGGTAGGAATGGAGTTTTCCGTAGTTTTGATCTGTTGGCTTAATGAGGCCATATCGGTCAGGAGCCGCGCCACATCGGCCCGGGCGGTGAAAAGACGGCTGGCGTATTCATCGAAGAGCTTTTGCCGGCTCGCGGTTTCAATGGCGATGCGTCCCTGGTTGCGGTCAAAAATGGGCAGGTCGATGGTCACTGCAAAGCCCGTGGTAATGACATGGGTGGTATCGCTGGCATGGGCAAAACCGATATTGATCTTTGGAACCTGGGCCAGGATGGCCGCCCGGAGGCGTTCCTCCTGGCTCTGATACCCCATTTTGAGGGCCAGGAGATCCAGGCGCCGCTCCTCCAGATTCCGGCTGATTTCTTGAAGGGATGGCAGCGACTGGGGGGAAGGGGGTTCCAGATGCGCTGGCAGGGGAACGTCCTGCTCCGGAGGCAGACCCAGGGCCTGGTTCAGGGCCAGGCGTTCCTGCTCCCGCTGCTGCTCGATGGTCAACACCTGGAGATGGACTTTTTGCAGCGAGGCCTGGGCCGCGGCCAGATTGATAATGGTGACGTATCCCAGGTCCAGGGCACGCTTGACGGTGGCGACGTTGTCCTGCAAGCCCTTTTCTTCGTCTTTAGCCACGGCCAGTTGCTGGTCCAGGAATGCCAGCCGGTAAATCTGGAGCCGGGCCGCCTGGGCCACCTGCCATTCTTGCCAGGCCACCGCCAGGTCCACCGCCTGGGCCTGGTTCCGCGCCGCGGCCATTTTTGCAGCCCTGGTCAGAAGAGAAACAATGTCCCAACTCCATCCCAGGCCGTAGGCCTTGACTGTTCCCTCGGTGGCTCCTGCCATCGGGATATCGAGACTGTAAGATAATTGCGGGTTGGGGAGAAGCCCCGCCTGGATGAGTTGCGCCTGGGCCAGGCCCTTTTGGTCCCGCAAAGCCCTTAGCCGCGGGTTGGCGATAACCGCCAGAATTGCTGCTTCATCCGGAGAAAGCCCGTCCCGCAGGTCGAAGTTCACCGGCCGCAGCAGGGGATGGTGAATCTGCGAGGCCTTCAGGGAAATCGTTTCCAGGGCCGGCGGCGCTAAGGCCCGGTCCACCGCAGCCTTATCTAGGGGCATAGGGTGATAGGTAGCGCAGCCGGTCAAAGTCAGGGTGAGAAACAGGAGCAATGCAAGCATATTAGTTGCCAACTAGTGGATTTATCAAAGCAAGACGGAAACTTTCTTTAGGTATCAATCTAAGAACTTTTTTCTATGATGCATGAGGAGGTTCGGCAATTTTACTCCTGTAAGGGGAAGAGCCGGGAGCTCAAGATAATCCTGAAGCTCCCGGGAAACAAGTTAAGGTCAATCTGCTTCTTCGTCAGCCTCATGCTTCGAGTGTTCGGCTGCGGGAGACTCTTGCCGCAGTATGCTGCCGTTGCCGGCGTCCACCAGCACCTCCCCACCGTTTCTCAGCTCCAGGCTGTAAACCAGACAGCCGTTTTCGTTGTCCAACTCCACTTTTTTCACCGCGATATCGGGGAAAGCTTTCTTAGCCGCAGCCATGGCGTCCCCTGCCTTGATCTTGGCCAAGGCCGACAAATCCGCCGGTTCCGGGCTTGGCACTTTGATGCTACAGGTTAATCCAGGGGCCGACAGGGTCGCGTTTTTAGAGGCTGCCTGCGCCTCCTGGCCGGTTCCCATAAGCGCGCTCCCCAGGGCTAAGATCAGGGCTCCTCCTAACAGCAGACCAGTCCTTACCTTCATGAAGTTTACCTCCAATGGAATTTTGACGTAAATATACGCGAGAAAGATTGCACCAACCTTGCTTCAACATTACAAATCTGAAAGGAAAGGCTGGTTACAGGGAGGTGATGGAGAGCTGTTTAGGGAGAAAAACGGTAAAAACGGACCCGGTGCCGGGTTGGCTGGCAACCTCGACCTGTCCGTGGTGTGCTATGATGATAGCCTTGACCAGGCTCAGGCCCAGACCCAGACCCCGCTGAGAGCGACTCTGGTCACCCCGATAAAGGCGGTCCCAAATCCTGGGGATTTCTGCCAGGGCAATCCCCGGACCGCTATCCTTTATTCGGATAAGCACTTGCTGCGGTTGATCCAAGACCTCAATGGCCACCTGGCCGCCGTCCGGAGTATACTTGATGGCGTTATCCAATAGATTGGCCAGGGTTTGCCGGAGGCGCTCCCGGTCCCCGGTCAGTTGAAGCTCAAGGGGGTAAGCAGCCTGCACCTCAATCCGCTTATCCTCGGCCACGTAGCGATAGAGTTCGATAACACTGGTAAGAAGCTCCGGCAGATTCACCTGTTCCAGCTTCAAGGTCATAGTCCCGGTTTCGGCCTCCGAAATATCCATCAGGGTGTTCAGCATCGCCATCACCCTCTCGGACTCCTCCAGACAATCCGCCAGGGCCTCCCGGCAGGCCTCCAGAGGCCCAGCGCCCGCCAACGCCATTTCAGCCATGCCCCGCAACCTGGTCATCGGGGTGCGTAGGTCGTGAGCAACATTGTCCAGGGTCTCTTTCATCCCGTTGATCAGGGTCTCGATCCGGGCCAACATCAGGTTGACCAACCCGGAGAGTTCATCCAATTCATCCCCGGTATGAATGTCCGGCATGCGCGCCGCCACTTTACCGGTATCGGCGATGGTGCGCACCGTGAAGATGAGTTTGCGGATAGGCCGCAGCGCGCGCCTGGTGAGAAATTGTCCGACACTGAACCCCAGCACAATGATTACCATAATACCGCCGAAGAAGATCCCGCGAAAGTTCTCCAACAGATCCTCTCGGCTCTCGGTGTTTTTGCCGACCTGGAGGATGGTGCTGTTCGCTAACTGGGTGGTGGCGATCTCCAGACCATTCTCGTCATCCTTAGATTTCAGGCGGGTCCAGCCCTGCCGGGATCCGGCACCATTCTCCAGAGATTTAAGATCAAAGTCAGCCCACTGGTCGGGAAGGTTCAAGAAGATGGTGCGGTTGGCGGAGTCAGCCAGACGGATGAAGAATGTATTGGGTTTCCCAGCGTCTTGTTCCAGCTTAACCTCCCGGCGGATAGCCTTGAGCCCGCCGGTACGGTATTGCACCTCAAACTCTTTGAGCTTGGACAAGATGAGTTCATGATCTTTTTGTCGCAGGGAGGAGGCGAGAAATAGATATGCCAGAATAAAGAGGGCCAGGGAACTGAGGATAAAGATCGCCGCATACCACAGGGTCAGGCGGAACCCGATAGTCTTACGCAGGCGTTCAAGAAATCCGAAGGACATAGCCTACTCCCCGGATAGTGTGGATCAGCTTGGCCTCAATATCCCGGTCCACTTTGGTGCGCAACCGGCAAACGAGCACATCTACAACATTCGTTTGGGGATCGAAGCTGTAATCCCAGACATGCTCCAGGATCATGGTCTTGGAAACCACCCGGCCCGCCTGACGCAGCAAGTATTCCAACAGGGCGAACTCCCGGGGTTGCAGATCGATCTTCTCGCCGCGGCGGCTTACTTCCCGGGATAAAAGGTCCATGACCAACTCTCCTGCCACTAAACGGGTGGGATGGGCAGTACTGCTCCCTCGGCGAATCAAAGCCTGCACCCGGGCCAGGAGTTCGGCAAAGGAAAATGGTTTTACCAAATAGTCGTCGCTGCCGGTCTGGAGCCCCTTGATGCGATCAGCCACGCTCCGCCTGGCACTGAGAATAATCACCGGAGTATCTTTTTGTTGCCGCCGCAGCTCTTCAATGAGACTCAAACCATCCAATTTGGGGAGCATGAGATCGATAATGGCGGCATCATAGGCCTCGGTCAGGGCCCGGTGCAAGCCGTCTTCACCATCGGCGGCATGATCCACGGCAAAGCCGGCCTGTTCCAACCCCTTAATGACAAAGGAAGCGATCTTAGCATCATCTTCCACCACCAACAGCCGCATCGATAAATTTCTCCGTAAAAAGATCAGGCAGCGGGCCTCCACATCGAAAGACAGAGACCGGTCATTTCGGCCTAAGCGCCAATACCAGCCGCTCTCATCATGCCTGTCCTCTTTCCATTATATCCAAAATGCCTCAAAATATCTTGTGAATGGCAGGGTCTGCCAATAGCGGCAATAATTTACAGATCACCCGCATTGGCCAGAATAGGCTGTGCCAATGCTGCTCCTGTTCCGGAACTCGGAGAGTGTTCATATGTTCATATCTGCTCTCTATATCCGAACCTCATTCAGGCCAAAAGGTATTTCGATAGCGAGATCATAACTGTCTTTCAAACTCTGCCCTTATTTTTTGTTTTCAGTCAGATTCGTTGATTCTCAGGGCCAGCCCATAGGGATTTTTTGATGGCTTGAAGATGATTAAAAGCATGATTCCTCCTATGCGGCGGGAATATTCTTTTCTACCCGCCGCCGACAGGGTTGATCGGTTGTAGAGCCGGAGCCCCGGGTCCTTTTGAAATTCCTTTTATCTTACCCCAGGTTGCCTGGACTTAGTTCCCGCTGCCAGAACCGGCTCATTCAAAATTTCAACGGCGCCCTCATCCGCATCAAGCCTGTCATCGTCTTTTACCTGGCAACACTGGATTTTTCCGTGGACCGTGCTGGGGCCAGGCCTTTAACCGAAGCTGCACCCGCCCTTAGCCTTGAGAGTCAGGAGAGCAACGTTTTATCGAAAAAACCGTTTTTGAGTCGTTTTTCGAAAGTCCGGTACTATTTTCCCCTTGTTATTCTCATGGCAAAAAGAGCAGGAACTCTCCCACATGGAGAAAATTCCTGCGTTAGGAGGATGGCGGTGCGCAAAACAAGTTTTTTGCCTGCAATTCCGGTTCTGCTCCTGGTCTTTCCCGGCTGGGCGGAGACCTTTTCCGGCAAAGTCGTAGCCGTAACCGACGGCGACACCATCAAGGTGATGAATCAGGGACAAGCGGCAAGGGTGCGCCTGCAAGGAATTGACTGCCCGGAAAAACATCAGGCCTTCGGCAAGAAGGCCAAGCAGTTTACTGCACTGGCATGGTCATGAGCAAGGAAGTGACCGTAGTAGCCCAGAAAAAGGACCGCTACGGCCGGACCTTGGGTTACGTGATCCTGCCGGATGGCCGGAACCTTAACCGGGAGTTGGTCCAGGCGGGATATGCCTGGTGGTATCGGCAATTTTCCTCGGACAGCAGTTTGGGGAGCTGGCAACCGAGGCCCGGGCAACTCGGCGCGGCCTGTGGCGGGACCCGCATCCGGTGCCGCCCTGGGAATTTAGAAAGACCAGATAGGGGAACGATATGTTTTGGCTGAAGTGGATCTCTTATTATTTTAACGCGCTGTTAATTATGCTGGCAATAGCTGGCCTCACGGGATTCATATGGCTAAAAAGGAGGCAAAATAAGATTCGCTATCGCAACTTGTTTCATAAGCTCGTGAACCAACCGGAGTTGAAGCAGGAGGCCGGGGTGAAATATCCTCCGGTGGCGCAGGGGATAGAAGTAAAGTCCCTGGAAGAGATATTGGGGCCGCAAATAGAGCTTATAAAGCTAATCGAAATGGTGACAGAAACGGCAAACGTCTTCGACAACCGTTACTGGCCCGCCATTGAGCGGTATGCCATGACCGTGCATTTGTTACCTGCCAGTGAATCCGACCATCACTGCGCACCCGGAGGATTGTTGCGTCACGGGTTGGAGGTGGGTTTCTACACTATGCAGGCTGCCGAGGGCGGGCTGTATGGCAAAGACATGGAGACCCAAGTGCGCCAGGCCAGCCGGGAACGCTGGCTGTTCGCCTGTTTTCTAGCGGGCTTGTGCCATGATCTGGGGAAAGCGGCGTCAGACGTTCGCGTGACTACGGACACTGGCCAGACCTGGCCGGCTCAAACCACGAGATTGAGTGAATGGGCCGAGAAGGTCGGGGTGAAAAAGTATTATGTGGATTGGGAAGACGACAGGCACAAGGTGCACGAAAGTTTTACCCAGGTCATGCTGAGCAAGGTATTGACTGATGGAGACCGGAATTACATCGGCGAGATAGACAAGAGGCTATTGCAGGAAATGGTGATGGCGCTTACACCGTCTTCAGGCTCGACCGCGCCCTCAATGCGCCCGTACAACATCAGAGACATGGTGCAGAAAGCGGACATCCGTTGCGTACGGGAAGACAAAAAGCAGTCGCGCACCCCCGCGGACCTGGGAATAGAAACGCGGACGCCGATGGCCCGGCATTATACGGAAGGGATGCAGCAACTGTTTAAAGAAGGAAAATGGCAAATTAACCAGTCTGGCGGGGGTGTCTGGGTGCTGGGACCGGGCCAGGACTTATATCTGGCATGGCCTCGTTGCGGCATGGAACTTTACGATTATTTGGTGGGGCAAGGGATTCAAGGTGTCCCAAAGGCACCTGAGGTAATTGCTGAGACATTGGCGGGGCGCCAGGTGGTCCTGCCGGCGCCGGATGGCGGCTATTATTGGCGCATCAAAGCGGGGGACCTGGACGGGGCACCGATGACGGCGGTGCGGCTGGAGCCTCAATGGGGCAGACACATGGCAGGCCTGTTGCCGCCGGGCCTGAGCGGCTATGTGGAGTCTGATGAAGGGGGATCGTTGTCTTGGTCGTATGTGGAAGCGGGGAACGGCCAGGATGGGGCCCCTGTATATTCTTCCGCACAGGTTATTCCATTACGGCAAAGCCATGAGATGAGGGTGGTGACACCGCCGGAAGAAATAAAAATAAATGATCTTGATGGGATCATTGAGGAACCCGTGTTGGACAATCCCTGCCCTGAGCCGGGAAACTCGATGCCTTATACTCAGGCGCCGGTTGAAGCTGGCGGTTGGTGGGGCATTCTCAGAGCAGTTGTTTTGAATCTATGTCTGGTGTCTATGATAGCTATCGCTCTTCTGCTCTATATGAAAAACCAGGTTGATCCGGAGGTTTCCTATAAATTAGCTTTCTGGATGATGATGGGCCACGCCATGGATACCGGATTATTCGTCAAGATCCTCTTCTTGGGGCTGATGGGTCTCGGAATCGTATTTTATTTTAGGAGATCCATGCAGAAAGTGAAGCAAGAGGAGCAAAAAGCCGGGGAGATCATAGCGGAGGCGCAAGAGATCCTGAACATAGCCAATCAGGACGCCATGGACATCGTGGCCGGCGCCGGAAGGGAATCAGGGCAGATCAAGAGGAAAGCCAAGGAGGAGGCCGCTGAAATCCGGATAAATGCAGAAGAAGAGGCCTCGGCGGTCCTGGAACTGGCTAATCGCGAAGCCACAGAGATTATTGAACAAGCCAAGAAAAAAGCAAAGGAAACAATGGACAATTTTTGGCTGCTGTTGCAGGCAAAGGCCAGGGATATGGGCATTTCTTCCCAGGATTTGCAGGGGCTGGTGAAAATTCTACAAACAGCCAAGGAGGAGGCCGCAGCTATAATGGCGCAAGCTCAGGTCAAAGCCCAGGAGGCGGCGGAGGAGATTATAGCCCAGGCTCAGCAGGCGGCGGAAGAGATTTTAGAGCAAGCCAAGGCTCAGGCCCAGAAGGAATCTCAAGAGGTACTGCATAAGGCCAGAGTGCAGGCTGCTGATATTCTGCTGGGTCAGGTCCAGGTTCTAGGGCCCGAGGGGGAGCATGGGAAGGACGCCCAAATGCAGGATGCCCAGCACGCCCGCCAGGAGGGTGGAGAGATTGTAGCCCAACCTCAGGAGCAGGGCCAGATTATCGATGGCCAATCCATCAAGAATGACTCGCCGGTAGATGAACTTCCCCCGGAGAGGGATATGGATGATCCCCAGTCAGCCGATCAAGTGGAAGCCTTGCAAGGAAAGATACATGGGATACTAACTGCCCAGCCAGAAATGAAAAAACGTGATTTGGAACGGAGAGGCAGTAAATTCCGTTATGATCTCTTTTGGGAATTGGCCATTAACAACCTGTTGACGGAAGGGAAGATCGTGTACGATCCCGATACCATGACCTACAGGTGTCAGCATGAATAATATCAACAGGTTAGGAAAACTGTCAGCAAAATAGTGCTGACAGTTCTTTAAATTCAGCATGTGTCAGCATGAATAATATTAATAAGTTAGCCGATTACCCCCTGGCTGCCTTTGGTGACATTAAAAGGTCCCCAAAAAGATCACTTGTAAGCGGCGTATCCCTAATTTTAGGATACTCAATTCTTCAAAATCCAAGGAAATTGGGTTGAACAAAGGCCAAAAGTGGGAGTTTTTAATAAATTTTGCAACATGTGTCAACATTAGATATTTCAATATGTTATGAAATCTGTCACCAAATGATGCTGACAGGTGGTTGGGTTGTCAGCAGGTGTCAGCATGAATGATATCAATAACTTAACCGAATTTACCATACACCTCCACTCTGGAGCCACATCCCACGCTCAAGCCCTTCATTCAGCTGCCAATATTTTACAAAATTATAAAAATACCCTCAATTTAGCTTAAAATCGCCAATCTTGTTGATAATAATTGATATATAGCTTTTCTTGTATATTTTAACAGGCACCAAAGATGATTCGCGCCAGAGATACTTTGCAAAGATAAGAATTAACAAAGGGCTGGCATAATTTTCATCAGAAATCAGTGAGGCCCCCAACTTGAAACCTCCCCTGGTCTTAAAAAGATCAGGCACAAGAAACCGTTCCTTGAGCCGAGGTGTTCTGGGGGCTGCTTCGGGCCCCCCTGGTCTTAAGAAGGCAGCCGTCATAGTCTGAAGTCTTGAGAAGGAGTAGATGGACTAACCAAGAATTCAGATCCCTTGGTCTTAAAAGAGATCACTTTTGAACCAGGGGGTAATGGTTAACCAAAGGTGATGGATACTGCCACTGCCCTTGGTCTTAAAAAGACCTGCCGCATCAGGGCATGTTTTTGGGGTGAGGGGTGGGTAGAGTCAAGGTTGGGCGCGGTGGCCAATCAGCTCCGTTTCCCAACCCCGCTCATCGAACCGTGCATGCGGATTTCCCGCACACGGCTCTCCGACTGGATTCATCCCATGGCACACGGCGGCGGGCCCAGACGAACCCGGCGCAATCGCAAAATCCCGAGTTCACCGAACACCGTATTCGCAGGAAAACGGCGGGTGCCGCGCGTCGGCACCTTATGACGCCGCCTCAGGAAATGGAGTACGCGCTCATAGACGTAATTATCAAGTGCCCGATAAGCCGGCAGCCGGGTCCCATAGCTAAAGTAGCCTGACCAGCCCCGCAGCAAGGCGTTTAGCCGATCCCGTACCTCCGGCCAAGCACCAACATTGCGGGGGGTCAGGATGGCTCGCACCTTCTGCTTCAGGCGGGCAAGGCTCTTCCGAGACGGACTCGCACCCAGATACCACTGGCCGTTCTTACGAAAACGATGCGGCCCAAAGGTATAGCCCAGAAAGTCAAATTGCTCCTCTCTGGCTCTTCGGATGCTAGTCTTGGCTTCGTTCAGGGAAAGACCCAAACGGGTCATCACCTGTCGGGTCCAGGCCAGGGCTTCCCTGGCCTGGTGACGACTCAGGATGACAAAGTCATCCGCGTAGGAGACCACACAGGCTTCCAACTTTTCCCCCATCCGGCTCAGACGCCAGTATTTCAAGAAGCGGTTCAGGTACAGATTAGCCAGCAGCGGACTAACCACCCCACCTTGGGGAGTGCCGCACTTGCTCCGCTTGCCACCTGTCAGGCGCCGCCGCCCCTGATCATCCACTTCCTCCACCGGGGTCTTCAGCCACATCTTGATCAGGGCCAAAACGTGGCGATCACTGATGCGCCGGGCTACCGACTGCATCAGTTCCCGGTGGGGAATGGTGTCGAAGTAACGGGACAGATCAGCGTCCACCACTTCGTTGTAACCCTGGCAGAGACGGGCATGCACTTCTTTGAGAGCGTCCTGGGCGCTGCGCTGCGGCCGATATCCATAGGCCGCAGGCTCCAAGTCCGCCTCAAGGATCGGCTCGATAATCAACTTCACCGCGGTTTGCACCACCCGGTCCCGAATAGTGGGAATGCCCAGTGGTCTTTCGCCGCCCCCGGGCTTAGGGATCGATACCCGACTTACGGGTTGTGGCTTATACGTCTTGGTACGCAGTTCTTTCCTGAGGCCGGACAGCCACTCCTCCAACCCCGCCGCCTCGATCATCTCGAAGGTCTGTCCATCCACTCCCGGAGCGCCGTGATTGGCCCGCGCTAGTCGGTAGGCATGGGACAGCACATCTTCCCGATAGACCTTGTCGTAAAGCTGGTAGAAGCGGAAATCCGGCTCCGCCTTCGCCTTGAGATAGAGCTTCCTCTGAAGTCTCCGGATATTTTCGGGTGTTGTCAGACTCATCGTCAATCACCTATCCTCAGCTTCCTCGGAAGCGTTCCAGAAGTGAGGGTCCTTCCCTCCCCCGGCATTACCCGGCTTCAACGGTACTATAACCCTCTCCGAATCCCGGCCTGGCCGCCAGCTTACCTGGCGTTTGGAGACGCTACCCCCATCCAAACCGGACCTCCCACGTTACCCGAGATACCTTTCCGGCGTGCCGTCCCCACTACCCCGGTGAACCGGACCGGTGCTCTTAACGGTTTCTTCCCGGTCCGTGCTGCCTTCCCCGTTACTTAGGCGGGTCGGCGTTCACTACTTCACTTTCGAGGCCTGCTCAGGGTTCACTCGCGTTACGGCCCGCAGGATTGCTCGATCGTCCAAAACGATCTTTGTCACGAGGCTTCAATATGTCCGGTTACCCAAACACATTGCTCGTCAGCTACCAGACTTACCGTCAACTATCTGGGTGGAACCTTCCTCCACTGGCATCTCGCGCCATCGTGGCGCACTAAATAATTCAGGGAGTATAACCGCCCTTGGTCTTAAGAATGTGTGTTAAAGGATTTTGTCCCCTCCTGCTATTCTATCTCTTTGGCCTGGGCCATCCTGTTTAAGGCTTGCAATTAGTACCGTAGGGTGGTACATTAACCCATAATGGAGCTGCGGAATGATCGTGAGCTTTCGAGATGACTGGCTGAGCGATTTCTTTGTCGAGGACGTCCGATCAAAAGAAATCCCATCCGATTTGGAAAGCCGCCTGTTCCGCAAAATCCAGATGATCGACGACGCGACGACGGATCAGGATTTACGGGTGCCCCCCAGCAACCACTTCGAAAAGCTGCACGGCAATCTTGAAGGTTTCCATTCGATCCGCGTCAACAAACAATGGCGGCTCATCTTTCAGTGGGATGGCGGCCGAGGTGAAGCGACAGGCGTCTATCTTGACGACCATAGCTATCTGTGAGGTGAACGAGGTGAACCATGTTGACGACGAAGCGCAAGCCGGCGAGCGTCGGCGAAATCCTGATCGCAGAGTTTATGGAGCCGATGGGCCTGACGCAAGGCGCGTTGGCCGAAGCGATGGGCGTGCAGCGTAAGCACGTCAATGAACTGTGCAACAACCGCCGCAACGTGACCGCCCCTACCGCGCTCATCCTTGCCCGGGTGTTCGGTAACAGCCCCGATTTCTGGCTGAACGTGCAGCGGCGCCGCGATCTGTGGGAAGCGATGCACTCGCCTCGTGAACGCGAGCGGATCGAACGGGCTCGACCACTGACAGCCGCCGCATGACCTTTCATTTACGCCCCTCTTCTATCATGTCGTGGACGTTAAGAAAGGATGCCCATGCGACCGTCCGTTGTGCTCGACATGAAGCGAAGCGCGAAGCGGTAAGCCGCTTCCGCACGGCGAACCCGCGCGTCTTCGGTTCGGTGCTGCATGGCACCGACCGGGACGGCACCGACCTCGACCTGCTGGTTGACGCGCTGCCAGGTGCCACGTTGTTGGACTTGGGCGATTTGGAAGAAGTACTGAAATCGCTGCTCGGCGTTGACGTTGATTTGCTGACGCCTAGCGACCTGCCACCGAAGTTCCGGGCCAAGGTGCTCGCGGAGGCGCAGCCGGTATGAGCGAGAACCGTCTGCCCGATTACCTCGATCGCATACAGCAGGCCGCAACCGATGCCTGTGGCTTCCTGGAAGGCTTGGGCAAGGACAACTTCCTGGCTGACAAGCGCACCCAGCAGGCCGTCATCATGAGCCTCATCATCATCGGCGAGGCCGCCACAAAGGTGTTAGGCCCTGACCGAATCTATTCACACCCGTAAGGAAATTTTCCACAATGGACATCCCACGAATATTCAACATCACTGAAAGTGCTCACCGCATACACAACCCGATCACACCCGAAAAGCTCGCCACTCTCGGCGCGGCGTTGCGTCTGGAATCGGGGGCCCGAGTGCTCGACCTCGGCAGCGGTTCGGGGGAGATGCTATGCACCTGGGCACGCGATCACGGCGTCATCGGCACCGGCATCGACATGAGCCAGTTGTTCACCGAGCAAGCGAAACTCCGTGCTGAAGAACTCGGCGTCGCCGATCAAGTCAAGTTCATCCATGGCGATGCTGCCGGCTATGTCTCTGACGAGAAGGCCAGTGTGGCAGCCTGTGTCGGTGCCACTTGGATCGCCGGGGGGGTCGCCGGCACTATCGAGCTTCTGGCGCGGAGCTTGCGCACCGGAGGGATCATCCTCATCGGCGAGCCCTACTGGCGGCAGTTACCGCCGACGGAAGATGTTGCCAAGGGGTGTCTTGCCAACTCAATCTCCGACTTTCTCATGCTTCCAGAACTTCTCCCGTCTTTCGGCCACCTTGGCTACGACGTCGTTGAAATGGTTCTGGCTGACCAAGACGGCTGGGATAGATACGAGGCGGCCAAATGGCTC
>JALNYP010000171.1 GCA_023229795.1 Syntrophobacterales bacterium
TGGACAAAAATCTATATCTAATTTAAATCCGGATTTAATAATCTTAGATTCATCGTATTCCTTTGATTTTATAATAACATTTTTAAGATCATTTGAAGCTACCTTCCCTTTCCGATATATTAATACTATTTTTATTAATTCAGTTTTTCTGAATTATTTTGGGTTCTTATATCAACCGTGCGGATATTGCAAATAAAATATATAACAATTTAAGTTACATAGCAGTTGTCGCCTCCGAAGCTGTGACCAGTTATGATGTTTCATGATAAATCAAAAAACCCGGGCTATCTTGGCGCTGACAACAATAGCCTGATCCGAGATTATGCCGCATTCTTTGCTTTATCTGTCCAAAATCGGTAGTTGGGGCCTTTCCGCGAATATTGAACCCGAAACACACCTCTTTTCTAAGGCAACCCTTCTCGTGGGAGACATGATAGCTCAAAATTTTCTGATACTTCAATTTTTTCCGGAACTTGGGCATACCGCTCCATCGATAAACAGACACATCATTGATTGCCGGCCTATGAACCCCAGAGCAGCACCGCTCGATAATGATGAACCAGAGGAAAAGCAGAGGCCACATGCACATACCACCCCCGGGCATGGGAAGAAACCCTGGAGCCCACTTTGATCAATCTTTTGATCAGACAGGTAATGGCCTGCCACACTTTTTTGCCATGACAGTGATGATCACTGCCCTGTATCAACCCTTACAAAATCCATCCAAGTGGTTTGCTATGGATAGCATAGCTCTATCTAAGACCCTGGCAACATGTAAAGTTTTAGTCCCAAGGGTCAGGCCGCATCTGATATCGGTTTGGTGATTGTCAGCTCAAATCTCGGTCATTACCGATAATCTCCAAGGCCGGTGGTATCGGCCCTGGCGGGCCGGAGGGCCACGGAATGGGTCCCCCGGCGGGTGGGACAATCTATCTTACCCGCCACCTTAAGTGAGCTGCCCCACGATAATTTCTTGACAAACACAGGTATTTATGAGAAACAGATGAGCGGAATTAGATCAATCAGATGGTCTCGAAACCGGAGATTGAGGAATTTAACGGCAACCCCTTGAATTTTAAACGTATGTAACATATTTGCGTATTTGACGGCATCTGGGAAGGCGTCTGAGGACGCCTGAGATGCCTTTTTTATTGAGGCAGGCATGATCAAAGTTACCCTGGAATACGGTTCCACCGTTACCCTGGCGCCAGGGGCGACGGTAGCCCAAGCCCTTGAGGCCCTGGGCCTGGCCAAAGATTTCCAGGTGGTGGCAGCCCGGATCAACGGGGATCTGGTGGACCTGTCCCTGCCGCTCCCGGCCGATTGCACCATCGCCCCCATCCGCCTGGACAGCCCCGAGGGTCTGGAGATCATGCGCCATTCCGCCGCCCACCTGATGGCCGAGGCGGTGCGGAACCTGTTTCCCGGGGTCAAAGTGGCCATCGGCCCGGCCATTGAAGCGGGCTTTTACTATGACTTTGGCGTGCCCGAGCCCTTTACTCCGGAAGATTTGGCGAAAATTGAAACCCACATGGCCGAGTTGACGGCCCAGGACCAGCCCTTCCGGCGGGACGACATGAGCCGGGAGCAGGCCATCAACTACTTCCGGAGCGAAGACGAAGCCTACAAGGTGGAACTTTTGGAGGAGATCCCCCAGGAGAAGGTGAGCCTCTATCAACAGGGGAATTTCATCGATCTCTGCCGGGGTCCCCACATCCCTTCCACCGGGTTCATCAAGGCCTTCAAGCTTACCGCCACTTCCGGGGCTTACTGGCGGGGAGACGAACGCCGGCCCATGCTCCAGCGCATTTACGGCACCGCCTTTGCAACGAAGGCGGAACTGGCGCGCCACCTGGAACTTCTGGAGGAGGCCAAACGCCGGGACCATCGCCGTCTGGGCCGGGAGTTGGGGCTGTTTAGCATTGAAGAGGAAGCCGGGCCGGGGATGGTGATCTATCACCCCAAGGGCGCCATGCTCCGGAGCCTCATCGAGACTTTCGAGCGCCGGGAGCATCTCAAGCGGGGCTACCAGATGGTTATGGGCCCCCAGATGCTCAAGGCCGACCTGTGGAAACGCTCCGGCCATTGGGACAACTACCGGGACCACATGTATTTCACCGAAGTGGAAGGCCAGATGTACGGCATCAAGCCCATGAACTGCCTGGCCCATATGCTGATTTACCAATCTCAGGTCCGGAGCTACCGGGAGCTGCCGCTGCGCTTCTTCGAGTTGGGCACCGTATTGCGCCACGAGCGTTCCGGGGTGCTGCACGGCCTCACCCGGGTGCGCCAGTTTACCCAGGACGATGCCCATATCCTGTGCATGCCCGAGCAGGTGGAAAGCGAAATCCTGGGGGTGCTGAAGTTCGTGGCCGAGGTCATGGCGATTTTCGGCTTCGACTACGAAGTGGAGCTGTCGACCCGGCCGGAGAAATCCATCGGCACCGACGCCGAGTGGGAACTGGCCAACAACGCCCTCGTCGGGGCGCTCAAGACCTGGGGGCTGCCCTACGACATCTGCGCCGGGGAAGGGGCCTTCTATGGGCCCAAAATTGACATCAAGCTCAAAGACGCCCTGCAGCGCCGCTGGCAATGCGCCACCATTCAGTGCGATTTCACCCTGCCGGAGCGCTTTGATCTCGCCTATATCGGCACGGACGGGGAACGCCACCGCCCGGTGATGCTGCACCGGGTGATCCTGGGCTCCCTGGAGCGCTTCATGGGAGTTTTGATCGAGCACTTCGCCGGGGCCTTCCCGGTCTGGCTGGCGCCGGTGCAGGCGATCCTCCTGCCCATCACCGACCGTACCCATGCCTACGCCCAGGAAGTGGCGGGTTTGCTGCGGGAGGCCGACGTGCGGGTGGAAGTGGACACGCGGCAGGAAACGCTGCGCTACAAGATCCGAGAAGCCCAGGGGCAGAAAATACCTTATATGGTTATCATGGGGGACCGGGAAGCGGCTGACCGCACCCTGGCGCCCCGCCTGCGGGACGGCACGGAGTTGAAGGGCGTTTCCTTGGAGGCTTTTATCCAGCGCCTCCGGGAGGAGTCCCGGACTCCGTCCCCCGCCAACTCTTCATAAATCTCAGGAGGTGACGGCCATCCAGAAGCAGCAAAGAGTGAGGATTAACGAGCAGATCAGGGTGCCGGAGGTGCGGCTTATCAGCGCCGACGGGCAACAGATGGGCGTTATGGCCATCAAAGAGGCGTTAGCCCTGGCAACAGAGG
>JALNYP010000073.1 GCA_023229795.1 Syntrophobacterales bacterium
TGTCCGGAGCTATCTACGTAAACGCCAAATGCAAGCTCATATCGTGGCGAAATATTTTCATGGAAAACATGTGCGGTACGCCGTCGCATAAAATGAGAACCATTAATTGGCCTGAGTAATAAGACCTACGACTATCGCCCAAGAGTGCTCTTACCGGTGTCTTTGGAAGACCAGTTAATGCCGGGAACCTTGGAGTTTGCCATTCATACCCTGGTGGAAAAGCGGCTGGATATGTCCATTTTTGAAGGCAACTACCGGAATGACGAGACCGGTCGAGCCGCTTATGATCCCAAGATCCTCTTGAAGGTAGTGTTGCTGGCCTATTCCCGGGGGCTGATTTCTTCACGGAAGATCGAACAAGACTGTCACGAGAATGTCGTTTTCGTAGCCTTAGCTTGTGGCCAGCAGCCTGACCACAGCACCATTGCCGCCTTTGTGTCTTCCATGAAAGATGAAATCCTGCCTCTTTTTAGAGATGTGTTGCTAGTCTGTGAGGAAATGAACCTGTTGGGCGGCACGATGTTTGCCTTGGATGGCTGCAAGCTGCCTTCCAATGCCTCGACAGAAATGGAGCGGCACTTTTCCCGAGCTCCGGAAGAAAAAGCAGAAGATCGAGGCCAAGGTGGCGCAGCTGCTTGAGAAGCAGATGGAAGCCGACCAGGGGCAGGATGATCTCCCCGGGCCCAGGGGGTCTGGTCCCAGCCGGCAGCAGCAGGTGGAGAAATTACAAAAAAAGGCCGATCTACTTGATAAATGGCTGACCGAGAACCAGCCCAAGCCGGGTGCCGCGGGTAGAGAAAACCAGAGTAATGTTACGGATAATGACTCGGCCAAAATGATGACCTCCCATGGTGCCGTCCAGGGATATAATAGCCAGGCCTTCATTGATGCCAAACACCAAGTCATTGTTCATGGTGAAGCCTTTGGCAATGGCCAAGACCATGGCCACGTCCCACCCATGCTTGAGGGTACGCGGGCAAACCTACAAAGCATTGGCTACGGAGCGGAGTGCCTTGCCGGGAAGATCCTCACCGCTGACAGCAATTACCATACTTTGGTCAATTTAAAGAAGTGCCAGGAGATGGGGTTGGATGCCTATATCCCGGACAGAAAGTTCCGCAACCGAGACCCAAGGTTCGCCACCCAAAAACGACGTCGGTCCAGGAAATTTACGTTAAAAGACTTTCACCATGATGGGACCTTGGATAAATATATCTGCCCTCATGGCAAGCTTCTCAAGCTACAGGTCAAAAGATGTGTCGACCACGGTAACGTTTACCGCAAATATGTGGCGGCTGAACAAGATTGCCGGGGTTGCCCGCTACGAGCCCGGTGTCTCTATGGGACGGATGCCAAACACAAGCATTTAGCAGTCCCCATCGGCACCGAAGGCATTAATCTCTCCAAACAAATGGTGGAGAAAATCGAGACCGAACCGGGACGCCGGATATACCCGCAACGCCTGGCCATAGTAGAGCCCGTGTTTGCTAATATTCGGAGTAACAAGCGCTTAGACCGGTTCACGTTAAGGGGCAAGATCAAGGTGAATATCCAGTGGCTGCTATACTGCCTGGTTCATAATATAGAAAAGGTCCTGAACTATGGGCTTGCATATGCGTAAGCTGAAGGCAAGTGAGACCCAGAGAAGCCACCGATGATAAGAGAAGATAGGGATCAGAAAGGTCGCTGGGATCTTTTACCTAAAAACTCCCTCAAAATTTTTCGACAGCCTCGCTATTCTTCGGGACTTATCACTGAACCAAAAACCTTCCATATCCAGACAATACCTTCAATTTTCCCCTTACCTCCGATAAGCCTCGCCCGTGGCAAGATAGTGCGCCACGAGCGCGCTTGGTGTTATAGAGAAAGCGTGCGCAACTGCGCGAGAGATGGGGGTAGGCCCCCCGGAGTCGGCTTGCAGGAGCAGGTTCCAAACCACCTTAAGCTGCGCTGGTAAAGAGCCAGGGTGGTGAGCGTTAAGGACAAGTCATGGCTAAAGACCGTGGCAGGTGAGGTTCAGGGAGACGAGCAACCGCGAACCACTGATGAGGTGTCGAAACACTATAGACGACGTCAAAACTGGAGGCTATCTTGACTCCAGGATAAACCCAGGATAAACCCAGGGGAAACCTGCTTACTGCCTGGGTGGTGTCCGGCATAAAGGTGGCGTGAACCTGATCCAGGCTCTCGTGCGGAACGTGGGAAGCTGTCGTCCCGATGCTAAGGGAGAATCCCAAGTGGAGGACCCACAAGGGTGCGAGTACTGATGCGGGGCACAGTGGCGGAACAGCCCGTAGTAGCGAGGAAGTCCCGTAATGGGGATGGAGCGAAGGGGTTGTATCGATCAGACTTACCTGTTGGTCAACCAGCAATGGGAGGAGCCATTGGGTAAGGCAAGGCCAGGTAATTGCGGGCCGGTCGATAGGACCCGTATGAGCCGAGAGGCTCATGCACGGATCTGTGAGGGCGTGGGGGTGAGATTCCCCCACGCTACTCGACTATTGTAAGCCAGCAATACTTCTTTTGGTTGATCGTGAGGAACTAATCGCCAACGGCACCCTGGACGAAGAAATGCGGGGGAAATCTACGCCGCCCTGATGCTTCTACTCCTGGGGAAGTCATAAGAGAGGTCAAGTTGCCGCAGTCAGTGACTTGGTAGGGCTCGTTGGCGCCTGGTTACAAAAAAATGGCCCGGCTCTTTCGGGAACCGGGCCTGAGCCTCAGGGCGGGCAGAGAACGGGTGCCGCTCTCCCCGTCTGCTAAAGATCAAGTTTAATGCGTCATCGGCATGGGCATCGGCATGTTTTGGTGGCCGGAATAACTCCCTGCATCCATGGGCTGGCCCGGGCCCATGGGCATATTTCCCATGTTACCGTTACCCATATTTCCCATGTTGCCGTTGCTCATGGGCATGTTACCAGGCCCCATGTTCCCCGGACCCATCGGTTGTTGCCCCATGTTGCCGTTTCCCATGTTAGTATTCATCGGCCCCATCATCGAGCTCATCATGTCCATCATGGAACCCATCATGCCGCCGCCGCCCATCATGCCACCGCCCATGCCCATGGCTCCGGCAGGGGACCCCGCAGTCAAGGTTAGCGCTATGATCAAAGCCAGATAAATTAATAAGCTGCCAAGTTTTTTCATTGATTGGTTCTCCCAAATCTTTTCGAGTTTCAACGGGCAAAATGTCTTGCCCAGTTAAGCATTACATGACCGGCGGAGCGGTCTGATTCACATGTTCGGGCGCGGGTCCCGCATGTTCCCCCTGGCCGGCCACAGCAGAACCGGAATGACCCCGATGGTCTTTCCTTTTAGCCCTGACCTCGCGTGGCTGATTTGACCTGAACAGGCGGGGAGCCTACGTGCTCATAGGCCCCCGGCTGGACGGCCCACCCGGCATGACGAGTCGTCTGCCCATAACCCATGGAATCCATATGGCCGCAGCCACTGGAACCGCTCATCTGGGCTTGCGCCAGCATGGGGGCCAGGGCCAGGCTCAGGGCTATGATTGGGGCCGTGCAGGCTATGAGACCTCTGCATTTTTTCATGATGTCACTCTCCACGGTTTTGCATATTTTAGAAGCGCGACTCACCGGCATCTTGATTAAGGGTAAAGCCGCGGTGCGCCGAAGATATTGCTGAGAGAAATTAGCTTTAGATGAGCCGGGGATTAAACTTGGGTGGCTGGAAAATCTCGAAGATTACGTATTGAGGCGTAGGGGTACCACTCACATAGTAGTGGTGTGAGGCTTCACCGGTGGGAATGTCAGGACCGGTCGCGGCAAGGAGAGAGATGGAACCGGCGGGACAATGGCACTACTTACCCTGGAAATTCCCATTTTCGGACTTAGATTTAGGCACAGAGCAGGAAGTTTTATTTTGGGGAGCTTAAGTCTGATGAAAATTGACCCGATATGCAAAATGGAAGTCAAAGAAGAGGAGGCCCTTACCGCAGTATGCGATGGGGTTACTCATTATTTCTGTTCTGAGGGCTGCAAAACTAAATTTCTGCTGGAAATTACCTGCCAGCCCCGCACCGAATATGACCTCATCGTCATCGGTGGTGGCCCCGCCGGGCTGACCGCGGCGGTATATTGTTCAACCTTGAAAGTCCAAGCGCTGCTCATCAGCAAAGACCTGGGCGGCCAGGCTGTCGACAGCACCAAAATCGAGAATTACATGGGGTTTGATTTCATACCAGGCCCGGAGTTGGTGGAGAAGTTCAAGCACCAGCTTATTCATCCCCATTATATCGACCATCTCATGAACGAAGCCGAAAAAATCGAACCGGTGGCAGGCGGATTCACTGTCACCTCTTCGGAACTGACAAAATATTTCGCCCCGGCGTTGCTCATTGCCACGGGGATGACCCGTAGAAAGCTGGGCGTGCCGGGAGAGGAGAGGTTCCAGCGGCAGGGGATTTTCTATGGCAACATCCAGGACCTCTCGTTCGCCCAGGGCAAAGACGTGGCGGTGATCGGCGGCGGCAATTCGGCCTTGCAGATCGTGGAGAACCTGCATACGGTGGCGGAGAATATTCATCTGATCTCCACGTCGGAATTCTCAGCCGATCCGGCAATCATCGAACGGATCAGTTGTTGTAAGAATGTCTCCCGATACGAAAATCATGCGGTCGTTGAGCTTACCGGCGAAAATGTGCTCTATGGGATCACCATCAGGAAAAAGGGAGCCAAGAAGACCGTCAATCTTCCGGTTAAAGGGGTGTTTATCGCCATCGGGTTGCACCCCAATTCTTCCCTGGTGGCAAAATTGGTGGAACTCAACGACCGGGGCGAGATCGTTATTAGGCCGGACTGCTCCACTTCCTATCCCGGTATCTTTGCTGCGGGGGATGTGACCAACGCTTTTGGCAAGAGGATCATCATCGCCTCCGGCGAAGGGGCCAAGGCCGCGCTGGCGGCCCGTCAGTATTTGTTGAATTTGCGGAAAACGGTCTGCCCCCCTCCATAATGGGAAACCGGTTGCTCCATTTTGTTATGGGGACCGAAGTCAGCGAAGGTCTATCCATTTCGGATAGTCAAATAAAGCCAAAGGAACCATGAAATGAAACCAAGAGTGATGAACAATAGAACAATTATGAGCGCACTGCTGCTGATTTTATTGGCCGCTATGGGTTGCGCCACCCTGGAAACGGCGGGGCATAAGTATCTTATGAGAGGCCAGGTTCTGGAAGTAAAGGACGGGACAGCTTATCTCTGCCTGGGCTCTGCGGAAGGAGCACAAGTGGGGCAGGTATTTACGGTACATAGATATGTGAATATGGGGTACCAAAAGGGAGGGCAACCGCTTTACAGGATTGAGCGAGTGGGTACGGTAAAGATCACGGACGTTGAAACCCACATGGCAAGTGCGAACATTTTAAGTGGTGACGTCAAGGCAAATGATATTGTGGAATTGAATATCGAAAATCATTAAGGAACGTGACAATCTGTGTTTTGAATCGCGCCGCGATGAATAAAATTTGGAATAAAGGAGGTCCAATGAATCGAAACAGGATGGCAATAGTAATGGGAAGCCTGGCGCTAATTTTGCTATTTTGCGCCGCGGCCCTGGCCGCAGAAGCGGAGCCCCAAGTGGGGCAAACGGTGGGGAGCGTGAAATTTTCCAAGCCCCTGTCCGACGAAGACGCGAAATACCTGGGGCTGGGAAAGCCGGCAGAATTCACCTTACAGGATATCAAAGCTCCATACGCATTGGTGGAGCAGATGAACACGGCCTGACCGTATTGTATGGCACAGGCTCCTGTGCTAAACAATCTTTACAACCTGGCCAATCAAGACCCGGCGCTCAAAGGCAAGCTGAAATTCATGGCGGTGGGCAAGGACAACGATGAAATGGCGATGAAAATGTGGAAGGCCTTCCATAAGGTGCCTTTCCCGATGATTGCCGATCCCGGCGGCATGTTTGCCAAGGCTTTAAATTTCCCTAATTATCCGGTAACGATGCTTTTGGATAAGTCCGGAAAAATCATTTGGGTTCATGTGGGGGCCTTCGATAATGCTGAAGAAGCCCTGAAGAACATTAAAGCCGTCGTAAAATAAACCCGCGATGTTCGGGGGACGGCCAAGTCAACGTCCGTCCCCTTCATGGTCCCTTCCGGCAGCGGCAACCACAACACAAATCGAGTAATATGAAAGATTATCGGCTCATCATCCTGGCACTGCTAACCGCTTTTTTAATGGGTTGCGCCGTTCCGGAGCCATGCCTGGAGGGGTGGTCACCTCCTTCCTCTTGGGGCTTTTGATCTACCCCTGCATTTTCACCCTGTGGAAATGGAACTTTGAGGTGAAGCGGCAAAGGCTCCCTCAACCCTGAGGAGTATTCTTGACCGCGGCTTCTTTCTTCTTATCTTAGAGGTAACATGCTTGCAAAAGGAGGAAAAAAATTATGCGGCCAATAGTCATTATACTGACAGCAATTTTGGTTATGGCTCCGGGAATTTCCGTCGCCCAGATGCATGGCGGCGGCATGCACGGCGGTGGTTCCGGCCAGCATATGATGGGCGGCCAGGGCATGAGCCAGTGCGGGATGCAAAACATGGAAATGATGAACCAAATGATGAATGACATGCATCAGATGATGGGGCAGGGTCATATGACCCCGGCACAGCAAAAGCAGATGCAGGACATGATGAACCAGATGGGCCAGATGAAGCAGCAGATGGGCGGCCCCATGACTCCGCAAATGGAGCAGCAACAACAACAGCGGCTTCAGGAAATGCAGCAGCGACTAAATACTATGAAGCAGCAGGGGGAACATCAGCACTAATTTGGGGGCCATGTCGTAGAACCTTTTTTGAGTCACAGGGTGCATATGGGTTATGCGCGGTTAATCTGGTTCACCCTGGCAGGGATAGTCGCGGGCTACCTGTTGATGCACCCTTTCGCCATGTTGGCCTATGTCTTGGGTCCCCAGCATCCTCACTCCGCCATGGAATTCAGCTTGTGGGGCCGCCAGATGCACCTGGCTTTCGGTGCCGAAATGCTGGCCATGGGTGGGGCTTTTGCTGTTATGGGTGGAATTGCCGGTTTTTGCCTGGGTGCCTGGTCCCTTCAGAAAGAGCGGTGGATGGCGGAGAAACTGGAATCAGAGCGGCGATTGGCCGCCCTGGAGACCCTGAGAGATTTAATGGTGACCTTGGCCCACTATATCCGCAACTCCAATCTGGTGATTGGGGGGTTCAGCGCCCATCTCTTGAAGCACAATACCGATGCCGATTTTGCCAATCCACTGCAAATGATCCAGCAATCCTCCCGGGAAATCGAGGCGGTAATCAATTCGTTGCAGAATCTAACCGAAATCAGCACCATCCAATATGCCACCGAAGGCCAGGCCAGGATGATCGATCTGAAAAAGGAACTGGAGGCTCGTTTATCGAGAAAGGCGGCCAAGGAGCAGTATGAATCCTGAAGAAATCAAGCCGGTGGTCTTGAAGGCCCCGACCCGGAGAGAAAGAACCTGGTTCTACCCCTGGATAGGCCTCCTATTCGGAGTGGTCAGTGGCATCCTGATCGCGCATCCCCTTGCCATGCTGGCGTATAACCTTCACGAATGTTTGATTTCAGGGACCACTTGTGATGTGACCGGCGCTCTTTTTCATAGCTTCGCCTTCCATATGTGGCCCATGATGCTGCTCTTCTCCGTGTTCGGCGGGGTTTCCTGGGGAATTATAGCGTTCGTAATGCAGCGTCTCAGAGAGAATCGCCTGCGCCTAAACAGCTTGCACCAGGAGTTCGAGCTCCAGGTAGCCACGTTGAGACATCATTACAAAAACCTGGCCATAGGAATTAGTGGCTTTTCCAGCCGCATAAAGCGGAAACTGACGAACATGGATGAAACCATACGCCGCTGCTTCGAAGAAGGCAAATGCCCCACCTATGAGGATTTTCATAAGGACTACGAATCCATTGAACATAACGTGGATATCCTTGAGGAAGCCGCCCAGCGCTTGACGCATACCTTAGGACAGGAACTCCTGTTTTTGAAAGCTTTAACCAGTGACGCTTTAACGTTGGGGCGTCAAGATTTTTATCCTTTCCTGATTCATTGTGTAGACGACCTCTTAGGGTTGCGGTTCCGGGAAAAGAATATCCGGGTGGAAATCAATGGCCAGCCTCTGGAAGATTGCCGGGATACGCTGATTTTCCCGTTTGAGCCCCATACAATGGAAGTTATCTTGCAGAACGTCCTGTCTAATGCCATGAAATATGGCGACATCATTCAGATTAGAGTTGTGGATTCGGGCCAGCGCTTACAAGTCGAGGTCCGGGATAACGGCCCGGGCATGGATATTCAGGAACTCAAACGTAATCTGGCAATCTCCGGGGAGCGACGGGAGGCTGAGAGCACCCATTTGGGCCTCAGGGTAAGCATCCACTTGCTGGGGAAAATTGGCGGACACCTCTCAGCCTGGAGTAGACCGGGGGAGGGCGGGGTTTTTATCATCGAGTTTCCCAAGCACCCAGCAAGAATTCGTTAAGCTAAAGGAAGGGATAAGTTTCAGAAACCCTGAAAAAGGAACTGGCAGCTACTAAGCCAATCGAGAGGCAACATGAATCCTGAGGAGTGTGAGCCGATCCGCAAGGAGAGAACCTGGGTCTATCCCTGGATCGGCATCCTGTTCGGCATCGCGGTGGGAATCTTCATTGGCCACCCCCTATCGATGCTGGCCCAGAATTTTTACAATTCTATTATTTCGAGCGCGCCAATTGACATACTGGGAGCCTTTTCCCACAGCTTCCACCTGCACATGTGGCCCATGTTGCTCATCTTTGGCGTGTTTGGCGGGGTAGTGTGGGGTTTCATAGGCTTCATTTTACAGCGACTCAGAGAGAGTCGCTTACGCTTAGACGCCGCGCACCGGCAACTTCTGAAACAGACCAGGTACCTCAATACCTACCTGACGGTTAGCTCCATGGTCGCCCAATGCCTGGACCCTCACGAACTCCTGGAGGCGGTTTTGAACGTCGTCATGGAAACCGTGTCTGCGGAAGGAGCCTCTGTTCTTCTCCTGGACGAGGATCAGGCGAATTTTCAATTTTATAGCATAGAGGGTCCTGCCAAGCCGGTGCTCATGTCCGCGACCTTTCCTGCCGACCAGGGCATAGCAGGTTCTCTAGTGCAGACCCAGAGGTCGGAAGTTATCAAGGACGTGCCTCAGGACCCGCGGTTTTTTGGCAAGATCGATTCCCAATATGGCTTTAGCACCCGGAATATGATTGCCATTCCTCTCACCGCAGGGGAAGAAAAGATCGGGGTGATGGAAGTCCTGAATAAACTTGGGGGTGAACCTTTCACAGACGAGGAGCGCCTGCTGCTGGACTCCATCGCCGAAGAAATCGCCTTTGCCATTCGCAATGCCAGGATATTTGAGTACGTGGTCAACAGCTACTGCAAGCAGCGCCAGGGAGAGACGTCCTGCAAGGGCTGCAAGAGGCCGCTGCGATCTTGGACCCCCTGTGTGAAGTATCTGGAAAAAAGCCTTTAGGACCGGAGGTGACCATCAGGCCACTTCCTGAGGCATACGTTCTTTCAAGAAAGCCGGTGCCATGGGACTATGGGCCATCCAACCCCTCACCCCTGGAGGGCATTTATTAGGCGCCCTGAGCCGCATACTCATGTCTTTCATCAGGTACTTATAGCTGACTAAAGCTTCAAGCCGCCCCAAAGGCTGGTTAGCGGCATCCAGAAGTTCTCCCCGGAGACCCACGGTTTCCTGGCCAGGCGGGTAAAAATACTCGATGGCAGATATCTTTTCGACTTTAGCAGATACTGGCACCCTCTTGCCCCAGGTTAAATAAACCCCTTCGATGCCATCCTCGCCCTTTAGCTGTTGTAAGGTCCAATCTTGAATTTCTGCATTCTTGGCTTTAGCGACTGCCTCCATCCATTGCATAGGCAGGTGCAGCCGCATATCCATCTGATGGGCGGCGCGCTCCATCCTGAGGATGGCGATCTGTTGCCATTCCTTCACCAGGCTGTCTCGAATAAAATTATAGCCGATAAGTCCGCTGGCCCCCAGGAAGAGGGACACCGGAATTATGAGAAAAACCAGCAGACGTTTTTATAGGCTTTTAAATTTAAACATGTGTGGTCCTCGGACCAAAAAGCGAAAAGGAATTTACGCCGGTTAAGGAGAAAAAATAACCTGGTGCCGCGGCTTTTTTTTATTATATCATGGGCTTCCCCAAATGCCCCTCTTTGCCGTCCGGTTGTCTCTACGCTCATATATTGCGCCTGTTACTGGGTCGTCGCTTGTACCTCAACTTCCCCAGGTTGCCCGCTCCGGTCGGGGTGACTACTTTTAAGTAAATTTATTGGTTTTCAACCAAGGGACTTCCAATGAATGCTTCCGCCTCTTCCAGTTCAGTGCTCCAAGATCCGGTCTGCGGCATGAACGTGGAACCCGAGAGCGAATTCCGGGCGACTTACCAAGGCCAGGAATACCTTTTTTGCAGCAGCCACTGCTTAGCAAAGTTTAAAGCCGCCCCGGAACGCTATGTCGAATCTGGCTCAGCGGAAATCCATGCCGCTGAACCGGCTGAAACTGCTCCCAGGCAAATTTTTACCTGCCCGATGCATTCGGAAATTGTGCAGGATACCCCAGGGGATTGCCCTCAATGCGGCATGGCTCTGGAACCGGCGGCTCCGCCCGTTCCCCTGACGCACACCGAATGGACCTGCCCCATGCACCCGGAGATTGTTAGCGAAGCCCCGGGAATTTGCCCCAAATGTGGCATGGCGCTGGAGTCCCGCACCGTCGCCGTGGAAGAAGAAGAAAATCCGGAGCTGCGGGACATGCGGCGGCGTTTCTGGGTGGCCCTGGTGCTGACGATCCCTGTGGTCGTAATTGCCATGGGACACCTCATCCCGGGTCACCCACTCCAACGCCTGGCATCATCGCACTTTTGGGGCTGGGTGGAGTTGGGATTGGCGACCCCGGTAGTACTCTGGTGCAGCTGGCCGTTTTTCGTGCGGGGGGTGCAGTCGGTCATCAACCGCAGTCTGAACATGTTCACCCTCATCGGTCTTGGCGTGAGCGTGGCCTACACTTACAGCTTGGTGGCCAAATTTTTTCCCGAAATTTTTCCAGCTTCCTTCCGGAATGCCTCCGGCGAGGTGGGGGTCTATTTCGAAGCCGCGGCCTTCATCGTTACCCTGGTGCTCCTGGGCCAGGTGTTGGAACTGAAAGCCCGAAGCCAGACCAGCGCTGCTATCAAACTCTTGCTGAGGCTGGCTCCCAAAACGGCTCGCCGGATAAATGAGGACGGCACCGAAGAAGACATTCCCCTGGAGCAGGTGCAGGCCGGCGACCGGTTGAGGGTACGGCCCGGGGAAAAGGTGCCGGTGGACGGCAACATCTTGGAGGGCAAGAGTTCGGTGGATGAATCCATGATCACCGGCGAGCCCATCCCGGTAGAGAAAGCTCGCGGCGACCGGGTCATCGGGGCCACTATCAACGGTACCGGCTCCCTGATGATGGAGGCCAAGCGGGTGGGCGCGGGGACGCTGCTGGCTCAGATCGTGCAAATGGTGGCCGAAGCCCAGCGCAGCCGGGCTCCCATCCAGAAGCTGGTGGACGTAGTGGCGGCCTACTTCGTGCCGGTAGTGGTGGGCATAGCCATAGCCACCTTTGCAGTCTGGGCTCTGGTCGGTCCGCAACCCCGCATGGCCCACGCCATCATCAACGCCGTGGCGGTGCTCATTATCGCCTGTCCCTGCGCCCTGGGACTGGCTACTCCCATGTCCATCATGGTGGCCACGGGTAAGGGGGCGACGGTGGGGGTGCTTTTCAAGAACGCCGAAGCCATCGAAGTGATGCGCCAGATCGACACCCTGGTGGTGGACAAGACCGGGACGCTCACCGAGGGCAAACCCAAGCTGGTGACCGTGAAAGCTTTGGAGGGTACGGATGAAGCCACCTTGTTGCGCCTGGCGGCTTGCCTGGAGCGGGGCAGCGAACACCCCCTGGCCGCGGCCATCGTCAAGGGCGCCCAGGACCGAGAAATCCAGCTGGCTGATGCCCGGAACTTCGAATATGTCTCCGGCAAGGGCGTTGCCGGGGAAGTGGACGGGCGTAGGGTGGCGTTGGGGAATCGTCGTCTCATGGAGGACCAGGGTGTGGACCTGGGCGGTTTGGCTGAGGAAGCCGAATCTTTGCGGGCCGACGGCCAGACGGTGATGTTCCTGGCCGTGGACGGCAAAGCCGCGGGCCTGGTGGGGGTCGCGGACCCCATCAAGGAAACCACCATCGAGGCTATCGAGAAGCTGCATGAGGAAGGCATTAAAATCGTTATGCTCACCGGCGACAGCCGCACTACGGGCCAGGCCGTGGCCAAAAAATTGGCGATTGACGAGGTGGTGTCCGAGGTGCTCCCTGACCAGAAGGCGGCAAAAGTTAAAGAATTGCAGGCACAGGGCCTTATGGTCGCCATGGCCGGCGACGGGATCAACGACGCCCCCGGCCCTGGCCCAGGCCCAGGTGGGCATCGCCATGGGGACGGGGACGGACGTGGCCATGGAAAGCGCCGGGGTTACCCTGGTCAAAGGCGACCTCCGGGGTATCGTCCGGGCTCGGGTACTCAGCCGGGCCACGATGCGGAATATCAAGCAAAACCTGTTCTTCGCCTTTGTCTATAACTCTCTTGGCATCCCCATCGCGGCGGGGGTGCTCTACCCCTGGTTCGGCATCTTGCTCAGCCCGGCCATGAGCTTTTCTTCGGTATCCGTAGTCACTAACGCCCTGCGCCTACACCGGGCGCAGTTGTAACCATCAATCTAACACCCAAATACCGTCAGAAGAAGGTAAAATGGGTGCCGGTCGGAAAGCCAGTAGCAATTGTGAAATTGGTTTTCAGGTCGCCTTCCGGCGACCCGTCACTCAACTGATAATTCGAGTAATTGAGGAACTTTGAATTAATCAAGTCAAACTATCTGCTATCCTCAGGGACTTATCACGTCTCTGAAAATTTCCACTTGCCAGACCATATATGCATTTTTGCCCATTCCCTTGATATCCCCTTACTTGAGACATACGGCACCAGAGCAAAGCTGCATCATGTTGATCGAGAAGGCCTTTCAGAAGAGCGAATCATGTCCATTTTTGGAAATGCGTGAGCCATTTAAGAGGACACCTTGCTATGTTCATTTCGTTTTTTTGCGTGGGGTTTTTCCTCGAGTGCGTCTTGATAGTATGGATTTCCCTTTGCAGGTTTTGGTGCCTTTGGGGGATGACTTCACAGGTTTCGACGATTTGGCCGGGGTATTGTCCTCCTCAGCCTGCGGTTTGATGAGTCCCAGATAGATTTCCATTCCTAACGGGGCCGCCTTAAGATAAAAAGGCTCCAAAGCTTCCAGAAAGGGCGTCCGGCCTCGCCAAAAGGGAAAGTTGCCCAGTCTTTTGGGTAAGCTGGCGGTAACCGCGGGGAGGCTGACCTCACCGAACAGGTCGCCGGGCCATTCCTCCCCGCCCCAAAAAGAGGCGGGCTCCAAAGGTGGCTCTTCAGGGACAGGTTCCGAAACCTCGTTCCGGTCCGGCCCAGGGATAACGGCAGTAGTGGCGGGACCGTAGCCCAGCAACTCAAAGAGTTCTTCCCGGGTGAGACCTCGTAGTTTAAAGAGAAGAAAGGGGTCCCGGTCGAATTCCTCCGCCAGGAGGTAATAGACCGCAGCCGTGTGCTTACACGGATTGGACCAATCGGGACAAGAGCAGTCGGTCTCCAGATCCCGCAACTGGTGGGGAAAGAGGGACAATTCGGCGCTCTTAAAGACCTCTTCAATATCTTCCGGCATCTCGCCGGCCAAGAGCTTGGCCAGGGAAATGAACCGGTCCGCCAGAGCCTTTGAAACCTGATGCCATTGGGCCCGCGACAGGGGCCGGAAGCGGATCTCCACTTCGTATGGTCGGGAACGGGAACCCTGCACCGCGGCCCTCACCGCCCCTTTCTCAATCTCGATGTCCATGACCTGGCCCTTGCGGGCATAGGTGCGCCCCCGGTTCAGGCGTTCGCCGATATCAAAGCTTTCGAGCACCTTGATCCAGCGCAGCCCCCACCAACTAGTGGCGAAATTCCCCCGCCTGGACTGGGCCTTGATGCCTCCCTTCACTTCCCGGGCCGGCTTCGGAGTATAATAACGCCACCAACTCATCTCAGTCCCCCAGGGCTTCCCGGCGCAGGGTCATCAGGTCTTTTAATTCCGCGGTGGACAATTCGGTCAGCCAGCCTTCCCCGGCGCCCACCACCCGTTCGGCCACTTCCTTTTTGCGCTCGATCATTTCGTCGATCTTCTCCTCCAGGGTCCCCACGCAGAGGAATTTGTGCACCTGGACGTCTCTCGTCTGGCCGATGCGGTAGGCCCGGTCGGTGGCCTGGTTTTCCACGGCGGGATTCCACCAGCGGTCAAAATGGAAGACATGGTTGGCGCCGGTGAGGTTCAAGCCGGTGCCCCCGGCCTTCAGGGACAGGATGAATAGGGGCAACCGGCTATCGTCGGCCTGGAAGCGCCCCACCATATCGTCCCGCTGTTTCATGGGGGTCCCTCCGTGCAGGAAGAGCACTTCCCGGCCAAAAGTTTCCTGCAGGTGGCGCTGGAGAATCTTGCCCATCTCGGCAAACTGGGTAAAAATCAAGGCCCGGTCTTTGACCTGGAGGAGTTCCTCCACCATCTCCGTCAACCGGGCCAGCTTCCCCGAGCGTCCCGGCACCGGGGAATTGTCGGCCAGGAATTGGGCGGGATGGTTGCAGACCTGTTTGAGCTTGGAGAGAATGCCCAGGATGACCCCCTTGCGCTGTATGCCGTCGGCTCCGTCCAGGGCCCGGCTGGCCTCGTCCACCACCGCGGCGTACAAAGAAACCTGCTCTTTGGTCAGATTGCAAAACACCTTCATTTCGTTCTTTTCCGGCAGATCGGCAATGACCTTGGGGTCGGTTTTGAGCCGGCGCAGGATAAACGGCCCGGTCAGACGTTGCAAGCGTTGGGTGGCCTCGAGGTCCCGGTTGGCCTGAATGGGGATGAAGAACCGGCGTTTGAATTCCGTCTGGGAGCCCAGGAAGCCGGGATTGAGAAACTCCATGATGGACCACAGGTCACCCACATTGTTTTCCACCGGCGTCCCGGTGAGCGCCAGGCGGTAACCAGCCGGCAAGGCCCGGGCCGCCCTGGCCTGCTTGGTCTCAGGGTTTTTGATGTTTTGGGCCTCATCCAGGATCACCCCGGACCAGGCAATCTCTTTGAGCACATCGAAATCCCGGTGCAGCAGGGCATAACTGGAGATGACCATGGTGTATTTCCGTACCTGTTTGGCCAGGGTTTTGCCCCTGGAACGGGTGACGCCATGATGCACCAAAACCGGCAAATCGGGAGTGAAGCGGACCGCTTCCTTCTGCCAGTTGCCCACCACGGAGGTAGGACAGACCAGCAGGACAGGTTCCGGGTGGCTGGTTTGGCGCTCCCGGGCGATTAGGGCCAGGGTCTGCACGGTCTTTCCCAGCCCCATGTCGTCGGCCAGGCAGGCCCCCAGGCCCCACTGCTTTAAAAAACCGAGCCAGGAATAGCCCCGCACCTGGTAGGGCCGCAAGATTCCGTGGAAGTTGTCGGGGACCGTTAATTCGGTAAACGCATCCTGGCTTTGCAGTTGCGCCAGAAGATCGCCAATCCAGCCCTCGGCCGCCAGTCCGGCAAAGGGGAGGTCGGCCGGGGTTTGCACTCCACCCAAAGCTACTTGTAAAGCCTCCCGGGCGGTGATCCCTGCATCCGCCTTTTTCTGCCAGAAGTCCAGGGCCGCCTGGATCTCCTCAGCATTCAACTGCACCCATTGGCCCCGCAACTTGACCAGGGGTGATTTCAGCTTGGCCAGTTCCTGGAGTTCGGCCAGGGAAAGCTCCTCGTCGCCCAAGGCCAGCTGCCAGTTAAATTGGACAATTTGGCCCAAGTTAACCCCGCTACCCCCGGCCATCTTGGGGGACTTAACCTGGGCCCGTGCCGACAGGCGCATTTTGGCGTCCCGGCCGGTCCACCAGGCGGGCAGCATCACCCCGAAGCCGGCCTGTTCCAGTAACAAGGCCTTTTCGGTGAGAAAGGCAAAGGCCCCACGGGTATCCACAGGGTGGCCGTCAGGCAGGGTGGTCTTGAGACCGGCCGCAAGATCGGGGTAGAGGCGGGCGCTCTGGCCCAGCGACACCAGCAGGCACTCTTTGGCGTGAAACTCCCCCAGGCGGAGGAGGGCAGCGGTGCGCTTTTGGGGATTCCAGGCCTCTCTGACGGGAATGAGGAGGCTGGGGTCATCCGCGGCCTGGAGCAGGTAGCGGACAAACCAGGACTCTTCGCCGGGCTCAGACTCGGCTTCCTCCTCCGGTTCCTCCAGGCGGAAGCAGAGGCGGAACGGCGCGGCCGTAGTCAGCGTGACCGGGCGGCGCCATTGTTGAATTTGCTCCTGTAACTGGGCCAAAGCGCCGGGGTCGCCTGCCATCAGCCCGTCCGGCGATTGCAAGGCGCAAAGCCATTGATCATGGAGGCTGTCGCACCCGGGAGCTTTCTTGGCGGGGCGCCCACGCTGGGCTTGGGCCGGCGCCGCGGTGGGGGCGGGAAACCGGGCCAGATGGTCCACCATTCGGCCCAGGAAGCCGTCCAGCACTTCTGCGGCAGGGCGCACCGGGGAGGCGTCGGCTTCCGGGGTCAGGGCCCGGCAAGCCGTGGGCATGAGGACGGCCAGTCTGGCGGCCACCTTGCCGTCATTTCCGGATAACACCGGTTCCCAGCGAGCATAGTAAGTCCCCTGGATTTCCTTGAGACCGGGGAGAAACCGCTGTCTGGCCGCCAATGATCCGGCAAAGCGCAGGGCCGCGGCCCAAAAGGCCAAATCCTTCCCGATGACGACACCGGGAGCCAAGACCTCTTTGCCCACGCAAGCACAGAGCAGTTCGATTTCTGCCGGCGGTGGCAGGCGAAGGCCGGTAATCTGCCAGGGGGATAAGACGGCTGGGGCATAGGAGGCTGGGGCCTCGGAAATCAGCGGGCTGGAAGTCCAGGGGTGATTCTTCTGGGTGGGGAGCCAGGCAACCGCGGCCTGGTGGCTGCCCAGGCCGTTCAGCAAATGGCCTAAGCCGGCCACCTGGAGCGCCTCGGAAAATTTTTCTTTTTCGGCGTCGTAAGGTAGCGGAGGAAATTTGACGGCCTTCAGCCTGCCTTTTGCCAGGCGGCCAGAGCGAGGCGGGACGGCGGGGATTTCTCCCCAAAGGATAAGGTGATTTTCCTGAAATCCGGCATGCAGGACAAGCATTTCTGGCAAATAGAAAAACTATTTTCGGAAAGAATACCGAGAATGGAAGATAAATACAACGACGATCCTGTTCAGGCTCACTAAAGCCGCTCAAGTAAGTCTCTCAGGCTCAGTGGCATCTTTGGCTGCGTTTCACCCTCCCATCGTTTATCCGGAGGACTTCCGCAAGACAATGGCCCGCCTGTCGGTCGCCGTTGCGGGCCTGGACTTCTGTACCAAAGAGGACTTCGCACAGGTAATCGCGCGGCCCGGAAGTATAGCTTTTCTTTCCAGGTAACCGTTCAGTTCCCCTTCTGAGAGGGGACAAATTATTTTGAAATTAATGGAAAAAATGCATAAGGGCTAGTTATTTTGTGAAAAATGGTGTATCCAAGGTCTTGTGGAACCAAGACCGATTAC